>NZ_POQU01000083.1 GCF_002938425.1 Blastococcus atacamensis | reverse complement strand
TTTGTTTTTTATGTTTGTGAGTGCTTTCTTGTTCTGCTGTGTGGTGTGTGTTGTATTGTGTGGTTTATTGTTTTGTGGTTTTTGTTTTCAGGCGGAGGGCGGCATAGGGGATTTGGTACGGTTTGGGGGGTGCGGAGATGTGTATAAGGGACGGGGCCGGGGGGGGGGCGTCACCACGGCCTATCCGCCCGAACGAGGTTACCGGCGGGTAGCCCCCGCGCGGCCGGGAACAGCGGGTGAGAGACTGCCCGCGATCACCGGCGATGGGAGATGGCAACGTGGCCAGGGAACTGAACGAGGTCGGCGTCGTGGGGCTGGGCACCATGGGTGCCGGCATCGCGGAGGTGCTCGCGCGGGCGGGCCTGTCGGTCACCGCCGTCGAGGTGTCCGACGACGCGCTGGCGCGTGGCCGCGGCCACGTGGAGCAGTCCACCGACCGGGCGGTCGCCCGCGGCAAGCTGGACGCCGCCGACCGGGACGCGATCTTCGAGCGCATCCGTTTCAGCAACTCGCTGGAGGACCTGGCGAACGCCGAGCTGGTCATCGAGGCCGTGCCGGAGCGGATGGAGCTCAAGGCCGAGGTCTTCGCCAAGCTCGACAAGATCTGCCCGCCGGACACCATCCTGGCGACCAACACCTCGAGCCTCTCGGTCACCGAGCTCTCCGTCGTGACGGGCCGGCCGAGCAAGGTCATCGGCATGCACTTCTTCAACCCGGCCCCGGTCATGAAGCTGGTCGAGGTCGTGCAGACCGTCGTCACCGAGCCCTCCGTGGTGGAGGACGTCGAGGCGCTGGCCGACCGCCTGGGCAAGGTGGACGTCACGATCGGCGACCGCGCCGGCTTCATCGCCAACGCGCTGCTGTTCGGCTACCTCAACCACGCGGTCTCGATGTACGAGAACCGCTACGCCTCGCGCGAGGACATCGACGCGGCCATGCGGCTGGGCTGCGGCCTGCCCATGGGCCCGCTGGCGCTGATGGACCTCATCGGCATCGACACCGCCTACGAGATCCTCGACACGATGTACAAGCAGTCGCGCAACCGGCTGCACGCGCCCAGCCCGGTCATCAAGCAGATGATGACCGCCGGTCTGCTCGGCCGGAAGTCGGGCCGCGGCTTCTACAGCTACGCCGAGGCGGGCTCCGCCGACGTGGTCGACGACGCGCAGACCCCCGTGCCGGGCGGGGCCGCCGAGGGCGCCCGTCCCGTGCAGACCGTGGGCGTCGTCGGCTCGGGCACGATGGCCACCGGCATCATCGAGGTCGTCGCGAAGGGTGGCTACGAGGTCGTCTTCGTGGCCCGGGCGGCCGAGAAGGTCGAGGCCGTGAACAAGGCCCTGGCCAAGTCGCTGGAGAAGCAGGTGCAGCGCGGCCGGCTCGAGGAGTCCGCCCGCGACGAGATCCTCGCCCGGATCACCGGCACCACCTCGCTGGACGACCTCGCCGACCGCGACCTGGTCATCGAGGCCGTCGTCGAGTCGCTGCCGGTCAAGGAGGCGCTGTTCGCCAACCTCGGCGAGATCGTCAAGCCCGGCGCCGTGCTCGCCACGACCACCTCGAGCCTCCCGGTCATCGAGTGCGCCAAGGCCAGCGGCCGCCCGGCCGACGTCGTGGGCATGCACTTCTTCAACCCGGCGCAGGTCATGAAGCTGGTGGAGGTCGTCTCCACCATCTCCACCGCCCCCGACGTCGCCGCCACGATCCACGCGGTCTCGGCGAAGCTGAAGAAGCACGCCGTGTCCTGCACCGACCGGGCCGGCTTCATCGTGAACGCGCTGCTCTTCCCGTACCTGAACGACGCGGTGAAGATGCTCGAGGCGCACTACGCCACCGCCGACGACATCGACGCCGCCATGAAGGTCGGCTGCGGCTACCCGATGGGCCCCTTCGAGCTGCTCGACGTCGTCGGCCTGGACGTGTCGCTGGCGATCGAGCGGGAGCTCTACACCGAGTTCCGCGAGCCCGGCTTCGCCCCCGCTCCGCTGCTCGAGCACCTGGTCACCGCCGGCTACCTCGGCCGCAAGACCGGTCGCGGGTTCCGGGACTACGCCAGCCGCTGACGAGTGCCCCGTCGCCGTCCCCGGGCCGGCTCCCGACCTCAGGGTCGGGAGCCGGCCCGGCGCATGGAGACCGTCGAGGAGGCGTCCGACGGCGACTGGGTCGTGCGCACGCTGACCGGCTCGGCCACGGGCAAGACCTACCGCTGCCCGGGGTGCGACCAGGAGATCCGGCCCGGGACGCCGCACGTGGTCACCTGGCCGGCCTACGCGCGCGACTCGGACCTGGAGCCCTGGGACGTCGACTCCGCGGCCGACTGGCGCCGGCACTGGCACACGACCTGCTGGCGCTCCCGCGACCGCCGGCGCTAACCGGCGAGCACGGCGGAGACGACGACGTTGTCGCGGTAGCTGCCGCGCTCGCGGTCGAAGGGTCCGCCGCAGGTGATCAGCCGGAGCTCGGCCGCCGGGGTGGGGGCGTAAACCCGCTCGGCGGGGAAGGCGTCCTTGGCGTAGCGCTCGACGGCGGTGATCCGGAAGCGGGCCACGGTGCCGTCGACCCGGTCGACGAGCACGTCGGCGCCGACGGCGGCCGACCGTAGCCCGCTGAGAGCACCCGGACGGCCGGCCCAGTCGACGTGGCCGGTCAGGACGGCCGGACCGGGCTCCCCGGGACGCGGGCCGCCGGTGAACCACCCGGCGGTGCGTGCGTCGGCCGGCACGACCAGTGCGCCCCCGCCGTCCAGGCCGGTGCCGGCCAGGACGGCGTCGACCCCGACCGACGGGAGGCGCAGCCGGGCCGGGGCGGCGCTCTCGTCCCGGCGGTGGACCGCGGCGGAGCCGGCCGCGCTGAGGGTGGCGATCGTGCCGGTGAGCGCGCTGCCAGGGAGCCGTGGCCCGCCGCCGGCGTCCACGCCACCCACCGGGCGCACCGCCGGGCCCGTCGCGTCCACCACCGGCCGCAGCGTGGTCCCGCTGCCGGGCGGGTCGAGGACCAGGATCGTGACCACCGAGCCGGCGGCGAGGTCCAGCGGCACGTCGTCGCTCCCGCCGGTCACCGACGCGCCGTACCGTCCGCCCGGGACGGTCACCGGGTCGCCCACCTCGCCCGGGCGGAGGCTCGTGGCGAGCGCGGGGCCTCCGGTGATCGAGACGTCCACCGATGGTCGCGTCGTGGCGGCGAGGACCCGCACGCGGGCCGAGCCGGCCGGAGGAGGGGCGAGGTCGTCCTCGGTGACCGAGAGGGCGAGGTCGGCGAAGGCGCCACCGAGCACGACGGTGCGCACCTGCCCCGGTGCCACCTCGACTCGGGTCGAGAGCACCGGCGCCGTCGGAGAGCCGACGCCCCGGACGCTCACCGCACGGCTCCCGGGCGGCACCTCCCGGTAGGCGGTCACGTCGCCGTAGGCCACCGCCGGGGCGACGACGGGTCCGGGGTCGGTGAGCACCTGCCCCGGCTCTGCCACGGCGGTCAGCGACACGTCGACGGCCGGAGTGTCGGGGGAGAGGTGGGCGATCCGCAGCAGGCCCGGACGGGGCTCGTCGGCACGGGCGGGCGCGGGGAGGAGCAGGGCGCCCAGGACGGCGACGAGCGCCGTCAGGACAGCCGACAGCCGACCGTGGCCCTCCTGCACGGCCCCGCCGCGGGCGTGCGAGTGGCGGGGGGCAGGAGGGTCCTCTCTCAGGAGCGGCCCTGACCGACCGGCTGGTCGATCCCCTGCGTCGTCTCGGCCTGCGACGCGGCCGTCGAGCCGGTCGTGACGCCCGGGCGCGTCGGCAGGGGGAGCTGGCGGGTGGCCGGCTCGCCGGAGCGCTGGGTCGCCGCCGGGAAGGTGGCGGTCACCGGGTCGGTCCGGGTGGGCTGACGGGCCGCGGCGGCCTCGCTCTCCCCCCGGATGACCTGCACGGCGGGCTGCTGACCGGTCTGCGGCCCGGCGACCGGGGCCGGCGACTGCGCCACCGGCTGGGCGGCCGGAGCAGAGGCGGGCTGCGCCGCGTCGGCGGGCTGGGCCGGCTGCGGCGCGGAAACCTGCTGCTGTCCGGCGGGCGACGAGGAGGTCGCCGCGGCGGTACGGCGGGTGGCGTCCGCGTCGTCACGGTCCTGCTGGGCCCGGTCGCTGAGGTCGGGGAGGCCGTCCAGCAGGCGGCGGGCCGCGACCAGGCGCGAGGTGAGCTCGTCGCGGACGTCGCGGATGGCCTCGGCGCGCGCCTCGGCCTCGGCGACCAGCTGCGCCGCGTGCTGCTCGGCGGCCGAGATGCGCTGGCGGGCGGCCTGGGTGGAGACGCGCTCGCGCTCCTCCTCGACCCGGGCGGCCTCGGCGCGGCGGGCGCGCTGCGCGATGTCGAAGTCCTCCTCGACCTTGGCGCGGCGGGCCTGCGACTCGGCGTCGAGCCGGGCGACGCGCTCCTGCGCCTTGCCGACCAGCTCGTCGGCCCGGATCTGCGCCTTCTGGGCGATCTGCTCGGCGGTCTGGCGGGCCTCGGCGAGCATCCGCTCGACCTCGGCCTGACCGGCTGCGTGCCGCTCCAGCAGCGCGCGCTCCTCGGCCGCGGTCTGCTCGCGCACGGCCATCGCGTCGACCTCGGCGGCCCGGCGGATCTCGCCGGCCTCCTCCTCGGCCAGCTGCAGCATGTGCTGGATGCGCTCGCTGATGTTCTCGAAGGTCGGCGCTGCCTGGGTCGCAGCCTTGCGGCGCAGCGCCTCGATCTCGCCGTGCAGGGCGGACAGCTGACCGGCCATGTCCGCGGTCCGCGCGACGGCGGCGTCCCGGTCGGCGAGGGCGATGCGGAAATCCGCCTCGAGCCGCTCGATCGTCTCGGCCACCTGGCTGCGGTCGTACCCCCGCAGCACGACGTCGAACGAGTGCTGCGCCTCGTGCATCGGGAGATCACGGCGGGGGTCGGTCATGCAGTCATCCTCGCAGAAGGGGGAGGCGTCGTCACCGTCCCCCGGGATCCGGAGATCCCAGCTGCCCCCGCCGTCCCTGCTGACACGGGGAACAGGTGGATCCCGGTGGGGCCGGCGCGCGTGCCGGCCCCACCGGGAGGTGTCACAGACCGCGGAAGCGGTTGATCGCGTCGAGGTGCTTCTCGCGCTTGGCGGTGTCCTTGACGCCCAGGCCCTCCTCGGGGGCGAGGGTCAGGACGCCGACCTTGCCCTGGTGGGCGTTGCGGTGGACGTCGAGGGCGGCCTGGCCGACCTCCTCCATCGGGTACACCTTCGACAGGGTCGGGTGGATCAGGCCCTTGTCGATGAGCCGGTTGGCCTCCCACGCCTCCTTGTAGTTGGCGAAGTGGGAGCTGAGGATGTTCTTCAGGTTCATCCAGAGGTACCGGTTGTCGTACTGGTGCATGTAGCCGGTGGTCGAGGCGCAGGTGACGATCGTGCCGCCCTTCTTGGCCACGTAGACGCTGGCGCCGAAGGTCTCGCGGCCCGGGTGCTCGAAGACGATGTCGACGTCCTCGCCACCGGTCAGCTCACGGATCTTCTTGCCCAGGCGCTGCCACTCCTTGGGGTCCTGGGTGTGCTCGTCCTTCCAGAACTTGTAGCCCTCCGCGGAGCGGTCGATGATCAGCTCGGCGCCCATCTTGCGGACGATCTCGGCCTTCTCCGGGTTGCTCACGACGCACACCGGGATCGCGCCGCCGTTGAGGGCCATCTGGGTGGCGTAGGAGCCCAGCCCGCCCGAGGCGCCCCAGATGAGCACGGTGTCGCCCTGCTTCATGTTGGCGCCGTTGCGGCTGACCAGCTGGCGGTAGGCGGTGGAGTTGACCAGGCCCGGGCTGGCGGCCTCCTCCCAGGAGAGGTGGGCCGGCTTGGGCATGAGCTGGTTGCTCTTCACCAGGGCCATCTCGGCGAGCCCGCCGAAGTTGGTCTCGAAGCCCCAGATGCGCTGCTGCGGGTCCATCATCGTGTCGTCGTGACCGGCCGGGTCCTCGAGCTCCACCGAGAGGCAGTGCGCGACGACCTCGTCGCCCGGCTTCCACTTGTTCACGCCCGGACCCACGCGCAGCACCACGCCGGCGAGGTCGGAGCCCACGATGTGGTACGGCAGGTCGTGGCGCTTGGTCAGCTCGGAGAGGCGGCCGTAGCGCTCCAGGAACCCGAAGGTCGACACCGGCTCGAAGATCGACGTCCAGACGGTGTTGTAGTTCACCGAGGAGGCCATGACGGCCACGATCGCCTCGCCGGCGGCCAACTCCGGGGTGGCGACGTCCTGCACGTGCAGCGACTTGCGGGGGTCCTTGTCCTTGGTGGCCACCCCCTCGAACATGTCCTGCTCGTCCTTGCGCACCACCACGGCGCGGTAGGACTCCGGCACGGCGAGGCCGCCCAGAGCGTCCAGCTGGTCGGCGAGGATGGCGTCCCTGATCTCGTTCACGCGTACTCCCGGGTCGTGTGCGGCCGTCGTCGGCCGGGCTCGGAGGGCGGTGCGGTGGTGCAGGTGCGGGTGCGCAGAGGTTACCGGCCGGTAACCGCGCGGGTCACTGCGGTCGGTGCACGGGGCGCGCGGCCGGCTCGACGAGCTCGACGAGGACGCCGCCGGCGTCCTTGGGGTGGATGAAGTTGACCCGGCTGTCCGACGTCCCGCGCTTGGGCACGTCGTAGAGGAGCCGGAGCCCGCGCTCACGGAGGGTGGCGCTCACGGCGTCGACGTCCTCGACCCGGAAGGCCAGCTGCTGAAGGCCGGGACCGGAGCGGCCGATGAACTTGGCGATCGTCGACTCGGGCGTGAGCGGCGCGAGCAGCTGGATGCGGGTGTCGCCGTCGCCGACGGCCAGCATCGCCTCGCGGACGCCCTGCTCCTCGTTGGTCTCCTCGTGCACCGAGTGCACGCCGAACGCCTGGGCGTAGAAGGCGATCGCCTCGTCCAGGTCGGGCACGGCGATGCCCACGTGGTCGATGGTCGTGAAGAGCCCAGCGGGAAGACCCGTGGAGGCGGCGGTGTGATCGGCGTCGTTGGTGGTCACGCGGGCATCCTGCCGGTAAGACGTCTGAGACGACACCTGGATGTGGCACGGTTCACCGACGGGTGAGGCAACATCGCCGGACCGGGTGGCTCGTTGTCCCCGTCGTCCTATCCTGTTGGGCAGTTGGACCCGCGTTCGTGCGCGGGTCCGCCCTGTCGACACGGTCGCCAGCGTCGGCGGCCCAGCCACTGGAGGCTTCATGTCCCGCTCGGTCATCGTCAGCGGTGCTCGTACCCCGATGGGCCGGCTCCTCGGCTCGCTGAAGGACTTCTCGGCAGCCGACCTCGGTGGCGTCGCGATCAAGGCGGCGCTGGAGCGGGCCGGTATCTCCGGCGACCAGGTCGACTACGTGATCATGGGTCAGGTCATCCAGGCCGGCGCCGGGCAGAACCCCGCCCGCCCGGCCGCGGTCGCCGGTGGCATCCCCATGTCGGTCCCCTCGATCACCATCAACAAGGTGTGCCTCTCCGGCCTGTCCGCGATCGCGATGGCCGACCAGCTCATCCGCGCCGGCGAGTACGACATCGTCGTCGCCGGTGGCATGGAGTCGATGACCCAGGCCCCGCACATCCTCGCCAACTCGCGCACCGGCACGAAGTACGGCGACACCAAGCTGATCGACGCGATGGCGCACGACGGCCTCTCGGACACCTTCGACCAGGTGGCGATGGGTGTGCTGACCGAGCAGGCCAACAGCCGCTACGACCTGACCCGCGAGGAGCAGGACGAGTTCGCGGCGGCCAGCCACCAGAAGGCGGCGCGCGCGCACAAGGACGGCGTGTTCGCCGAGGCCCTCACCCCGGTCTACATCCCGCAGCGCAAGGGCGACCCGATCGAGTTCACCGAGGACGAGGGCATCCGCCCCGACACCACGGCGGCGAGCCTGGCCAAGCTGAAGCCGGCCTTCGCCAAGGACGGCACGATCACCGCCGGAACCGCGTCGCAGATCTCCGACGGCGCCTGCGCGGTCGTGGTCATGAGCGCGGCGAAGGCCGCCGAGCTGGGCATCGAGCCCATCGCCGAGATCGGCGCGCACGGTGTCGTCGCCGGGCCGGACGCCACGCTGCAGAGCCAGCCGTCGCGGGCCATCCAGAAGGCCTGCCAGCGCGAGGGCATCGACCCGAAGGACCTGGACGTCGTCGAGCTCAACGAGGCCTTCGCCGCGGTCGGCATCGTCTCCACCCGCGAGCTGGGCATCGACCCCGAGAAGGTCAACCCCAACGGTGGCGCCATCGCCCTGGGCCACCCGGTCGGCATGAGCGGTGCCCGCGTCGTCCTGGACGTCGCGCTCGAGCTGCGGCGTCGCGGGGCCAAGGTCGGCGCCGCCGCGCTGTGCGGTGGCGGTGGTCAGGGCGACGCCCTCATCCTGCACGCGCCCACCAAGGCGTGACGGACGGCACCGCCGTCCAGACCGACGCCCCCGCCGCTCCCCAGGGAAGGCGGGGGCGTCGCTCCGTCGACGTCCCCACCCTCGTCGAGCGCGCCCGCGAGGGCGATGCCCGGTCGGTGGCGCGGCTGATCTCCCTGGTGGAGGACGCCAGCCCCGCGCTGCGCGACGTCGCGGCCGCGCTCGCCCCGCACACCGGCAAGGCCCAGGTCATCGGCCTGACCGGGTCCCCGGGCGTCGGCAAGTCGACGTCGACGACGGCGCTGGTGCGCGCGCTGCGGCAGTCCGGCAAGCGGGTCGGCGTGCTCGCCGTCGACCCCTCCTCGCCGTTCTCCGGCGGTGCGCTGCTCGGTGACCGGGTGCGGATGCAGGACCACGCCGGCGACAGCGGTGTCTTCATCCGGTCCATGGCCTCGCGCGGGCACCTCGGCGGGCTCTCCTGGGCGACCCCCCAGGCGCTGCGGGTGCTCGACGCCGCGGGCTGCGACGTCGTGCTGATCGAGACCGTCGGCGTGGGCCAGTCGGAGCTGGAGATCGCCTCGTTGGCCGACACCACTCTGGTGCTCGTGGCCCCGGGCATGGGCGACGGCATCCAGGCGGCCAAGGCCGGCATCCTCGAGGTCGCCGACGTCTTCGTCGTGAACAAGGCCGACCGGGACGGCGCGGACCAGACCGTTCGCGATCTGCGGTACATGCAGTCGTTGGGCGGTCGGCACTCCGAGGCCGGGAACTGGCGCCCGCCGATCTGCCGCACCGTCGCCTCGCGGGACACCGACAACGGGGTCGACGACGTGCTGGCCAAGATCGAGGAGCACCGCGGCTGGTTGGAGTCCACGGGCGAGGGTCGCCGTCGGCGCGCCGAGCGGGCAGCCCGCGAGATCGAGGCGATCGCACTGGCCACCCTGCGCGAGCGCATCGGTGACATCCGGGGCTCGGCGGCACTGGAGTCCCTGGCCGGCCAGGTGGTCGACGGGACGACCGATCCCTACCGGGCGGCGGACGACCTGCTCGCGCAGCTCTAGCGCGCCGGCGATCCCGCGACCGTCGCGGCGGGTGCGTCGGTCCGCCGGAGCCGGGCGGCCAGTCGCTCCCACGGCAGGATCGACAGGATCGCCACGCAGTGCGGCAGGAAGATGATCGTCACGCCGGCGAACACCATGACGTGGAAGCCGAGCAGGAAGAGCACCAGCCCGATCCGCGCCCGATCGCTGCGGACCAGCAGCATCAGCGGGGCGAGGAACTCCAGGGCGAGCATCGCCCACTGCGCCGTCGACAGCAGCCACGGCAGCTCGAGGGTCCAGTCCGACAGCGGCGTGCCCCGGCGGAGGACCGCGCGGGTCAGCGTGGAACCGGTCGGCCAGTCCCAGCCGCCGAAGCGGATCTTCGCCCAGGCGGCGAGGAAGTACGTGAGCATGACGGTGATCAGGACGGCGGCCATCGCCCAGCCGGCCGCCTCCGACGAACGGCGGTCGCGCAGCCGGGCCCGGCCGATCGTCGGCAGCACGGCCAGCGCCACCAGGAAGGCGATCCGGTCGTGGTCGACCTTGCCGTAGCTCATCGCGATGACCATCCACTCCCCGTAGAGGAGGAAGACGGCGGCGCCGAGGATGCGTGGCGCCCGACCGGTGGCGGCGGCCAGCGCGGCGAGCACGAGGGCCCACTGCACGACCACCACCACGGTCTGGGTGGGGGTGGGCAGGTGCAGCAGCCGGCCGACGAGCAGCGGCTGGTACCACTCGACGGGGACGGAGGCGTGCGCCCGGACCCAGGCCGTGGTGAGGAAGACGTCGATCGGGATGAACAGGTAGGCGATCACCCGGAAGACGGCGATGCGCGCGAGCGGGACCGGCCGGAAGAACCAGCGGCCCAGGGCGCCGGTCGGAGGAGTCGTGGCGGTCATGCTCCGTCGTCCTCCAGCAGGTATTCGACCAGCACGCTGTCGGTGAACTCGCCGGTCCGCCGGCCGTCGGCGAGCGGGAACCGGCGCTGGACGACCTGCACCGCTACGAGCTCGGGTGCGGTCGGGTGGCGCTCGACGTAGGCGTCGGCCAGCAGTCCCAGCAGCTCGGGCTCCTCCTGGAGCCGGTCGAGCTGTCCCTCGAACTCCGCGCGCCGCAGGCCCACCTCGCCGCCCGACAGCCGGATCTCCTGGCCCGTAGGGGTGAGCGCGACGGTGCGGGTGGAGACCACCGCGGCGTTCGGGTCGGCCCGGGTCGAGTACATGCGGAAGGGACCGAAGGGGAAGTCGTCGTCGTCGCCCCACACGGTCCCGGCGAGCAGGAGCGCGAGCACGATGCCGGCGGCGGACAGCCGCCAGCTGCGTCCCGTCGCGGTCAGCCGCGACGGCTCGGGCTCCGTCTGCTGGTCCGGGACGGTCGGGAGGGCTGGCACGCGAGCCAGGGTAGGACCGGTGCGCGCCCGGCCGGCTCATGTCGCGCCCCCGGCCGCACCGGGTGGCCCACGATCCCCAGCCGACACAGCGTGGCCGTCCGTGTGAGGATCGAGCGATGAGCGGGACGGCTGGACGACCGAATGCTGTCGTGGTCGGCGCGGGCCCCAACGGCCTCGCCGCCGCACTGCGGATGGCCGCCGCGGGCCTGCGCGTGCAGGTGGTGGACGCGGGCGACAAGCCCGGCGGCGGCATGCGAACCGAGGAGCTGATCCGGCCGGGCTTCCACCACGACGTCTGCTCGACAGTGCAGCCCATGGCCGCGGCCGCGCCGTTCTTCCGCGAATTCGACCCGGAGAGCCGCGGCGTCCGCTTCGTGCACCCGGAGATCAACTTCGCCCACCCCCTGGACGGCGGAGGGGCGGCGCTGTCGTTCCGGTCGCTGGAGCAGACGGCGGCCGGTCTCGGCGCCGATGCCGCGGCCTACCGCCGCCTGTTCGAGCCGCTGGTCGCGCACGGCACCGACGTCATCGACTTCTTCCTCTCCAGCCGGCTGCGCTCGCTGCCCACGAAGAGCGTTCCGCAGGTCGTGAAGTTCGCCCTGACCGGCCTGCCCAACGTGCGCTGGCTGTCGCACCGGTACTTCGAGACCACGGAGGGGCGGGCGCTCGTCGCAGGGGCCGGCGCGCACGGGATGCTCGACCTCACCCAGCCGTTGACCTCCGCCCTGGGCATGCTGCTGGCGATGCTGTCCCACCACGTCGGGTGGCCGCTGATCGAGGGAGGGTCGCAGAAGCTCGCCGACGCGATGGTGACCGCGCTCGAGCAGCAGGGCGGGGAGGTCGTCACCGGGCACCGGGTCACCGATCTGCGCGAGTTCGAGGGCGTGCCGGCCGTCCTGCTCGACACCACGCCCGAGGACTTCGTGACCATGGCGGGGGACCGGCTGAACGAGGGCTACCGCCGCTGGGTGCGCCGGTACAAGCACGGCGCGGGCGTCTTCAAGATCGACTGGATCCTGTCCGAGCCCGTGCCGTGGACCAACCCCGAGGCGCGCCGGGCGGGCACCCTGCACGTCGCCGGCGACGTGGACGAGACGATCGCCGGCGAGCGGGCGCCGAACGAGGGGCGCTTCACCGACAGGCCCTACGTGCTCGCCGTCCAGCCGACCGTGCCCGACCCGACGCGGGCGCCCGAGGGCGGGCACATCTTCTGGGCGTACGTGCACGTCCCGCACGGCGCCGACGTCGACATGACGGCGGCGATCGAGAACCAGATCGAGCGGTTCGCGCCGGGCTTCAAGGACACGATCGTCGAGCGGCACACGAAGAACGCCGTCCAGATGGAGCAGTGGAACCCCAGCTACCTGGGCGGCGACATCTCCAACGGCCAGGCGACGCTGCGGCAGATGCTGGCCCGGCCGGTGCCGCGGTGGAACACCTACCGGACACCGGTGAAGGGCGTGTACATGGCATCCGCGGCGACCCCGCCGGGGCCGGCCGTGCACGGCATGTGTGGTGACCTCGCGGCGCGGACCGCCCTGCGCGACGTCTTCGGCCTGCGGCACGTGCCGCCGCTGCGGCCGGCACCCGCCGCGTAGCGGGCGCCGGCCGCGCCGGATCAGGCGATGCGGCGAGCGGTGTTGTAGCCGGCCATGTCGACGCTCGTGTACTCCACGCCCGTCGACTCGGTGCCGGCGTGGATGATCTGGCCGTCGCCGGCGTAGATGCCGACGTGGCTGATCGGGTCGTAGTAGAAGACCAGGTCGCCGGGCTGCAGGTCGGCGCGGGCGACCGGGCTGCCGACCGTGGCCTGGTCGGCGCTGCGGCGGGGCAGCTCGATGCCCGCGGCGCGGTAGGCATGCAGGGTCAGGCCCGAGCAGTCGTAGGCGTCGGGGCCCTCGGCGCCGTACTGGTAGGCCTTGCCGACCTGCGCACGGGCGTCGTCGACGGCGGCCTGCGCGGCGGCGGTGGGAGCAGGGGCCGACGTGGCGGCCGGCGTGGGCTCCGCGGCGGACGCCGTCACGGGCGACAGCGTGAGGGTCAGGGTGGCGGCGGCACCGGTGAACAGGCCGGCACCGAGGCGGCGCAGGGTCGGGCGAGTGGTCACCACGAGGTGGCTCTCCTTCCGTTCGTCCGCCGCGGCGGGTCGCGGGCACGGCACGGCACGACTCGGCGCGGGGCTCGGTGTGGGTGCAATGTGCTCGCGCTCCGGGCGGGCCCTCGATGGGGGCACACCGCGCCGGGGCTGCGGCGGTACCGGTTCCGGGGCCACCCTCGTCGGGCGACGACCACCCGGCCGGCTCCTCCACCGTAGGAACCGACTCGGCGGCCCACAACCCGGCGGTCGCCATGTCGAGGAGTCGAGGTGTCGACATGTCGCCCCACGCCTGGGAATACGGCCCCTCGAATGTCGTGCGTCACATCGAGACGGCGAACACGCCGCGCACGAGGGCACCGGTCACCGGATCCGGGCGGGATCTCGATGCGACCGCCCCTCCGATCCGGGCGAGCGTGAGATCCGGACGGCGGAGATCGGCAGCCGTGACGGACAGGACCGCCCAGCCCGCCGCGGTCAGACCGTTGAGGCGTTGCCTGTCGCCGCGGAACTGGCCTGCTTCGCCGTGCCGGGTGCCGTCGTACTCGAGCGCGAGACGGAGCTCCGGCCAGCCGAAGTCGACCCGGGCGACGAACTGTTCGCCGTCCCGGATGCGGTGCCGAGCTACGGGGTCCGGGATGTCCGAACGGATCAGGAGTCGCAGTCGAGTCTCCTGTGGCGATCCCGCCAGGCCGTCGGCGAGTGCCGCTACCGTCCGGATCCGGCGGCAGTCCGCCCGGTCGCGACGGCGGCGGCTGTCCGGACCTCGTCGAGGAACACGAGACCGGGACGCATGAACTGGTCGAGGGCGACGACGGCGTCGTCCACGGGACGGACCCGGGCGAGGTCGAGGGCGGTTCGCAGCGGCCTGGTGACCGGCGCGCCCTGTCGTCGGGTCACCTCGGGCGGTGCCAGGGCCCGTCTGGTGACGACCAGGCCGGTGGAGGACGTCGTCCCGGATATCGACGGGATCTTGCACTCGACCGCGTCCTCGGGCCGGCCGGCTCGACTCCCCACAGCGTCGCGGCCGAGCGGCCGCACGCGACCGTGCCGGGGAGGGACGCGCAGCCGTGGACATCGGGGAACAGGCGGCGCCAGGCGGAGCTGTACAGCTGGTGGCGCGTGAGATGACCGGCAGTCATCGCCTCGGACCCGCGGGCGAGGGAGCCGCGCAGCTCGGGCGGTCGGTGGGGCGGCGAGGCATCCCAACACCATCGCCGACCGAGCTCCTCGCGATCCCGTTCGTCTACAGGTCGGTGGCGAGATGGGCGGAAAGCCGGAGTCCCGAGCGGGTGGGACCGGGTCACCGGGAATCTCGGTGGTGGGGTACGCCCGGTAGCGTCCGCGGCATGGTCCGACCGCTGGGGCTGCCGTTCGACCCGATCGAGCGCGCCGGGGAGACGTGGGAGAAGCACTTCGGCCCGTCGTCGGCCATGCGCGCGGCCACGTCGGTCTTCCGGGTCCAGCAGATCCTGCTCGCCCGCTTCGACGACGCCCTGCGTCCGCTGGAGCTCACGTTCGCCCGGTACGAGGTCCTCGTCCTGCTGACCTTCAGCCGGCTCGGCGAGCTGCCGCTGAAGGTAATTGGGAGCCGGCTGATGGTGCACCCGACCAGCGTCACCAACGCCATCGACCGGCTGGTGGCGGCCGGCTACGTGGACCGGCGGCCGAACCCCGCCGACGGTCGCGGGGTGCTGGCGGCGATCACTGAGCGCGGCCGCGCCGTCGTCGAGGAGGGCACGCGGGCGCTGACCGAGCAGGACTTCGGGCTCGCCGACCTCTCGCCCGACGAGCACGAGGCGTTGTTCACGACGCTGCGCCGGGTCCGACTGGGCGCCGGCGACGTCGCCCCGCCGGAGGGGACCTCGGGGTGACCGTCGACACATGATAGTTGGACGTCCTACTATCTCGGCATGACCCAGGACGCCCGGCAGCGGTGGCAGCAGCGGTACGACGCGGCACTGGCCGCCGGGCGGGTGCGGGACGCCGACTTCACGACCCTGTCCGGCGTCGAGGTCGCACCGGTCTACGGCCCCGCCGACGAGTCAGCGGTGGAGGGCTTCGACCGGATCGGCTATCCCGGGTCGTTCCCCTTCACGCGGGGACTGCACGCCACCGGCTACCGCGGCCGGGCCTGGACCATCCGGCAGTTCGCCGGCTTCGGCAACGCGAAGCAGACCAACGAGCGCTACAAGATGATCCTGGCCGAGGGTGGCGGCGGCCTGTCGGTCGCCTTCGACATGCCCACGCTCATGGGCCGGGACTCCGACGACCCGCGGGCGTTGGGCGAGGTCGGGCACTGCGGCGTCGCGATCGACACCGCGGCCGACATGGACGTGCTCTTCGACGGCATCGACCTCGAGGCCACGACGACGTCGATGACCATCAGCGGCCCCGCCGTCCCCGTCTTCTGCATGTACCTGGTCGCCGCCGAGCGCCAGGGCGCGGACATCGGGAAGCTCAACGGCACGCTGCAGACCGACATCTTCAAGGAGTACATCGCGCAGAAGGAGTGGCTCTTCGCCCCCGAGCCGCACCTGCGCCTGATCGGCGACCTCATGGAGTACTGCGCCGAGCACATCCCGGCCTACAAGCCCATCAGCGTCTCCGGCTACCACATCCGCGAGGCCGGCTCGACCGCCGCGCAGGAGCTCGCGTACACGCTGGCCGACGGCTTCGCCTACGTGGAGCTGGGTCTGTCGCGCGGCCTGGACGTCGACACCTTCGCGCCCGGCCTCTCCTTCTTCTTCGACGCGCACATCGACTTCTTCGAGGAGATCGCCAAGTTCCGCGCCGCCCGCCGGATCTGGGCCCGCTGGCTGCGCGACGTGTACGGGGCGAAGACCGAGAAGGCCCAGCAACTGCGCTTCCACACCCAGACTGCCGGGGTGAGCCTCACCGCCCAGCAGCCGGACAACAACATCACCCGGACGGCGATCGAGGCGCTCTCCGCCGTCCTCGGCGGCACCCAGTCGCTGCACACGAACGCCCTCGACGAGGTGCTCGCGCTGCCCAGCGCCAAGGCCGCCCAGATCGCGCTGCGCACCCAGCAGGTGATCGCCGAGGAGACCGGCGTCCTGAACGTCGCCGACCCGCTCGGCGGCAGCTGGTACGTCGAGGCGCTCACCGACGACATCGAGCGGCAGGCGGAGGAGATCTTCACCCGCATCCGCGATATGGGCACCGACGGCACGATCACCGCCGGCATCCTGCGCGGCATCGAGGACGGCTGGTTCACCGGCGAGATCGCGGAGGCGGCGTTCGTCTACCAGCGGGCGCTGGAGAAGGGCGACAAGAAGGTCGTCGGCGTCAACACCCTGACCGGCTCGGTCGACGCCCACGACAAGCTGGAGATCCTCCGGGTCAGCCACCAGGTGGAGATCGACCAGAAGGCCGAGCTCGCGGCACGGCGTCATCAGCGGGACGACGCCGCCGCGCGGGCCGCCGTCGCCCGCATGGTCGAGGTCGCCCGCACCGGCTACAACATGGTGCCGGCGATGCTCGACGCCGTCCGCGCCGAGGCCTCGCTGGGCGAGATCTGCGACGCACTGCGCGCCGAGTGGGGCACCTACACCGAGCCCGCCCGGTTCTGACGCACCTCACGGGCACCATGCCCGCATGGGCGATCAAGCGAGCTGCACCACGCCGACGACTACGTCGAGCTGCCCGTCCCCTGCATCGGACGAGCCCGGCGCTTCCACGAGGAGTCGTTCGGCTGGACGTTCACCGGCTTCGACCCGGAGTGCGCCGGGTTCCGCACCCCGGGCCGCGAGCGGGAGGCCGGCGGGCTCGCAGCCCCGGCCCCGACACGCCCGGGCCCCCGGTGGGATGATCGAGGTCATGCAGCTGTCTAGTATTCACATCTGACCCCGCCGACGAAAGAACCCATCGAAAACTCCGTGGGTGCTTCAATATCCATCAAACAAATCAAGAACATCATCAATTC
>NZ_POQU01000082.1 GCF_002938425.1 Blastococcus atacamensis | reverse complement strand
TTTAATCTGTTTTTTTGTTTTTATTTTTTTTTTTCGTGTTCGGCATCTACCCGATTTTCCACTATGCTCTTCTGCGTCAGTGTCAGTGATGTATAAGAGCCACCCTCACCCTCTGCGCGGCGACCGCCACCGTCCTGCGCAACGGCCTGGCCGTCCTCGGTGTGTCCGCTCCGGAGCGGCTCTCACATCCGCTCCGGAGCGGACACACCGAGGACGGCCAGGCCGTTGCGCAGGACGGTGGCGGTCGCCGCGCAGAGGGTGAGGCGCGCGCGGTGCAGCTCGCCCGGCTCCTCGTCGCCCATCGGCAGGATGCGGCAGGAGTCGTAGAACCGGTGGTAGGTGCCGGCCAGTTCCTCCAGGTACCGGGCCACCCGGTGCGGTGCGCGCAGCTCGGCGGCGGCGGTGATCACCCGCGGGAACTCGCCGAGCGCCCGGAGCAGCGTGTTCTCCCGCTCGTGGGTGAGGAGCGAGACGTCGATGTCGGCGGCCTCGCCGAGGGCGATGCCCAGATCGGCGGCGTTGCGCAGGACCGAGGAGATCCGGGCGTGCGCGTACTGCACGTAGAACACCGGGTTGTCGTTGGTCTGCCGGCTCCACAGGTCCAGGTCCAGGTCGATCGTCTGGTCGACCGAGGCCCGCGCCAGGGCGTAGCGGGCGGCGTCCGCGCCGACGGCCTCCACCAGGTCCTCGAGCAGGACGACGGTGCCCGCGCGCTTGCTCATGCGCACCGGCTCGCCGTCGCGCACCAGGTTGACCAGCTGACCGAGCAGGATCTCGAGGTTGGCCTCGGGGTCGTCACCCACCGCGGCGGCCAGCGCCTTGTACCGGCCGACGTAGCCGGCGTGGTCGGCGCCCAGCATGATCACGACCTTGTCGAACCCGCGGGTGCGCTTGTCCAGGTAGTAGGCGCAATCGGCGGCGAAGTAGGTCGGGGCGCCGTCGCTCTTGATCAGCGGACGGTCCTTGTCGTCACCGAAGTCGGTGGTCCGCAGCCACACGGCGCCGTCGGCCTCGTACACGTGGCCGTTCTCCCGCAGCCGGGCGATCGACTTCTCCAGCGCGCCGGTCTCGTGCAGGGTGCGCTCGCTGAAGTAGACGTCGAAGACGACGCCGAAGTCGGCCAGCGTCCGCTTGATCTCGGCGAACATGAGGTCCACGCCGCGCACCCGGAAGCGCTCCTGCTGCTCGGCCTCGGGCAGCTCGAGCAGCCCCGGCTCGGCGGCCAGGACCTGCCGGGCGATCTCGCCGATGTAGTCGCCGGCGTAGCCGTCCTCGGGCACCGGCCGGCCCGAGGCGGCGGCCATGAGGCTGAGCGCGAACCGGTCGATCTGCGCCCCGGCGTCGTTGAAGTAGTACTCCCGCGTCACGGTGGCGCCGCTGGCCTCCAGCAGCCGGCCCAGTGCATCGCCGACGGCGGCCCAGCGGGTGCCGCCGATGTGCACCGGTCCGGTGGGGTTGGCCGAGACGAACTCGAGGTTGAGCTTCTGCCCGGCGAGGGAGTCCGTGCGGCCGTAGGCCTGCCCGGCGGTCACCGCGTCGACGGCGATGCGCCCGAGCGCCCCCTGGGCCAGCGTGATGTTGAGGAAGCCGGGGCCGGCGATGTCGACCGTGGCGATCCCCGGGTGGGCCCGCAGCTCCTCGGCCAGCAGACCGGCCACCTCACGGGGCGGGCGACCGGCCGGCTTGGCCAGCCGGAGCGCCACGTTGGTGGCGTAGTCGCCGTGCTCGCGGTTCCGCGGCCGCTCGATCACGACGTCGGTCGGGACGTCCACGGGCAGCTCGCCTCGCTCGACGACCGCGGTCACGGCGGTACGAACGACGTCCTGCAGCTGCTCCGGTGTCACCCGGCGAGCGTACTGACCGCTCTCCTCCGCCCGGTTACCAGCTGACGCACAGGCCCGCGACCTAGACTCGCGACCGGTACGAGGGCCCGGACCGGGCCCGGCATCCGCGCGCACGCGCCCCGTAACGAGGAGAGGCCTTGGCCAAGGACCGCACGCCCGACAAGAGCCGCGCGACCGGTGGCGGGGCATCCCGCTCCGGGGCCGGCGCCGGGGGCCGCGGCAAGGGCGGGCGCACCCGTCCGCCGACGCAGGTCGTGGCGCAGCAGCGGCCGTGGGGCCTGATCGCCGGGGCGATCGTCGTCGCCCTCTTCGCCGTGGCCGTCCTCGGCTACGCGGTGGTCCAGGTCAACGAGGCGAACGCCGACAAGGTCGAGTCCATCGACGAGATCTCCGGCGCGCAGACCTTCGAGTACGAGGGCGGGCAGCACGACGACAACCCGATCTCCTACGAGCAGTCGCCGCCCGTGGGCGGACCGCACGCGAACATGTGGGCCGACTGCACAGGCACCGTCTACGACGTCGACATCCGGCACGAGAACGCGGTGCACAGCCTCGAGCACGGCGCCGTCTGGATCACCTACGACCCCGACGCGGTCTCCGACGACGACGTCGCGACCCTGTCGGAGCTGGTCGACGGCGTCTCCGGCCGCATGCTGTCCCCCTACGAAGGGCTGGACTCCCCCATCAGCGTGCAGTCCTGGGGCCACCAGCTGAAGGTCGACAGCGCTGACGACGAGCGGATCAAGCAGTTCGCCGACCTCATGACCTACAAGTCGGACAGCTTCCCGGAGCCCGGCGCCACCTGCGAGCGGCCCGACTTCCTCGCCGACCCGCTGGTCGCGGAGGCCGGCGGCGCCGCTGCCACGCCCACCGAGGCCGAGACGACCCCGGCGCCCTGATCGGCGCCCGGAGCAGGGAGACCACCCGGTGACGAGACCCACCACCACCCGCTCGCCGCTGCGCATCGCGCTGCTGGCGGTCATCGCGGTGGCCCTCGTGGCCCTGGGCGGTGGGCTGGCCGTGCTGCTCGGCCTGGGCGGCACCGCCACCCCCACGCCGGACTCCGTCGACGCCGGGTTCTCGCGGGACATGTCCCGTCACCACCTGCAGGGCGTGGAGATGGCGAACCTGGTCGCCGAGCGGAGCGAGGACCCCGAGGTCGAGTCGCTGGCCTTCGACATCTCGGCCACGCAGACCAACCAGGCCGGCCGGATGCAGGGCTGGCTGGCGCTCTGGGGCCTGCCGATCACCGGGGGCGAACCCATGGCGTGGATGACCGAGGGGCACGACATGGGTGACATGGACATGGGTGACATGGACATGGGATCCGGCGCACTCATGCCGGGCATGGCCACCGAGGAGGAGCTGACGGAGCTGCGGAGCCTGTCGGGCCCCGCGTTCGACGTCGAGTTCCTCCGACTGATGATCCGGCACCACCAGGGCGGATTCGAGATGGCGAGCGACGCCGCCGAGCACGCCGACGTGCAGGCCGTGCGTGACCTCGCCCGCTCGATCGAGCGGGCCCAGGGCGTCGAGACGCAGACCATGACCGACATGCTCACCGCCCGCGGCGGCACTCCCCTCCCCGCTCCCTGAGCGGGCGGGGGCGCCGTCGGGACCACGGCCCGGGGCTGGTAACTTCTTCCCTGCCCCGAGCCCCCGTAGCTCAGGGGATAGAGCACTGCCCTCCGGAGGCAGGGGCGCAGGTTCGAATCCTGCCGGGGGCACCAGCACGAGCCGGATCCAAGGACCTGCACCGCACCCGCGGCGCAGGTCCTTCGTCGTCGCACGCCCCGTTCGGGGCAGGGTGGCGACCGCCTGCACCAGGTCGCCGACGTCTCCGCGCGGAGCGGTGACACAGGTCTCAACCGGCTCGGCTAGCGTCCGCGACATGGCGACCAGCGACATCCAGAAGGCATCCGTCGGCGACCTCGAGCTGGCCTACGAGACGTTCGGCGACCCCTCGGGCACGCCCGTCCTGCTCGTGATGGGCCTGGCCACGCAGATGATCGGCTGGCCCGACGAGTTCTGCTCCGGTCTGGCCGAGCGGGGCCACCACGTCGTCCGATTCGACAACCGCGACATCGGGCTGTCCACGCACCTGGACGACGCCGGTCCCGCCGACGTCATGTCGGTGCTCGGGGGCGACCGGTCGACGGTGGCCTACGGGCTGCCCGACCTCGCCGAGGACACCGTCGGCCTGCTCGACGCCCTGGGCCTGGACAGCGCGCACGTCGTCGGCGCCTCGATGGGCGGGATGATCGCCCAGCTCGTGGCCATCGCCCACCCGGAGCGGGTGCGCAGCCTCACCTCGATCATGTCGACCACCGGCGACCCCGCCGTCGGCGCTCCCGCCGAGGCCGCCCTGGGCGTGCTGCTGGCGGCCCCGGCCACGGAGCGGGAGGGCGCGATCCAGCGCGTCGTCGACACCTACCGGGTGATCGGCTCCCCCGGCTTCGAGTTCGACGAGGCGGCGGTGCGCGAACGCGCCGGGCTGGCGTTCGACCGCGCCCACGACCCCGCCGGGGTCTCGCGGCAGCTCGCCGCCATCCTCAGCACCCACGACCGCACCGCGGACCTCGGCAAGGTCGCGGTCCCGACCCTGGTCATCCACGGCGAGCAGGACCAGCTGGTGGACGTGACCGGCGGCCGGGCCACCGCCGCCGCGGTGCCCGGCGCCGAGCTGCTGGTCGTCGACGGCATGGGACACGACTTCCCGCGCGAGGTGTGGCCGCAGATCATCGACCGGATCAGCGCGCTGGTCGAGCGGGTCGAGCAGAGCCGCTGACCCCGGCGGGGGCGGGGCTCAGCTGGTGAGCATCCCGCCCTCGACCGGGATCGTCGTCCCGGTCACGTAGCCGCCGGCGTCGCTGACGAGGAACACCAGCGCGGCGGCCAGCTCGCGAGGGTCACCGGCGCGACCGGCCAGCACCCGGGTCATTTGCTGGTCGAGGTAACCCTCGGGGTACTGGTCGGTCATCTCGGAGGCGAAGAAGCCGGGGGCGAGCGCGTTGACCCGGATGCCCTTGCGGCCGGTCCACTGCTGGGCGAGGTCGCGGGTCAGACCGATGAGCCCGGCCTTGCTCGCGGCGTAGGCGGCCTGCGGTAGCCCGGCGGTCGTCAGCCCCAGGACGCTGGAGATGTTCACGATCGAGCTGCCCGGCTTCATCACGCGGCCGCAGGCCTGCGCCATCCAGTAGCAACCGTTGAGGTTGACGTCGATGACCTGACGGAAGGCGTCGGGCGATTCCCGGGTCGCCGGTGCCGCGGTACCGATGCCGGCATTGTTGACCAGTACGTCGACCTTGCCGAACTCGGCCATCGCGGCGTCGACGAGCGCCTGGCAGTCCTCCTGCTTCGCGACGTCGGTCTGCACGGAGATGGCCCGTCGGCCGGCCTCCTCCACCGCCCGCTGCGTCTCGACCAGCCGGTCGACCCGCCGCGCGCCCAGCACCACGTCACAGCCGGCCTCGGCCAGCGTGCGGGCGAAGACGGCCCCCAGGCCGGAGGACGCCCCGGTGACGATGGCGACCCGGTCGTCGAGGCGGAACATGTCGAGGATCGTTCGGTCGGGCATGGGTGGGCTCCCCCGGATTGAGTGCTGCGTCGGCGTAGGTCCTCGCCACCGTATCGATGCTGTGCGGTACATCACCGGCCGAGCCGGGTAGGAGGCCGCCGACGCGCATCCGGGCACGGGGGGACCGAACGATGAGCAACCTGGCGCAGAACCTGCTCGACGCCGCCGACGCGGCACCCGACCGTCCCGCGCTGCGGATGGACGACGAGGTGCTGACCTACCGCCAGTTCGCCGACGCAGCCCTGCGGGTGGCCGCCGCACTGCAGGACCGCGGGGTAGGTCCCGGCGACCGCGTCGGGATGGTGCTGCCCAACGTCATCGCCTTCCCCGTCGTCTTCTACGGGGCGCTGCTGGCCGGGGCCGCCGTCGTGCCGATGAACCCGCTGCTCAGGGCGCGCGAGGTGCAGTACTACCTCGAGGACTCCGGGGCCCGCGTCGTCGTGGCGGTGGAGAGCTCCGCCGGACCGGTCGAGGAGGCCGCCCGCACGGTGGGAGTCGAGTCGGTGACCGTGGGGGCCGCGATGCCCCTCGAGCTCCTCGGTGACGAGTGCCTGACCGCCGCGGTGGAGCGGGCCGACGACGACGACGCGGTCATCCTGTACACCTCCGGGACCACCGGTCAGCCCAAAGGCGCCGAGCTGACCCACGCCAACCTGCGGGGCAACGCCCGCACCACCCACGAGACGCTGCTCCAGGGCGGCGGCGACGACGTGATCATGGGCTGCCTGCCCCTGTTCCACGTCTTCGGGCTGACCTGCTCGCTGAACGCCGGCGTGATCGCCCGCTCCTGCCTGACGCTCGTCCCCCGGTTCGACGGGGGCAAGGCGCTGCAGGTCATCGCGCGTGACCGGGTGACGATCTTCCAGGGCGTGCCGACGATGTTCGCGGCGATGCTGCACCAGCCCGACGCCGAGCAGCACGACGTCTCCAGCCTCCGGCTGTGCGTCTCGGGCGGCTCGGCGATGCCGGTCGAGATCATGCGCGCCTTCGAGGAGCGGTTCGGCTGCATCGTCCTGGAGGGCTACGGGCTGAGCGAGACCTCGCCGGTCGCCTCGTTCAACCACCCCGATGCCGAGCGGAAGCCCGGATCCATCGGCACCCCGATCCGCGGCGTGGAGATGCGCCTGGTCGACGACGACGGCAAGGATGTGGCCGACGGCGAGGTCGGCGAGATCGCGATCCGCGGCGAGAACGTCATGAAGGGCTACTGGCAGCGGCCCGAGGAGACGGCGAATGCCATCCCCGACGACTGGTTCCGCACCGGCGACCTGGCCCGCCGGGACGACGACGGCTACTTCTTCATCGTCGACCGGAAGAAGGAGATGATCATCCGCGGCGGCTACAACGTGTACCCGCGGGAGATCGAGGAGGCGCTGTACGAGCACCCCGCCGTCGCCGAGGTCGCCGTCATCGGGATCACGCACCCGGACCTGGGCGAGGAGGTCGCCGCTGCGGTCGCGCTGAAGCCCGGGGCCACCGCCGAGGTCGACGAGCTGCGCGAGTTCGTCAAGGCGCGGGTGGCCGCCTACAAGTACCCACGCCACGTCTGGCTGGTGGAGGCGCTGCCGAAGGGACCGACCGGGAAGATCCTGCGCCGCGCGGTGGAGGTGCCCGAGCAGGTGGGAACTCGATGAGCGGACAGGCGCGTGAGCATCGCAGCGAGGCGGCCGCCGACAGGAAGCGAGCATCGCAGCGAGGGACGAGCGAGGAGCGGAACGCCCGCGGAGGCGGCCTGTACCTCGGAGCGAGGAGCGGAGCGAGCCGCGGGAGCGAGGTGAGGTCATGAGCGCACCGCTGTGGCGGCAGGCCTACGACGCCGTCGACCGCCAGGTCACCCCGCACGCCGACCGGCTGGTGCGGTCGCCGGGCTTCGCGCTGGGCGTGGCCCTGGTCCGCCGGGCCACGACGGCGGCGCGCTCGTCGGCCCAGGGCCTCACCGCCCGCGCCTGGCACCTGGTGAACCTGCCCGCCGGCAGCGACGTGCACCGGCTGCGCGCCCAGGTCGGCGCCCTGGACCGGGAGGTCCGCCGCCTGACCGTGGCCCTGGAGGCCGAACGACGTGCCGAACGAACCCGCGCGCTGCCGTCGCGCACCCCTGGAACGCCGACGACCGAGGACAGCCATGCCGACCGTGCCGAACCCGCAGACGATCCTCGACCGCGTCCGGCGCGACGTCGAACGCAACGCCCTGCGGGCACGTAACGGGATCCGGCTGGTCGCGGGCGTCGACCGGCCGGGCGTCGGGTGCACCCCCAAGGACGTCGTCTGGGAGCGCGGCCGCACCCAGCTGTGGCACTACCGCAACGACCCGGAGAAGCACGGCGGTGTCCGGCACTCACCACCGCTGCTGCTGGTCTTCAGCCTGATCAGCCGCAGCTACATCCTCGATCTCTCGCCGGGCAACAGCTTCGTGGAACAGCTGCTGGCGGCCGGGTTCGACGTCTATCTGCTCGACTGGGGCGAGCCCGACGAGCGCGACGCCGGCAACGGGCTCGAGGACTACGCCGACGACTACATCCCGGCCGCCATCGACCGGGTCCTGGACCTCTCCGGCGCCGACGAGGTGAACCTCTTCGGCTACTGCTTCGGCGGCAACCTCTCGCTGCTGCACGCGGCGCACCACCCCGACTCGCCGCTGCGCAGCCTCACCGTGCTGGCCACGCCGGTGGACTTCCGGCACATGGGACCGCTGGCCGACGTCTTCGCCGTCGGCGGCCTGGAGGTCGACGCGGTGGTCGACCAGAACGGCAACGTGCCACCGCAGGTCGTCGTCCAGGGCTTCCGGACGCTGACCCCCACCGCGGAGGTCACGCGCTACGTGACGCTGTGGGAACGGCTCTGGAACGACGAGTACGTCGCCTCCTACCAGGCGATGACGGGGTGGTCGGACGACCACGTGCCCTTCCCCGGCCGCGCCGCCCGGCAGACGGTGCGGATGCTCGTGCGCGACAACGGGATGGTCAACGACCGGCTGACCGTCGGCGGCGACCCGGTGCACCTGGCCGACATCCGGGTGCCGTTCCTGACCGTGCGGGCCGAGCGGGACCACATCGTGCCGACGGCGGCGAGCGCGCCGCTGATCGACCTGGTGGGCTCACCCGACAAGCACGAGCTGGTGCTGCCCGCCGGGCACATGGGCCTGGTCGTGGGCCGCACCGCGGCACGGACGACGGTGCCCACGATCATCGACTTCCTGCGCCGGCGCAGCGAGACCGTGGACCGGCCCGGCATGGCGAAGGGAGCCTGAGGTGACCGAGCAGGTGGAGGTCCCGGAGGTGGCGGTCGAGGCGCTCGGCTCCGGGCACGCGGACGCGCTGCTGCGCTTCTTCTCGGGGCTCCCCGAGGGCGACCGGACCTTCATCAAGGAGGACGTCACCGACCCGGCGACCGTGCGGAGCTGGGTCGAGGACGGCACCACGCGCTGGGTGGCGACCGGTCCCGACGGCGAGATCGACGGGTACGTGGCGGTGCGCCGGCTCTCCGGCTGGTCCGACCACGTGGCCGAGCTCCGGCTGGTGGTGGGCCCGCGGCGACGCGGCGCGGGCCTGGGGCGGGTGCTGGCCCGCCACGCGGTCACCGAGGCCATCTCCTCCGGCGCCACCAAGCTGGTCGTGGAGGTGGTGGCCGAGCAGGGCGCGGCGCTGGCGCTGTTCACCGGCCTGGGCTTCCGCGGCGAGGCGCTGCTCGAGGACCACATCCGCGACCGGTCCGGACAGCTGCGCGACCTCCTGGTGCTCTCCCACCGGGTGGACGCCACCTGGGCGGCCATGGACACCCTCGGGCTGCCCGAGGCGCTGGACGGGGACGGCACGACCGACCCCGCCTGATCCGCGCGGGTCGCCACCCGGCACGCTGACGGGGTGACGCCCGCCCCGCCCCGCACTCCCCGCCGGGCATGGCTGCCGGTCGCCCTGACGATGTTCGCGATCGGCTGGGGCGCCAACCAGTTCGTCAGCCTGCTGGTCGCCTACCGGGAGCGCTCGGGCTTCTCGGTCAGCACCGTCGACGCCCTCGTGGGTGCCTACGCCCTCGGGCTCATCCCGGCGCTCCTGGTGCTGGGCCCCATCTCCGACCGCCGGGGCCGCACGCCCGTGCTGCGCGCCGCCGCGCTGGTCTCGCTGGCGGCGACGGCGGTCCTGATGATCGGCGATCTGTGGGCCCTCTACGCCGGACGGCTGCTCGCCGGTCTGGCCAGCGGGGCTGCCTTCGCCGCCGGCAGCGCCTGGGTCGAGGAGCTCTCCACCGCGCGCTGGGACCCCGCCGCCCGGGAAGGGGCCGGCGCACGCCGCGCGGCGATGTCGCTGACCGCCGGGTTCTGCCTCGGCCCGGTCGTCGCGGGCCTGCTCGCGCAGTGGGCCCCCGACCCCCTGGTCACCGCCTACCTGCCGCACCTGGTCGTCGTCCTCGCCGTGCTCGGGCCGCTGTGGCGGGCACCGGAGACGGTGGACCCCGCGCGGGTCTCCCCCGCCGCTGGCTCACCGCTGGCCCGGCTGCGGGTGCGATCGGCGTCCGATCCCCGGTTCCGGCGCTCGGTCGCCCCGGTGGCCCCCTGGGTGTTCGGCGCCGCCACCGTGTCCATCGCCGTGCTCCCCGGCCTGGTCACCGACACCACGGCGGGCTGGACCGTCGCATTCAGCGCGCTGATCGCCGGGGTCACGCTGGGCACCGGCTTCCTCGTGCAGCCGACCGCACGCCGGATCGCGGCCGCCTCACCCCGCCGCGGCGTCGTCTGCGGACTCGTCGCCGTCGTCGTCGGTCTCGGCATCGCCGCGGCAGCCGCCGCCACGACGTCGCCGTGGCTGGTCGCTCCGGCCGCCGTCGTCCTGGGCACCGGCTACGGCTGCTGCCTGGTGTCGGGGTTGATCCAGACCCAGCGCATCGCGGCACCGGGTGAGCTCGCGGGGCTCACCGCCGTCTACTACGCGCTGACCTACGTGGGCTTCGCCGCGCCGGTGCTGCTCGCCCTGCTGGCGATGCTGCTCCCCTACTGGGTGCTGCTGCTGGGTGCCGCCGCCCTGGCGGCGCTCACGCTGGCGGTCGCGGTCACCGCCCCCCGCGAGGGCGCCCTCAGCGCTCGGTGACCCGGCCGCCCTCGACCTCGAGCCGGCGGTCGGTGCGCACCGCTTCCAGCATCCGGCGGTCGTGGGTGACGAGCAGCAGGGTGCCGGTGTAGCCGGCCAGGGCCTGCTCGAGCTGCTCGATCGCCGGCAGGTCGAGGTGGTTGGTCGGCTCGTCGAGCACCAGCACGTTGACCCCGCGCGCCTGCAGCAGCGCCAGGGCGGCGCGGGTCCGCTCCCCCGGCGAGAGGGTGACGGCGGGCCGGAGCACGTGGTCGGCGGTGAGCCCGAACTTCGCCAGCAGCGTGCGCACCTCCGCCGTCGGCCAGTCGGGCACCTCGGCGCCGAACGCGTCGAGCAGCTGCTCGGACCCGAGGAACCGGCCGCGCGCCTGGTCGATCTCGCCGATCCGGACCGAGGGACCCAGCGAGGCCGACCCCTCGTCGATCGGCACCCGGCCGAGGAGGGCGGCCAGCAGGGTCGACTTGCCCGAGCCGTTCGCGCCGGTGATGGCCACCCGGTCGCCGCCGTCGACCTGCAGGTCCACCGGACCCAGGGTGAAGCCGCCCCGCCGGACGACGGCGCCACGCAGGGTCGCCACGATCGCGCTCGCCCGCGGGGCGGCGGCGATCTCCATGCGCAGCTCCCACTCCTTGCGGGGCTCCTCGACCACGTCGAGGCGCTCGATCATCCGCTGGGTCTGCTTGGCCTTCGCCGCCTGCTTCTCCGACGACGCCCGGTTCGCCGCCTTGATGTGCTTGTCGCCGTCCTTGGACTTCTTGATCGAGTCGCGGACCCCCTTGGCCATCCAGTTCCGCTGCATCTGGGCCCGGGCCTCGAGGCCCGCCTTGGTGTCGGCGAACTCCTCGTACTCCTCGCGCGCGTGCCGCCGGGCCACCTCCCGCTCGATCAGGTAGGCCTCGTACCCGCCGTCGTGCACCCGCACCAGCTGCTGGGCCAGGTCGAGCTCGACGACGCGGGTCACGGTGCGTGCCAGGAACTCCCGGTCATGGCTGACCACGACCACGCCCGACCGCGCGCCCACCACGAAGCGCTCGAGCTGGTCGAGGCCGGGGAGGTCGAGGTCGTTGGTCGGCTCGTCGAGCATCAGGACGTCGTAGCGCGACAGCAGCAGGGCGGCCAGCCCGACCCGGGCCGCCTGCCCGCCGGACAGGCCCGAGGTGAGCGCGTCGAGGGCGACGCCCGGCGCCACCTCGGCCACCACCTCCGCGGCCCGCTCGTCCAGGTCGGCACCGCCCAGGGCCAGCCACCGCTCCAGCGCGTCGCCGTAGACGTCGTCGGCACCGGGCTCCCCTGCCGCGAGCGCCTCGGTCGCGGCATCCATGGCGGCCTGGGCCGTCGCGACGCCGGTGCGCCGGGCCAGCGCGGCCAGCACGGTCTCGCCTTCGCGCCGCTCGTGCTCCTGCGGCAGGTAGCCCAGGGTCGCGGTCGGCGGGCTGAGCGCGATGCTGCCCGCCTCGGCCGGGATCTCACCGGCGAGGGTGCGCAGCAGGGTGGACTTGCCCGCGCCGTTGACTCCGACCAGGCCGACGACGTCGCCGGGGGCGACGACCAGGTCCAGGCCGGAGAACAGCACGCGGGCGCCGTGGCCGGCCGCGAGGCCGCGGGCGACGAGGGTGGCGCTCATGGCTACAGACTGCCAAGCCGCCCGGGGCCGGCCGTCAGTCGGTCGCCGTGTCCTCGGGATCGAAGGCGTCCTCGTCGTAGCCGTGCTCGTCGGAGCCGCCGTCCGCGGCGGTCCGCGGACGGCGGACGAGCCAGGGCTGCAGGTGGTCGTACCCCCGCACCGACACGCGGCGCAGCGGCCGCACCCGGTAGCGCTCGGTGCCGCGCAGCTGGTCGGCCAGCTCCCGGTCGACCAACAGGGCGCCGGGGCGGGCCAGCGAGGTGAGCCTGCTGGCCAGGTTCACCACGGGCGAGTAGACGTCGCCGAGCCGGGTGAGCACCGCGCCGTACGCGGCACCGACGCGCAGCGGTGGGCGCTCGGCGGTGTCCCAGGCGTCGGGCAGCTCCAGCCCGATGTCGGCGGCGTCGGTGGCCGAGGCGGCGGTGAACAGCACGCCGTCGCCGACGGTCTTGACCACCCGGCCGTGGTGGCGCGCGATGACCTCCGCGGCAGTGCTCTCGAAGTTCTCGACCATGGCCCCGAGCTCGCGCCCGCCCATGCCGCGGCTGCGCGACGTGTAGCCCACCAGGTCGGCGAACCCCACGGCGAGCTCCCGCCGGTCGCCCGGGCCGGTCGCGGCGAGGAGCCGGTCGACGTTGGCCACGAGATGCCGCCGCCAGACGTAGTCCTGGACCTCGCGCAACCGCGGCAGCAGCTCCTGGGCAGCCGCCACCGCCTCCTCGGTGCTCACCGCGCGGCCGGTGCCGTCCGCGTTCCGGGTGAGGGCGTCGGCCAGCATGTCGGTCTGCCAGTCGGCCAGCCGGGACAGCGACTGCCCCATGGCGCGGGCGATGGAGGCCTCGCTGCCGGGACCGATGAAGCCCGAGTCGATCAGGCTCGAGAGGACCTCCAGCGCCGCGATGTCGGCGTCGGTGAAGGCCGGGTCGTCGTCCGCGGCGTCGGGGAAGCCCAGCGCCCGCCAGAGCCGCTGGGTGCGCTCGGGGGGCATCCCGGCCCGCGCGCCGACCTGCAGGCGCGTGTACCGGCGCGGCCCGCCGAGCAGCAGACGCTCCAGGGCCTCCCGCGCGCCGGGGCCCGGGAGCGCCTCCCGGGGGTCGTCCATGCCGGTCGCGACCTCAGTCCGTGGTGTGCACGACGAGCACGTCGCACTGCGACCGGCGGGTGGCGTCCGCGGGCACCGAGCCCAGCAGCCGGCCCTTGATGCCGTTGAGGCCCCGGTTGCCGACGACGAGCAGGTCGGCGCTCTCCCGCCGGACGACGTCGAGCAACGCCTCGACCGGCGAGCCGACCACCGCGACCGTCCGCACGTCCTTCGCACCGGCCGCGCGGGCGCGGTCGGCGGCGTCGCGCACGGTGTCCTCGGCGGGGTGCGACCCGACGACCTGGTAGGCCTCGTCGCCGAGGACGTCCTGCGCCCGGGCCAGGTCCCGGTCCCCGTCGTCGACCGGCAGGTAGGCGCAGGCGATCACGAGGGTGGCTCCGCAGGCGCCGGCGAGGGCACCCGCGCGGCCGACCGCACGCAGGGAGGATTCCGATCCGTCGGTTCCGACGACGACCGTGGAGTAGGTGCTCGCGGCATCGCTCACGGCGCGCACTCTATGGGACGTCGGCGTGTCGTGTGCCCCCGGTCACCGGAAATCCCCGCAGGCCCGCCCTCGTGCGCTTGGATGGTGGCACCGGCCCAGCGGACGAGGAGGAGGGTGTCATCCCCAGCGTCAAGTCCCCCGTGACCGGCCCCGTGCGGGTCGAGGTCACCGGGCTCACCAAGGTCTTCGGCGCGGTGCGCGCGGTGTCCGATCTCGCGTTCACCGTCGAACCGGCCTCGGTCACCGGCTTCCTCGGCCCCAACGGCGCGGGCAAGACCACGACGCTCCGCATGATGCTCGGCCTGGTCCGCCCGGACGCCGGCACGGCCACCTTCGACGGGGTCTGCTACGCCGATCTCCCCGATCCGGTGCGCACCGTGGGCGCGGTCCTGGAGACCGCCTTCCACCCGGCCCGCTCCGGCCGCAACCACCTGCGCGTCTACTGCCGGGCCGCCGGGCTCCCGCTGACCCGCGCCGACGAGGTGCTCACCCAGGTGGGCCTGGCCGACGCCGGTGACCGGCGGGCGGGGGGCTACTCCCTCGGCATGCGGCAGCGCCTGGCGCTGGCCACCGCGCTGCTGGGCGACCCTGCGGTGCTGGTGCTCGACGAGCCGGCGAACGGGCTGGACCCCGAGGGCATCCAGTGGCTGCGCGGCTTCCTGCGGCACCTCGCGCACGAGCAGGGCCGGACGGTGCTGGTCTCCAGCCACCTGCTGTCGGAGGTCGAGCAGACCGTCGACCGGGTGGTGATCGTCGGCGCGGGCCGGCTGGTCCGCGAGGGTTCGATGGACCAGCTGCGTTCCGGGGCGGACGGTGCCGGCACCGTGCTGGTGCGCAGCCCGGACGCGTCCCGGCTGGCCGACGCGCTCCGCGCCGACGGCACGCACGTGGCCCTCGTCGGCGAGACGCTGACCGTCACCGGCCGGACGACCGCGGAGATCGGCGGCCGGGCGTTCGCCGCGGGCGTCGAGCTGCACGAGCTGCGCCCCCACAGCAGCGGGCTCGAGGAGATCTACTTCCAGCTCACCGCGGGTCAGGAGCAGTACGCCGCCGCCCCGGGGACCGCAGAGGAGACCCCACGATGACCGCGCTGGTGCGCGCGGAGTGGACCAAGCTGTTCAGCACCCGGGTCTGGATCGGGTTGCTGGCCGGCGCACTCGCGCTGGCCATCCTCTCGTCGGTGCTCCTGACCGCCTTCGCCGGCAACCAGGAGAGCGGCATCCCACCGGTCGGGGACCCGCTGTACGAGCAGCTGGCGCTGGCCGGGCCGGCCAACTCCGTCGTCCTCATGCTCGTCCTCGGGATCATCGGCACGACGCAGGAGTTCCGCCACCGCACCGCGACCCCGACCTTCCTCGCCACGCCGAGACGGGGGCGCGTCATCGCCGGCAAGGTCGTGGCCTACGCGCTCGCGGCGGTCCCCTTCGCTCTCGTGGTGACCGCGGTGAACTATGCGGTGCTGGCCGTCTACGCGGGCTCACGGGGAGAGGTCCCCGCGCTCACCGACGACAACCTGCGGGTAGTGATCACCTCCGCGCTCGCCCTGGTGATCTACACGGTGATCGGGATCGGCCTGGGCGCCCTTATCCGCAACCAGGTGGGAGCCATCGTCGGTGGACTCGTCTACCTTTTCGTGATCGAGCCCTTGGTCCGGCAGTTCCTGGGGGACGCCTATCCGTGGCTTCCCGGAGGCGCACTCGAGGCGCTGACGGCGACGTTCCAGGGTCCGGAACTGCTGGAGCCGTGGCAGGGCGGTGTCCTCCTGCTCGGTTACGGTCTGGTCGCCGCACTGCTGGGCACCTTCCTGGCGGTGCGCCGCGACGTCGCCTGACGACGGACCCCGCCCCCGATGGGCTCCCACCACCGAGGCACGAGGAGATCGGCGTTGACCACCCGCATGACCGTCCAGCGACTCGGCCGGCTGATCGCCGACGGCGAGGTCGAGGCCGTCCGGTCCGCCGTCGCCGAGGCGCCGCGGCTTCTCTCCGCGACCGTCGAGCACCAGGGGCAGGACGGCTGGACGCCGCTGCACCTCGCGGTCGCCGCCGGCCGGGCCGACGTCGTCCGCGTGCTGGTGGAGGCCGGCGCCGACCTGTCCGCCCGCACCGAGCACCACCGCACCCCGCTGCACGTCGCGCTCGAGCACGCCCCCAGCCTGGTGCCGGTGCTGGTCTCCCTCGGTGCGGCCGTCGACGCCCCGAGCGCGGCCTACCTCGACGACGTGGACACGCTCCGCGCCGAGCTCGACGGCGGCGCGGCACTCACCGACCCGACCACCGGCGTCGACCTGCTCGCGTGGGCGGCCATCGGTGGCGCGGCCGGCACAGCGCGGCTGCTGCTGGAGCGCGGGGCCGACGCCGACGGCGGAGCGCTGCACGCGGCCAGCACCGCCGGGCACCTGGAGCTGGTCCGGCTGCTGCTGGACGCCGGAGCCGCCGTCGACGGGCGGGACGCCGACACCGGCCGCACGCCGCTGCACGCGACGGTCGCCGAGGCGCCGCCCGGCTCGGCCACGGACATCGTGCGGTTGCTCCTGGACTCGGGGGCCGACGTCGACGCCACCACCCACGACGGCGCCAGCGCGCTGGACATCAGCCGGGTGGCCGCCGCCCGCCACCGTCGCGCCGACGACGGCGTGGCCACCGGCAACGACGCACTGGTGGAACTACTGGTCGCCCGCGGGGCCACGCACTGACCGACCGGTGGGAAGGCACGCGGATCCTGCTCCGCACCCGGACGGCCGCCGCGCACCGGCGTAGAGTCGACACCCGGTTCAGCGATGCCCCTCAGACGCAGCCCCAAGACGAAGAAGGCACTCGACCCCGTGTCAAGCGTGAGTTCATCCCGGCCCTCGTCCGCCTCGTCCCAGGTTGCCGGGTTCGGCACCAACGAGTGGCTGGTCGAGGAGATGTACCAGCAGTACCTCTCCGACCCGGCGAGCGTCGATCAGGCGTGGCACGAGTTCTTCGCCGACTACCGCCCGGGCAGCCCCGTCGACGGCGGCGGTGACCGCGAGGAGGCGCCGAAGAGCAACGGCACGCCGGCCGCGGCTCCGCAGCCCGCGGCGCCCGCGAAGCCCGCCGCCCCGCAGGCGCCGGCCCAGCAGGCGCCTGCGGGGCGGCGGGCTTCGCGGGC
>NZ_POQU01000081.1 GCF_002938425.1 Blastococcus atacamensis | reverse complement strand
ACGCGTTGATGGTATGGTATTGCATATTTTTTTTTTTTCATAATGCTGAGCTAGCTGATATATTCTCTCTCCTCTTCGTCGGCAGCGTCAGATGAGTATAAGAGACGGCCTCGGACCAGATGGCGGAGCAGCGCCTCCTGCTGGACGCGCAGCTCCGCCATCTGGTCCGCGGCGCGGGTGCGCACGGCTTCGGCCGACGCCAGCGCCGCCGAGGCGGTCTGCCGCGAGCGGTCGGCCTCGGCCACGGCGATCTGCACGACGCTCTGGGTCGCGACCGCCTGCTCGCGGGCCACCGAGACCACCGCGAGCACCTCCGTCCGGCCGGCACCCACGGCCTCGAGCAGGGCCGCCCGTTCGAGCGCCTGCGCGGGGCTGCCCGACGTGATCAGGCCGGCGAGGATCGGCGAGGTGGTGCCGGACATGTAGCTGCTGCGGGCGAACGCGGCGACGGCGTCCTTCGCGGCCGACAGCTCCACCTGCGCCCGCTCCGCCGCTCCGCGCGCGGCCTGCGCAGTGGCGTCGGCCCGGACGTAGGCCTGCTGCTGGGCGTCGAACTCGGCGCGGGCGCGGAGGGCCTCGGCGTTCGCCCGGTCGACCGCGGTCTGCGCGGCGCCCTGCTGGGCCAGCAGCTGCCCGACCTGGGCGCTCGCGGCCTGGGCCGCCTGCTCCGCGGCGGTCACCGAGGGGTCGGAAGGAGCTGCCGAGGCCGTCCCCGGGAGAGCGGCGAGGCCGAGCGCGGCGGCCACGAGGACCCCGCTCCAGCGGCCGTGCCGGACCGGCACCGAGTCGAGCGGAACCCCCACGCGCACCCCTTCGTCGTCGGACGCGGTCGAGAACAACCGTCCCGTCCGCCCCAGGGTGCCCACGGGTGCAGGGTTCGACGCGTCGACACGCGCGCCGGCCGGAGCCGGCGTCCCAGATCGTTACCGGCGCAGTGACGGTTCGGAGCGCTGCCGCCGACGGAGCCAGCCGCCGCCGTACAGCGCCCAGAGCACGAGCAGCGGCTGGAAGAACAGGCGGACGAGGCGCTTCCGGTCGGTGTCGAGCCCGAAGGCGTCCGTGCCCTCCAGGTACTGCGCGACGTTCCCCGGGAAGACCAGCACGAAGAACGCCGCGAGCAGGCCACCGACGAGCCGCCGCTTGCCCGGCAGCGCGAGGAAGGCGGCACCGAGCGCGATCTCGACGACGCCCGAGCCGAGCACCGTCAGGTCCTCGTCCACCGGGAACCAGGTGGGAACCTGCGCCTGGAACTCCCGCCGCTGGACGGTCAGGTGCAGCCCGCCGGCACCGACCATCGCGGCTCCGAGCAGGAGTCGCGCAGCGGTCCGGGCGGCAGCGGGCATGCCCGACCGTAGCCGCGCCCCCGATCGGTCCACCGGGCGCGCCGGCGACCGCGTCAGGAACGGAAGGAGGCGAGGAGCTTCCGCGCCGCGGTGCCGGCCGGGAGCAGTCGCGACAGCAGCCCCGGCGGGCGCAGGATCTCCTGGGCGACCAGGTGCCCGGACCCGGCCCCCAGGCCGGCGCCGGGATGGGTCGAGGCCCCGATGTGCCAGAGCCCCGGGACCTCGGTGCGGTGCCGCGAGGTCAGCGGCCCCGGCCGCCAGAGCAAGTTCTGGTCCAGCTCCTGGGAGCCCTCGTACGGGTCGCCGTCCACGGCGTTCCGGTTGGCGGCCTGGAGGTCCACAGGGCTCAGCGCCCGGACCCCGAGCACCCGTTCCCGCAGGCCCGGGGCCTGCCGCTCGATCCGGTGGAGCACCCGGTCCACGTAGCCGTCGACGAGCGTCGGCGACCACCCCGAGGACACGTCCAGCTCCCCGGCGCTGTCACCGACCGGGCGGAACGGGACCTCCTGCAGCTGCAGCCACAGGGCGGCTGCTCCGGCGGGCACCCGGGAAGGATCCAGGACGTGCTGCTGGCCGACCACCACCGTCGGCCGCGCCGGCAGCATCCCCGCACTGGCCTCGGCGCAGGCGATCGCGGTCGACGACGACCCGTCGCTCAGGTGGATCAGCGGGACCCCCGCCAGCTCGTCGTCGCGCCAGGGCACCGGCCCGGACAGCGCCACGTGCACCTGCATGGCGGCGCGCCCCGGCCGGTAGCGGACCGCCTCCTCGCGCAGCCCGGCCCGGACCGCGCCCACGGGCAGCAGCTGGTCGTAGAGGACCCCGGGCCACACCGACGCCAGCACGGCCTCGCGGGCGGTGAGCGTCGACTCCCCCGCCCGGACGCCCACGGCCCGCCCGTCCTCGACGAGCACCCGGTCGACGACGGTTCCCGTGCGCACCTCCACCTCGCGCTCGGCGAGCAGGCCCTCGAATGCCGTCACGAACCGGCCGGCGCCGCCACGCACGACCGGGAGCCCCGCGCCATGCATGGTGGCGGCGAACAGCGCGACCATGAGCCCACCGGAGGCACTGTCCGGGGCCAGACCACCGTGCAGCAGCCAGGGCGCCCAGAGGTGGTCCACCTCCGGGCCGGTGAACTGCCGTTCCATGGCCGCGCGGCCGCTGCTGGCGGTGTCCCGCGCCCACTGCTCCATCCCGGCCAGTCCGTTGCGGCGGGCGAGGTCCAGCAGCGACCGGACGGCGGCGGGGCTCCGGAGCTCCTGCCCCATCAGGCCGCCGATGGCCTGGATGTCGGCGCCGAGGCGCTCGAGCATCGCGAGGTACGCCGCACGGTCGCCCGCGTGCGCGAAGCCCTCGACCGTCCGGGCGGGATCCCGGTACGCCATCGTCGTCCGGCCGTCCTCGGCCACGGAGGCACACAGCCGGTCGTCGGTGTTGCGGTACTCGAGGCCGTGCCGGGCCAGGGCCTCGCCCAGCGCGGCGTAGGCACCACCGGTCAGGAACAACGGGTGCCAGGACGAGAACGTGTCGTGCACGTAGCCGGGGACGGTGAGCTCCCCGGAAGCGACGAAGCCACCGATCCGCTCGTTGGCCTCCACCAGGCACACCCGGCGCCCCGCGCCGGCCAGCTCCGCGGCGGCCACCATGCCGTTGACCCCCGCGCCCACGACGACGACGTCGAACTCGTTGAGGGGCATCACGATCCTCCCGTCCGGCGGACCGGACCACCTTCGCCGGTGCTCCGATCCGACGTCAACGGGATGCGTCACGACCCGGGGACGGCGCCCGGCGACGTGCACCGGGCCGTCGCCGTCAGCCCTGCCGGGACCCTCGCCCGGCCCGCGCTGCCTCGGCCAGCTCGGCGAACATCGCCTCCGTCGTCGGCAGGTCGACGCAGGCGTCGGTGACGCTGCGGCCGTACTCCAGCGACTCCGGGTGCTGCTGGTCGAGGTCCTGGCGGCCCGCGACGAGGTTGCTCTCCACCATCACGCCGCGGATCGCCTGCTCACCGCCGGCGATCTGGCCGGCGAGGTCGCGGACGACCTCGATCTGGCGCAGGTGGTTCTTCTGGCTGTTGCCGTGCGAGGCGTCGACGACGACGACCTCGGGCAGCCCACGAGCGGCCAGCCGCCGCTTCGTGTCGGCGATGTGGGCGGCCGAGTAGTTGGGGCCGTCCTTCGCGCCGCGCAGGATGACGTGGCCGGTGTCGTTGCCCGTCGTCGACAACTGGGCGGAGACGCCGTGGGCGTCGACGCCGAGGAACTCGTGCGGCGACCGCGCCGTCATGACGGCCTGGATCGCGGAGTCGACGCTGCCCTCTGGCGAGTTCTTGAACCCGACGACGGAGGAGAACCCGGAGACCCGCTCGCGGGCTGTCTGGTCGGTGACGTTGCGCGCGCCGACGCCGTTGTAGGTGACCAACCCGTTGACGTACTGCGGGGTGAGCGCGTTCAGCGGCTCGGCCGCGACCGGGACGCCGAGGGCGGTGATGCGGCACATGAGCATCCGCGTCGCGACCAGGCCGACGCTGATCCGGCTGGACCCGTCGAGGAACGGGTCGTAGGCGAAGCCCTTCCAGTCCACCTCGGTGCGCGGCTTCTCGGTGTAGGTCCGCATGAGGATCTCGAGGTCGTCCGCGTGCCGCTCCCGCATCCGCGCGATGAAGCCGGCGTACTCCAGCGCGGCATCGGCGTCGTGGATCGAGCAGGGGCCGGCGATGACGGCCAGGCGCTGGTCGGCACCGGTCACGATGCCGGTCATGGCCCGCCGGGCGGCCCGCGTCGTCGCGACGGAGGTCTCCGACAGCGGGACGACGGCGGCGACGGCCGCGGGGGTGACGACGACGCTCAGCCCGGTGATGCGGGCGTTGACCAGGTCGCCGAGGTCGGCGGCGTCGTCGGGGCCGACCCCGAGCTGCCGCTGCACGTCGGGAAGGCGGTCGGCGAGCGCGGCGTCGATCTGCCCGTTGACCCGGGTCTGGACGTCGAGCAGCAGCTCGGCGACCCGGGTGGCGGCGTCCAGGATCTGCTCGGTCATCGGTTCTCCAGGGCGTCGGTGAGCAGGGCGACCAACGCCTCGAGCTGGACATCGGCCGAGGACTGCATCTCCTCGTCCGAGCCGTCCAGGGCCCGGGCGGCCAGCCCCGCCTTGCTGTCGATCAGCTCGGCGATGCGGGCGTCGAGGGTCTGTGCGGCGATGATCCGCCACGCGGTCACCGGCTCGGTCTGGCCGATCCGGTGGCTGCGGTCGATGGCCTGCGTCTGCTCGGCGTCGGTCCAGGACAGCTCGGCGAGCACGATGTTGGAGGCGACCTGCAGGTTAAGGCCTACGCCCGCGGCGGTGAGCGAGCAGACCGCGACGGCGACCTCGGGGTCCTTCACGAAGGCGTCGATGTGCTTCTGCCGAGCCGCGGGCGTCTGGTCGCCGCGGATCGAGGAGTAGCGGATGCCCAGCTTGGTGAGCGTCTCCTCGGCGGTGTCCATGACGTCGATGTGCTTGGCGAAGAAGACGACCTTGCCGGCGCTGCGGGCCAGCTGCGCCGCGTAGTCCGCGGCGAGACCGGCCTTGGCCTGGCCGATGCGCCGCATCATGCTGAAGACGTTCTCGCCGGTCGTCTTCGTCGTCGTGTCCTTGAGCTCCCAGCCGGCCACCTTGCGCACGAGTTCGGTGTCGATCCCCTCGAGGACGGTCGCCGACTCACGGGCCGCGACGGCGCTGTCGTACCGCTTGACCAGCCGGGCCGCGAGCTCGCGCTCGGCCGCCCGGATCGACCGGCCCGCCTTGTCGTCGAGCTCCACGGGCAGGTCGGCGATGCGGCGGGCGGGGATGTCGGCGGCGACGTCGACCTTGCGCCGGCGCACGATGCCCAGGTCGATCACGCACTTCCGCGCTGCGGCGTAGAAGCCCGGGTCCGCGGGCGTCAGGCCGACGTCCTCGAGGGATTCCATCAGCTCGCCGAGCGGCTTCTCGTCGTCGATCCAGCCGAGGAACTGCCAGATGGCGCGGAAGTCCTCGATGTCGTTGATCAGCGGCGTGCCGGTCAGGGCCATGAGCAGCGGCCGCGGCACGCGCGAGCGGATCCGCTCGGAGAGCTCGAGGACGTGCTGCGAGCGCTGCGAGGTCTTGTTCTTGATGAAGTGCGCCTCGTCGACGACCATCCCGCGGAAGCCGAAGTCACCGATCCAGCCGACGTGCCGGTCGAGCACCTCGTAGTTGACGACGACGATGTCGGCGAAGGCGTCGATCGTCTCGCCGTTGCCCTGGATCACCGTCGCGGGACGGTGCGGAACCCAGCGCGCGGCCTCGCGGGCCCAGTTGGTCTTGACGACGTTGGGCACGACGACCAGCAGCGGGAACGCCTGGGCCGCCTCGGCCGCGAGCAGCGACTGGGCCGTCTTGCCCAGACCCGGCTCGTCGGCGAGCAGGAAGGTGCGGTGCCCCTGCGCGGCAGCGGCCACCAGCTGCCCCTGGTGCGGCATGAGCTCGTGCCCGGCCGGGGTGAACTGGGAGCTCGGGAAGGGCAGCGCCATGCAGGCCGGGGCTCCGCCGCCGGCGCGCTCGAACGAGTTGAGCAGCGGGGTGAGCAGCTCCCAGCCCATCAGCCGGCGGGGACGGGGCGCGGTCGGACGGGCTGCCGAGAAGTCAGGGGCCAGGAACGGGTTGGCGAGCTGCCGGGAGATGACCGACTGCGGCACGACCTTGCGCTCGGGCACCGCCGGCGCGGCCTCGGTCAGCACCGGGGGCGCCGGCTCCTCCTCGGCGGTCTCGATGCCGGCGGCCGCCAGCATCTCGCGCTTGAGCGCCTTGGCGGCGTCGGAGGCGACGGCCTCGTCGGCGAGCAGGGCGAGCAGCCCCGCCTCCCGGACGGCCGTGGTCGCCAGGATGGTGGCGATCCCGTCGAGGCGCTTGAGCTGCTCACCGCGCCGGGTGTCGTTGAGGGTCGAGTCGGCCTGGACGCGGGCGCGCTCCTCGCGCAGCACCAGTGCGATGGCCTGGAACTCGGCGCGCACCGTCGGGGTCACGCGGCCGCGCTTGACCGCGCCCTCGACCTCGCGGACGGCGCGGGCGAGCACGGCGATGACGTCGCCGCCCTCGCGGACGCGCCGCTGACGCTGCTGGTTGCGCGGAGCGTTGCGCCGCGCGCCCGGCGACCGACGAGCTGGTCCTGCCACGTACCCCTCCTCTGGACGCCCCGAGCGAGCGCCACGACAGGCCGCCGCCACGAGCCGGTGCCGCCGGCCGGGGCCGGCGGCGGGGAACCCGCGTGGCTGCTGCGTCTCGTCCCACGGGTCCGTGGGAGATCGACGCCTCCGGGCGGACGGTTCCGACGCGGGCCGACAGCCACCGGGATCGCCGGGGCACCCACGCGAGAGCAGAAGTCGTCGCCGGACAGAAGGCCCGTGCTGGGCCGATGCCAGGTCAACAGTAGCGCGTACCCCGGTCCGCCGTCCCGGCGCTGGGAACGTCCCGCGTGCGGCGACTACTTCAGGAACAGCGGGTTCTCGGGGTCGACGTCGAAACTCCACCGCCACGGTGCCCCGTCCCGCCTCCGCGACCACTCCAGTTCGACCGTCTCGACCGGAGCAGGACCCCTGCCGTCGAACCGCACGGTGACCAGGCCGCCGTCGGCGGCACGATAGGTGGACTGCTTCATCTCCCCTACCCCCTGATCGTCACCCGGGTGGGCGGGGACCAGCGCTGCGCGGGCGGCATCGGTTCCGATGACCTCCTCCAGTGCCTCACCGGCCCTCCCGATGGCCTCCCAGCCCCGGGGCAACCAGTTGTGGAGGTCGTCGAGGTCCTCGACCGTCGTCCAGTAGGTCGTCTGGCCGTCGGAGTCGGCCACGGCGGCGATGTGGGCGCCGGTGGGATAGCTGTAGGCGGAGACCGACGCCGTGCCCTCAGCCACCTTCGCGGCGGCGGCATCCAGCCCCTTGCCCACGAGCCATGCCCGGCCGTCGTCCAGCAACGTGCCGCCCAGCCAGGAGAGGGCGCCGACGAGCGCGGCCTTCAGCTGAGGCGCGGCGACCGCTACCGGCCCTCCGCAGGCCGGCGTCGCTCCCACGGCCGCGCCCGCGACGGCCAGGATTCCCAGCTGGAACAGTCTCCGGCGGGGCATGCCGGGCTCGGGGACGTCGAGTGCTCGGGGCATGGGCCCACTCCTCAGCAACGGGGAGGACGTGTCGTCCTCAGGGACCGGATGGCGGCCAGGGCGTGGCCGGCATCGAGCGATCAGCCCGTCCCCGGATGACTGGATCCGGGGTCGCTGGTACGAGCGCGGATTTTTTTAGCGCAACCCGGAGGGACCCGCCAGGCCGGGAGAGCCGACCATCACGGATCAGCACAGGGCGCTTACCGATCGCTACTGCTCGCCGGTGTGGGAGCAGGAGGAACGGCTGCCCGGCTCGTCGTTCCCGGCGCGGCCCCTCCCCGGTCGTCACACGCATCGTCTGCCACCTCGCGCTTCGCACGGGTCGCGCGCTGCGCACGGGCAACATGTGACGAAGGGGAACGGTCCGTCTCGTTCATCTCGTCCTGACGCGAGGGGTGACCAGCCGCTTACTGTGGGTTTCAACAGGGGCGCGATCCGACACCGGTAGCCACGCGTTCCTCACCGCCTTCGAGAGGAACCGTCATGCCCCTCCCCCAGCACTCCGCCGCCACCACGATGCGCCGTCCGGTCCAGTACGGCCAGCGCCCCGCTCCCCGCCCGGCGATGAACGCCGGCTACCCGGCGCCCCGGCTCCCCGTCGCCGCCCCGATGGCCCAGCGCCCGGCCGGCGAGCGCCCCTCGCCGCGCCCGGTCAGCTTCCTCACCGTGGCCGAGGTCGCCGCGATCATGCGGGTGTCCAAGATGACCGTCTACCGCCTGGTCCACGGTGGCGAGATGGCTGCCGTGCGGGTCGGCCGTTCCTTCCGGGTGCCCGAGACCGCCGTCCGCGAGTACCTGTCCGAGGCCCGCACCGACGTCGCCTGACGGCGCCCGGCCCCCGGGCGTCCCGCCGCGTACCGGGGCGTCCCTGCCTAGGCTGGCACCGTGTTCTTCCTCTTCGGCCTCGGCACCAAGCAGCGGGACCTGGGCCCCGGCGAGGTCCGGACCTGCCCGCGATGCGGCAACACGTCCCGGTGGGCGCGGGTGCGGCAGTTCAGGCAGTTCTCGGTGTTCTTCGTGCCCCTCGTGCGGTGGGGACGCCGCCGGCTCGAGGTCTGCGGCGTCTGCGGAACCGCCGTCGAGGTGTGAGCTCCTCCGTCGGCTCAGCGGCCGACGGTCAGCGCGGCTTGACGATGCAGGACCAGACGAGCTTCCGGCCCGCCTCGTAGTGGACGCCGTGCTCGGCGGTGAGGTCGGCGATGACGTAGAGGCCGTACCCGCCCTTCCCGGCGGGGCGCGCCCTCGCCGGTGTCGGTGACCGGTCGGGGGCGCCGTCGGTCACGATGACGATCCACCGTCCCTCGTGGTCCCCGATGTGCAGCGCCGAGGGCGCGGCGCCGTGCCGCAGCGCGTTGGACGTGAGCTCGTCGATCACCAGGACCGCCCGCTCGACGGCGTCCTCGATGTCCGGCGCGGCCTCGTCGTGCGGACCGACCCCCAGCGAGGCGTACAGGAACTGTCGTGCCTGGCGGCGGACGCCGCGCAGGGTCCGCAGCGACTCCAGCCGGAGGGACAGCCCGGGATCCCCCGCGAGGGGAACGGGCCGGTCACGGTGCCAGGACGCGTAGGCCTCCGCGTACTCAGCCGGCGTCCGTGAGGCACCGCTACCCGTCGCGACCGCTTCCCCGCCGTCCGGCGCCGGATCGGCACCGGCCAGCGACCCCTCGACCGGAACGGTCGCCGGAACCCGCTTCGGACCGGCCTCGGCCGGCCGGGGCCGGGCCTGGAGGTGTAGCCGGACGGCGACGAGGGCGACGTCGTCGGTGGGGCGTCGCCCGACCAAGCGCTCCAGGAGCTGGTCGCAGAGCTCGTCGAGCGGGCGTTCGGCGAGCTCGACGGCCAGCCGCTCCAGCCGGGCGACTCCGACGTCCAGGTCGCTGCCAGACCGCTCGACCAGCCCGTCGGTGTACAGCAGCACCGTCGCGCCGCGCGGGAGCTCGACGACGGTCTCGTCGCGCGCGCCGGTCGAGTCCACGCCCAGCATCAGCCGGGCGGCGGGCTGGGGGACCTCGACGAGCCCGCCGCGCCCGTCGAGGACCACCGGGGTCGGGTGCCCGGCGGTGGCCCACCGCAGCCGGGTGACGCCGCGCGGTACCTCATCGGCGGTCTGCTCCAACCGGCCCATCCCGACCGTGGCGTAGGTGCGCAGGCCGAGCTGGGTGACGGCGCGGTCCAGCGTGTCGAGCGCTCGCGCCGGCCCCGGCTCGCCCGCCACGGCGATCCCGCGCAGCAGGCTGCGCAGCTCGCCCATGGTCGCCGCGGCACTCACGTCGTGGCCGACGACATCGCCGATCACCAGGTTCACGGCGCCGTCGGTCTGCAGGAAGGTGTCGTACCAGTCGCCGCCGACCTGGCCGGCGCCCGTGGCCGGCAGGTAGCGGACGGCGATGTGGCAGTGGTCGGGCTGGAACGGTTCGGCGAGCATGCTGCGCTGCAGCTCCTCGGCCAGCTGACGGCTGCGCGCCGCCGACCGCCGCTCCTGGGCGAGCGTCTGCAACCGGCTCAGGGCCTGCGCGGCCTGGGACGCGAACGCCTGCACCAGGTCGACCTCGCCGGAGGAGAAGGTCCGCTCCGCCGTCCAGCCGGCCACCAGTGAGCCCAGCAACCGGCCACCGTTCTCCAGCGGAACGGTGATCCAGGACCGCTGACCGGCCTCCTCGAAGGCCTCCCGCATCTCAGGCGACCAGGCCTCCGCCTGGGCCTGGCTCTCGAACACCACGGCCTTCCCCGTGCGCGCCACCCAGGCCGCGGGCAACCGGCTGTCGAGGGCGACGGTGCCGAACCGCTGCTGCGCTCCCGGTCCCAGGGACGGCGTCAGGGTGAGTCGGACGACGTCGTGGTCGTCGTCGCGCAGCGCGATGGCACCGCCGTCCGCGCCGATCGCGGCCAGGCCCGCGTCGGCGAGGATGTCGGTGATCGCCGTGACGCTCTCCGCGGCCGCCAGCTGCAGCACCACCTGCGCCATCGCCGCGAGCCGGTGGGTCGCCGCTTCCCGCGACGCCAGGGCGGCCCGGAGTTCCTGGGTGCGGGCGAACAGGTCGGCTTCCAGGCCGTCGAGCCGAGCCCAGCTCCCATCGGCCCGGCCGTCGGCGAGGCGCTCCCGTTCGGCGAGGTACTCCGACACGTCCTCCACCCGCTGGAGCACCAGCTGGGTCCGGCCCTGCTCGTCGAGGACCGGTGCGCTGATCAGCGACCAGGCCCGGGACACCGGGCGGCCGGTCTCCTGGTCGAGGACCTCGTACCGGAACAGGGGCATGTGGTCAGGGACGCCGGTGTCCCTGACCCGCTCGAAGGACGTCTGCAGCGGGTTGACCCCCTGGGCGTCGAGCGTCTCCGGCGCGGGCGGGAACGCGTCGAAGACGTACTGGCCGATCAGCTCCGCCCGGCCGCGGCCCAGCAGCCGCAGGTAGGCCTCGTTCGCCTCCACGATGGTCAGGTCCGGCGACATGACCAGGTAGGCGGTGGGCAGGGACTCGAAGATGGCCCGGAAGTCAGCTGTGGCGGCTCGGCCGACGTCGTCCACGCGCACCTGTCTTCCTCCCGGAACCGTCGCGCCTGCTCCGGAGCCCCGGCATGCCGTGCGCAGTCTGAGGGCCCCATCATCGCCCATCACCCGGACCGGGTCGGCCACCGCACGACCGACGGCACCCGCCGGCGCGCGCGGGGCCTCACCGGACGGGTGGGATGACCCCGTCGGCGGCGAGCCGGTCGAACAGCTCGAGGAACCGCTGCTCGGTGTCCAGGCAGTCGGCGAAGCCGGCCTGGCGCAGCCTGATCGTGGAACTGACGTTGTCGAAGCCGGACGTGAAGATGAACTCGCCGAACTCCCAGCGCACCAGGTCCTCGTACGGCGTGGTCACCAGGTCGTGGCGGGCGACCAGCCGCTCCCACACGTCGCGCCGGTCGCCCATCGCCTCGGCCAGTGGAACCGGCTGCGGCTCGGCGTGCTCCATCCCGAGGTGCCGGGCGAGGGCCGGGAACACGTGCCGCCAGCGGATCTGGTCGCCGTTGGTGACGTTGTAGATCTCGCCGTCGGCACCCGGTTCGCGCCCGGCCCACACCGTGGCCCGGGCGAGCAACTCGGCATCGGTGACCTGGTAGAGGGCGTCGTAGGCCGCCAGGCTCCCCGGGAACCGCAGAGGCTGCCCCAGCTCCTTGGTGATCGCGGCGTAGACGGCGATCACCATGAGCAGGTTCATGGGGTTGCCCACCGCATAGCCGATGACGCCCTCGGGCCGGAACACCGTCAGCCGGAACCCGCGCTCGGCTGCGACCTCGCGCAGCAGGTCCTCCTGGTCGTAGTAGAAGTTCGGCTGGATGATCCGCGGATCGGTCTCCTTGGCCGGGGTGTTGAAGAACCCCATGTGCGCGCCGTACGCCTTGCCGCCCTGGTACAGCGTCACGTGCTCGACCGGCGCGCCGGTCGCCGCCAGCCCGTCCAGGGTGTTCCGGAGCATCGCGACGTTGGCCTCGGATGCCTCCCGGGCGCTGCTGCGCTCGGTGTAGGCGGCGAAGACGAGGTGCGTGACGTCGTCGAGAGGCTCGAGGCCGTCCCGTGCGGCTTCCTGATCCCCGAGGTCGATCGGGAGGTGTTCCCACGAGGCGGTCCGCGGTCGACGACGGCTCACGCCCCGGACCCGCCAGCCCGGCCGCGTCGCGTACTCCGCGGCCACGTGCGCCCCGATGACGCCGCCGGCTCCGGTGATCAGGACGCTGCCGCCGTGGTCGGTCGTGGGCTCGCTCATCGCTGCTGGATCCGTTTCCTCGGTGTTGGAGGGCGCCGCGCCGTCCTCCGCCGTCGCGGCTGCCCCGTTCCCCATCCATTCCACCCAGCGCCTCCGCCAACCCTCGGGCGGGGAATGGCGGCGGCCTCCCGTCAGCGCCGCTGACCGACCGTCGCAGCGGGCCGGCTCGGCACCTGGTCCTCGGCGGGAGCGGTGATCTCGCGCAGGGCTTCTCCCAGGGCGGGGACGTCCTCCCGTGAGTGGCCGCACTGCAGCTCACGCGCACGGGCGGGGCGTACCGGTTCAGCGCAGCCAGTCCACGGCTTCGCGGGTGATGTCGGCCGGCACGGTGTGCGGACCGGAGAACTCGCGGTACGTCACGTCGTACCCGTCGTCGCGCAGCTCCGGCACGATCCGCCTGCTGGTCCGGTCGATCGGCAGGACGTCGTCGCCGTCACCGTGAGAGACGAAGACCAGCGGATCTCCCTGGGGCGACGCCCCCGGCGGCACGAAGCCCGGGGAGAACGCGACGATCCTCCGGAACAGGTCGCCGTTGGCCAGGCCCAGGCCGAGTGCGTACGAGGCACCGTCGGAGAACCCGGCTGCCGCCACTCGACCGGCGTCCACCGCGAACCCGGAGAAGACCCGCGCCAGCGCCCGGTCGATGACCGTGACATCAGGGCCGTAGCTACCGCGGATGGCGTCCCACGTCGCCCCGCGGGACGCCGGCGCCACCAGCAGCAGACCGCGTTCATCCGCCAGCGGCTGCAGTAGCGCCAGTCCGGCCGCTGCGTCGCCGCCCGCGCCGTGCAGAACCAGGACGAGCGGCGCGGGCACATCAGGGACGACGGTCGGCGGGACGTGGAGGAGGGGGTCCCGGTCCGCCTCGAGACCCAGCGGATGCGTTCCAGGGGTCCTCGGGAGTGCATCCGAGGACCCGGTCGGCCCTGATCCCGGGCGCGCGGTCAGGACTGCGTCGTCTGCCTCCTCTCCCCCGCCGGGGACTGCGCCGGGAGGCCGGAGGCCACACGCGGCGAGCAGGCCGACGCCCGCCACCTGTCCGGCCGCCACCAGGAACCGTCGGCGCGTGAGCACACCGTCCTGCTACCCCGGCAGACCCGCTGGACTCCTGCCGCCACGCCTCACGCGTCCGCCGAGGGGCGGCGGTGCTGGGCCGCTGCGCGACAGATCCAGGAGGTCGTCTCGCGGAACGTGCGACGGGACCCCTGGTCGAGAACTCCGGGAACGGCGCCCCGACACCCACCACCCGAGGAACTGCCGACGGCGTCAGACAGCGCGGACCAGCCGGAGCACCGCGTCGGAGACGACGTCGGGTCGATCGGCGGGGGCGAAGTGGCTCGCGTCGTCCACCACGGTCAGCCGGGCGCCTGGGATGTCGTCGGCGAGGCGCTGCCCGTACGCGGGTTTCAGCTGGTGGTCCAGACGCCCCCACACCACCTCGGCAGGGACGTCCAGCCGTGGGAGGAACGGCGCCACCGTCTGCGTGTACACGGAGTCCAGCGAACGCAGGTGTGCGGCCAGCTGCCGCGGCGCTCCGGGGCGCGTCCAGGGCTGCACGAAGGAGTCGATGAACGGGCCGGACCGCTCACGGTGCGCGAAAAGGGTGCGCAACGCCGGCCGCAGGCCGGCACCCAGCGCGGCAGGAGGCAGCTGACCGACCAGCGGCCACGCTGCCTTCATGGCCCGGATGAAAGGCACCGGCCACCCGTCGTAACAGACGCCGTCCACGATTCCCAGCCCCGCGACCCGCGCGCTGCTGGTGGTGGCCACGATCTGGGCCACTCCCCCACCGAGGTCATGACCCACGACGACTGCCCGCTCCAGTCCCAGGACGTCCAGCAGATCGGCCAGCAGGGCCGCCTGGGCAGCGAGGTCGACGGGATGGCCGTCCGCGTCCATGGAGTCCCCGTAACCGAGCATGTCCACCGCGAACACCCTTGCGTGGGCACAGAGCCGGGGAACCACGTCCACCCACAGCCGGTGGTTGGTCGGGATCCCGTGCACCAGGAGCACCGGCGGACCGCTGTCGCCCGCCGACCAGACGTTGAGCCGGCGGGCACCGACCTCCACCAGGTGGGCACGTCCGACAGGCAGCTCCATACCGGTCTTCCATGCCCTGTTCGGAGCCGGCGAAGCGCGTCCAGGTCCGGCGCCCCGATGGCCGCCGCTGCGGGAGCCGTCCAGGGCACCGGCGTCGGCGGCTCCGGGCTCGACGTGGTGGACCTGCCCGGCACCGACGCCGCCCCCGGGGCCAGACCAACAGCAGCACGAGGTCACCCGACCGCGGCAGCGACTCCTCCGCGCCGCCGGCGTCCGGCCGTCCCTGCGGGCGGACACGCCCGGGACGCTTGGTCTTTGCAACGACCTGGGATCGTGGGGTCGTGAGCAGCACTCCTCCGCCCCGCGCCCTCGTGCCGGTGCTGATCTTCGTGGGCACCGTCGTCGCCGTCATCAGCAGCCTCGGCGCACCCCTCGTCCCGGCGATCGCCGCCACGATGGGGACGACGTTGCCGAACGCCCAGTGGGCACTGACGGTCACCCTCCTCGTCGGAGCGGTGTCCACCCCGGTGATCGGCCGCCTCGGGGACGGTCCCCACCGGCGCGAGGTCGTTCTCGTCGTCCTGGCCGTCGTCACGCTCGGCGGTCTGCTGGCCGCCCTCCCCCTGGGTCTGGAATGGCTCATCGCCGGCCGGGCGCTCCAGGGATTCGGGCTCGGCCTGACGCCCCTCGCGATGGCCACGGCCCGTGAGGCACTCCGAGGGGAGCGATCGCGCTCCACGATCGCCGCGCTGTCCATCACCGTGGTCACCGGCATGGGGCTGGGCTATCCGCTCGCGGGACTGGTCGCCGAACTCGGCGGGGTGCACGCTGCCTTCTGGGCCGGTGCCGCCGTCAGCTTCGCCGCTCTCCTGACCTCGGCCGCGGTGATCCCCCCGTCCCGGGTCACGTCCTCCCGACCGCTCGACGTCCTTGGCGCCGTGCTGCTCGGCGCCGGACTGGCCGGGGCGCTCCTCGGCCTCGGTGAGGCCGAGGTGTGGGGCTGGACGTCGCCGGTGCCGTGGGGCCTGATCTCGGGGTCCGCCGTCGTGCTGGCGATCTGGGCGTTCTGGGAGCTCAGGACCCGGTCCCCGCTGGTCGATCTCCGGCTCGCCCGCGGGCGCGTCGCCGCCACGGCTCACTCGGCGGCCCTTCTCGTCGGCCTCTCGAACTACCTCCTGCTGGTGTCGGTGCCGGTCCTGGTCCAGGCCCCACGGACGGGAGGACCGGGGTTCGGCGCCTCGATCCTGGTCGCGGGGCTGGCCTTGCTCCCGTTCTCGGCGGCCAGCGCGCTCGGCGGACGGCTCGCCCGGCTGCTGGCGGACCGCACCGGCTTCCACGTCGTCCTGCCGGTCGCGGCCCTGGTCCAGGCCGGCGCCTTCCTCCTGTTCGAGTTCGCCCGCAGCCAGCTGTGGCAGGTGTTCCTCGTCATGGGCGTGGCCGGGCTCGGGGTCGGAGCCGCCTTCGCGGCCTTCCCGGCGCTGGTCATCTCCGCCGTGCCGTCGTCGGAGACCGGCAGCGCCATGAGCCTGAACCAGGTGCTGCGCTACGTCGGCTTCGCCATCGGCAGCGCCCTGGCCGCCACCGTCCTCGCCGCTGCCACCCCCGAGGGCGCCGCGGCGCCGGGCAGCGGGGGGTACGCCACGATCGCTGTGGTCGGCCTCGCGGTGTGCCTGCTGACCGCCGCCGTCGCGTGGCGGCTGCCCGCCTGTCCCCGTACGGCCAGCGCGCGACCGCTGCCTGAGCCCCGACGCGCTGCCGGGAGCACCCGCCCACGGAGCACGCAGGGCTGATCACCGGGTCGATCCGGCGGCCGCCGGCGCCCCTCCGGGTCGGCGAACGGTCGGTGCGCTGCCTCCCGCCGTCCCGAGGCGCGTCCCATCGCGGGACAGCCGTGCCGGCAGCGACGGCGGGGCCCGCGGGAGCGGCTTGCATCGCTGCGTTGCGCGGGAGCTGGGGCAGCCTTCGGGGACATGGGCGCCGAAGCGGGCAGTCTGGGCCGACCGGCTGGCCCTCGCCGACCACTTCGAGAGCGGGAGCACGCTCCAGCACGGGCACCCGCGAGCCGCCCGCACCGAGGGACGTCGCCGCAGGTGGCGTGGAACCTGTCAGCCGAGCGCTTGGCGACCGCCGGCTCCCCCGAGGCGCTCCGATCCGGCCGGCCGATTCCACCGTGCCGACCGCGCCACCCGGTACACGATGGCTGCCTGCAGCGCGTAGACCGCCGCCATCCCGACGAAGAGCGCCGACAGTGCGACCCACTGGCCCGCGCTGAACGGCCCTACCGCCTCGAGATCGGTCTGCGCGATGCCGGCCGCTTGCACGGGGATGGCGACCGCGCCGGCGCCGAAGACGAACAGCGCCCAGCGCGCCCGGCTCCACGCGAGCGCGACCGCGCCCGGCGTGAGGAACACGACGTAGAAGACCGCGATGAATGCCAGACCGCTCCAGCTGAAGGTCGGAGTCCCTTCGGCGACGACCATGATCACGCGCATCAGCCCCCGCGTCAGTACCGCCCGAGCAGGCCACCCAGCAGCGCCGCTGCAACCCCCCGGGCGAGAGCCCGCACCAACCGCTTCCCACCCATGTCC
>NZ_POQU01000080.1 GCF_002938425.1 Blastococcus atacamensis | reverse complement strand
CTATATGCGTTTGTTTGTACTATATTGGTGTTTTCTGTTTTTGTTTCAATCAGATGGCGGCATACGAGGTCTAGTTCGGTCTCGTTGGCTCTTCTATGTTTATAATAGACAGGGGTGGGTGGGTGCTAGCCACGGCCGGCTCCTCTCGCTGCACGGACTGCGGCCACGGTACGGACGGCGTCCACGGACGCGGCGGCGTCGTGCACCCGGACCCCCCAGGCGCCGGCCTCGGCGGCCAGCACGGTGGTGGCCAGCGTCGCGGCGTCCCGCTGCTCCGCCGGGCGCGGCGCACCGTCGGCCGAGGGCAGCAGCCGGCCCAGGAACGTCTTGCGGGAGGCGCCGACCAGCACCGGCAGACCCAGGCCGATGAGCCGGTCCAGCCCGGCCAGGAGCGCCCAGTTGTGCTCGGCCCGCTTGGCGAAGCCGAGGCCCGGGTCGAGCACCAGCTGCCCGGGGCGTACCCCGGCCGCGACGACGTCCTCCACGCGGGCGGTCAGCTCGGCGCAGACCTCGGTGACGACGTCGCCGTACTGGGCCGCCGCGTACATCTCGCGACTGTGCCCGCGCCAGTGCATGAGCACCCAGGGCACCCCGGTGGCGGCCACCAGGGCGGCCATGTTCGCGTCGGCCAGGCCGCCGCTGACGTCGTTGACCAGCACCGCGCCCGCGGCGAGCGCGGCTTCGGCCACCTCCGCCCTGGTGGTGTCCACGCTGGTGCGCACCCCGGCGGCGGAGAGCTCCCGGATGACCGGCACGATCCGGCCGCACTCCTCGTCGACGTCGACCCGGTCCGCGCCCGGGCGGGTGGACTCCCCGCCGACGTCGACGTAGTCGGCCCCCGCCGCGTGCATCGCCAGACCGTGCGCGATCGCCGTGGCCGGGTCGGCGAAGCAGCCGCCGTCGGAGAACGAGTCCGGTGTGACGTTCAGGACGCCCATGACCAGGCACCGATCCGGACGCGGCAGGGCGACCGGGGTCATCGGTCCCCGCTCACCGGCCGAGCACGAGGCCCATGGCCTCGCTGCGGGTCGCCGCGTTCTCCCGGAAGATGCCACGGACCGCGGAGGTCACCGTGGACGAGCCGGGCTTGCGGACGCCGCGCATGGCCATGCAGAGGTGCTCGGCCTGGATGACCACCAGCACGCCCCGCGGCTTGAGGGCGTCGTTGAGCGCGTCGGCGATCTGCCGCGTCATGCGCTCCTGCACCTGCGGCCGGCGGGCGTAGACCTCGACGAGCCGGGCCAGCTTCGACAGTCCGGTGACCCGGCCGTCGCTGCCCGGGATGTAGGCGACGTGCGCGACCCCGTGGAAGGGCACCAGGTGGTGCTCGCAGGTCGAGTACATCGGGATGTCCTTGACCAGCACCAGCTCGTCGTGGTCCTCGTCGAACGTCGTCGCGAGCACCTCGAACGGGTCCTGATGGAGCCCGGCGAAGGTCTCCGCGTAGGCGCGGGCCACCCGCGCCGGGGTGTCCTGCAGTCCCGGGCGGTCGGGGTCCTCCCCCACCGCGATGAGCAGTTCGCGGACGGCCGCGGCCGCCCGCTCCTGGTCGACGCCGGCGACCGGCCCCAGCACCAGGTCCTCCGGTTCTGCCGGGATCTCGCTCATCGCTGCACGGGGGCCCCGACGTCGCCGACGGAGCCGATGGCCAGCGGCTGTCCACCGTCCTGACCGGCCCGCTCCGACGGCGTGAGCACCGGCGGCTGCTCCGAGGGGGTGCGCTTGCCGAAGCCGTTGTAGGGAGCCAGCGAGGGGCGCTTGGTGACCGGCGCGCAGATGCGGGCCATGTCGTCCTTGGAGAGGGTCTCCTTCTCCATCAGCTCCAGCACCAGCTGGTCGAGGACCTCTCGGTACTCCACCAGGATCTCCCACGCCTCGTCGTGCGCCGCCTCGATCAGCGCCCGGATCTCGGCGTCGATGTCGGCGGCCACGGCCTCGGAGTAGTCGGGGCGGCTGTGCATGTCCCGGCCCATGAACGGCTCGGAGTCACCGCTGCCGTACTTGACCGCCCCCAGCTTGGCGCTCATGCCGTACTGGGTGACCATCGCGCGGGCCATCCCGGTGGCCTTCTCGATGTCGTTGCCCGCACCCGTGGTCGGCTCGTGGAAGACGAGTTCCTCCGCGGCCCGGCCGCCGAGGGCGTAGGCGAGGGTGTCGATCATCTCCGAGCGGGTCTGGGTGTACTTGTCCTCGGTCGGCAGCACGAGAGTGTGCCCGAGCGAGCGGCCGCGCGGCAGGATCGTGACCTTGTGCACCGGGTCGAGGTTGGGCAGCGCGTGCGCCACCAGGGCGTGGCCGCCCTCGTGGTAGGCGGTGACCTTCTTCTCCTTCTCGCTCATCGCCCGCGTCTTGCGCTCGGGGCCGGCGATGACGCGGTCGATCGCCTCCTCGAGGGTGGCGTCGGTGATGAGGGAGCCGTTGGTGCGCGCGGTGAGCAGCGCGGCCTCGTTGAGCACGTTGGCCAGGTCGGCGCCGGTGAACCCGGGGGTGCGGCGGGCGACGGTCTCGATGTCGACGTCGGGCGCGAGCGGCTTGCCCTTGGCGTGCACCGAGAGGATCGCCTTGCGACCGAGCAGGTCGGGCCGGTCGACGGCGATCTGCCGGTCGAAGCGGCCCGGGCGCAGCAGCGCCGGGTCGAGGATGTCGGGCCGGTTGGTGGCCGCGATGAGGATGACCCCGCCCTTGACGTCGAAGCCGTCCATCTCGACCAGCATCTGGTTGAGGGTCTGCTCGCGCTCGTCGTGCCCGCCGCCCATGCCGGCGCCGCGGTGCCGGCCGACGGCATCGATCTCGTCGATGAAGATGATCGCCGGGGCGTTGGTCTTGGCCTGCTCGAACAGGTCGCGGACGCGGCTGGCGCCGACACCGACGAACATCTCGACGAAGTCCGAGCCGGAGATCGAGTAGAACGGCACCCCGGCCTCGCCGGCCACGGCGCGGGCCAGCAGGGTCTTGCCGGTCCCGGGCGGACCGAAGAGCAGCACACCCTTGGGGATCTTGGCGCCGACAGCCTGGAACTTCACCGGGTTCTGCAGGAAGTCCTTGATCTCGTGCAGTTCCTCGACGGCCTCGTCGGCCCCCGCGACGTCGGCGAACGTCGTCTTCGGGGTGTCCTTGGTGACCTGCTTGGCCTTGGACTTCCCGAACTGCATGACGCCGCGGCCGCCGCCCTGCATGGAGTTGAACAGCCAGAAGAGCAGCAGCAGGAGGATCAGGAACGGCAGGAAGCTCACCAGGAGGCTGACCAGGAGGCTGTCCTGGGTGACGTTGGTGTCGAAGCCCTCGGAGGCCCCGGAGTCGCCCTGGTCCTCGCGGAGCAGGTCCACGACCTGGTCCTCGATGGCCACCGGGTAGGACGCGGTCACCTCGGTGCTGCCCTCGACCTCGGCCTCCAGGTCGAGGTCGAGCGTCTGCTCCTTGGTGTTCAGGGTCGCGGACTCGACGTTGCCGTCCTCGATCTGCTCGAGGGCGGTCGAGGTCGAGATCTCCTGACGGCCGCCGTTGCCGCTGAAGAAGGTCGAGACCGTCAAGGCCAGGAGGATCACCAGGACGATCCAGAACCAGACGGAGCGGAAGATCTTCTTACGTTCCATACACCGATGCCGGGCGCCGGCGTGCCGGCCTGCCCGTCGACCCTCCTGATCGTCCCCGGGACGCAGCCGGCGGCCCGGGTGGGGACCCCGGCGCTCGGTGCAGCGTCGTCACGATCGACGGTACACCGGGTGACCTGTGCGTCCCCTGCGTGCGAGCTGGGAAAGCTCCCGCATCCCCCGCGCGGAGGACAGCCTCCGGGTCAGCTGGAGTAGACCTCGGGCTTGAGCGTCCCGATGTAGGGCAGGTCCCGGTAGCGCTCGGCGTAGTCCAGGCCGTAGCCGACGACGAACTCGTTGGGGATGTCGAACCCGATGTACTTCACCGGCACCTGGACCTTGACGGCGTCGGGCTTGCGGAGCAGCGCGCACACCTCGAGCGAGGCCGGCGACCGGCCGCCGAGGTTCTTGAGCAGCCAGGACAGCGTCAGGCCGGAGTCGATGATGTCCTCGAGCACCAGGACGTGCTTGTCGGTGATGTCGCGGTCGAGGTCCTTGAGGATCCGAACGACACCCGACGAGCTCGTGGAGGAGCCGTAGGAGGAGACGGCCATGAACTCCATCTGCGTGGGCAGCTGCAGCGCCCGGGCGAAGTCGCTCATGAACAGCACGGCGCCCTTGAGCACACCGACCAGCAGGACCTCCCGGCCCGAGTAGTCGGCCGCGACCCGGGCGGCGAGCTCACCGATCTTCGCCTGGATCTGCTCCTCGCTGAGCAGCACGTGGTCGATGTCCGGGCCGTACCCGTGGTCGGGACCGAGGGCCCCAGGGGTGCTGGCGGGCTCCGTCGTCACGGATGGGGCTCCTCGAGGGGTGCGGGTCCGGGATCAGCACGCCGGAGACCCGGCGGCAGCACCACCAGAGTGCCAGACGTGCGGAGGACGCCCGCGCCGCCGGGTAGGTCGATCCGGCCCTGCCCCCGCCACGCTGTGACGAGCGCCTCCGCGGCCCGCAGGTGGACCGCCTGCAGGTCGGGGACGCCCGCGGCGAGCAGCCATCCGCGCAGCACCCGCCGGCGCAGTGCCGCCGGCAGCGGCTCCAGGGGCCGGGCGGGCAGGCTGCCGTCCCCGGCCTCGCCGGCCAGGCGGGCCAGCTCGGCGGCGGCCAGGCCGTCCAGGGCGTCGAGGTCCTCGCGGAGCAGGTCCGCCGTCCGCGCGAGGGCGGGGGCCACTCCGCCGCCGAGAGCGTCCTCGAGCAGCGGCAGCACCTCGGCCCGCAGCCGCACCCGCGTGTAGGCGGGGTCGTCGTTCCAGGGGTCGTCCCACACCGGCAGGCCCTGGTCCGCGCAGGCCTGACGGGCGGTCGTCCGCCGCACGCCCAGCAGCGGCCGCCACCAGAGCACGCCGTCGTCCTCGCGCTCGGCCCGCATGCCCGCCACCGACCGAGGGCCCGAGCCCCGGCCCAGCCCGAGCAGCACCGTCTCGGCCTGGTCGTCGAGGGTGTGGCCGAGGGCGACCCGGGCGCCGTGCTCGGCGGCCGCGCCGGCCAGTGCCGCGTAGCGCGCCTCCCGGGCGGCCGCCTCGGGGCCACCGGCGCCGATGACCTCGACCGGCAGCACGAGCACGGGAGCCAGTCCGAGTCGGGTGAGGAGGTCGGCGGTCTCCCGTGCCCGGCGGTCCGATCCGGGCTGGAGGCCGTGGTCGACGGTGACCCCGCCGATCCGCACGCCGGCGTCCCGTGCCTCGAACGCCAGCGCCGCGGCCAGCGCCACGGAGTCCGCTCCCCCGCTACAGGCGGCCAGCACCGGCCGCGGGGAGGCGCGCAGCCCCGACCGGACCGCGTGCCGCAGGACCGCGACGGCGCGGGGTGGCCCGCTCACCCCGCCGTCAGGCCGGGATGGCCGGGCGGCCGAGCACCCGCTCGACCCAGCGCTCCGGATTGGTGAGCTCCTCGATCCGCGGCAGGTTCTGCGGGCCCTCCCAGACGCGGTTGAAGCCCTCCATGCCGGCGAGGTCGACGACGCCGCCGACGAAGATCCGGCCCTCGGCGTACTGCTTCATCTTCTGCTCGAGGCCGAGCAGCCGGCGCAGCACGCGGTCCAGCGGTCCGCGGCCCTTGCGGCGCTGGGCGAACCGCTTCCGCAGGGTGCGCACCGACGGCACCACGTCCGGTCCGACGCCGTCCATCACGTACTCGGCGTGCCCCTCGACCAGGCTCATCACCGCGGTGACCCGGTCGAGGACCTCGCGCTGGCGGGGGTCGCGGATCAGCGCCATGAGCCCCTCGGGCTCGCGGCCGGGCTCGGTGCCGCGGACGGCGTCGAGCACGCTGCGGAACACGTCCTGCAGCCGCTCTCGCAGCACCTCGGGCGCCAGGTCGGTGGCGGAGACGAACTCCGCGATCTGCGTCTCCAGGTAGCCGTGCAGCCACGGGACGCCGGTGAACTGCAGCTGATGGGTGACCTCGTGCAGGCAGACCCACAGCCGGAAGTCCGACGGGTCCACCCCGAGCTTGCGCTCGGTCGCCACGATGTTCGGCGCCACGAGCAGGAGCCGGCCGCCGGTACCGAAGATCTCGTACTGCCCGAGCACCCGGCTGGAGAGGAACGCCAGGAGCCCGCCCGCCTGCAGGCCGGTGGCCCGGGAGCCGATGGCGGTGGCCAGCGCGCCGGGGCGGCTGTCCTGCTGCTCGGTGAGCTTCTCGACCAGCGGGTCGAGCAGGGCCGCCATGCCGGTGGCGTTGGCGTCGGCCCAGGCCGGACGGTCCACGACGACGACCTCGGGGACGACACCGCCCGGGACCGGTGTGAGGCCGGTGAGGGCCTCCACGTGCGCGACGGCGGTGGCCGCGGCCTCGTGCAGCTCGCGGACGACGGCGGCGGCCTCCTCCCGCGTCGTGCGCGGACCCGGGCCGACCAACCGCCGGGCGGTGCGTCCGGCAAGGGCCCAGTCGACCATCGAGGAGGCGCTGCTCATCGCCTCACCGTACGCGTTGAAGGACCCCGTCCTCCCCACCCTTCGCACGCTCAGGGCGGGCCCCTGGACGGGGCCGTTCCATCAGCTCAACAGCCGCAGCCGGCCAGCTGGGCGGCGAACTCGTCGAGCGCGTTCTCGGCCACGGCCTCGCCACCGGTGCTGGCGTCGGCGACCACCGCGAAGGACAGCAGCCGACCGTCGGCGGTCACCACGGTGCCGGCGAGCGCGTGCACGCCGAGCAGGGTGCCGGTCTTGGCGCGGACGGTTCCCGGCGCGGTGGCCGGGTCGGCGTCACCGCGGTCGGCGAGCGTGCCGTCGTAGCCGGCGACCGGGAGGCCCGCGAGCAGGGCGGCCGCGTCGCCCAGGCTGCCGTCGGCCGCTCCGGTCACGACGGCGGCCAGCACCTCGGCCGTGACGACGTCCTCGCCGGAAAGGCCGCTGCCGTCGGCGAGGGTGACATCGCCGACGGGCAGACCGGCGTCGGCCAGCGCGTCGGTGACCGCCTTGCCGGCGCCCTCGAACGAGGCCGGCTCGTCGCGGGCGATCGCGACCTGACGGGCCAGCGCCTCGGCGAGCACGTTGTCCGACATCGACAGCGCCTGCTCCACCAGGCGCGCGATCGGCGCCGACCGCACCGTGCCGAGCGTCTTGGCGCCGGGCGGCGCCTGCCCCAGGACGACGGTCGCGCTCGGGGCACCCAGCGCGTCGGCGAGGGCCGCGCCGGCGTCCAGCCCGGGCTGCCCGCTGCGCGCGGTGGACCCGGGGCTCACCCGCGCGCCGTCGACGGCGGTGGCGGTGACCGGGGCGGCGTAGCTGGACGGCGCGTCGCCGGGGCCCCAGCCGCTGGCGGTGAGCGGGCCGCTGTAGAGCGAGCCGTCGACGACGACACGGGTGACCGGCGTCCCCGCGGGCAGGGCCGCGAGGACCTGGGTGGCCAGGTCCTCGACGGTGGGCGCGCCCGGGTAGCTGCGCGAGGGGGTGGTGCGGGAGAGCGTGACGTCGCCCCCGCCCACGAGGACCACCTCGCCCGGAGCCGCGCCGCTGACGACGGTGGTCGCCAGCGTGTCCGCGGGGTCGAGCGCGGTGAGGGCGGCGACGGCGGTGAGCAGCTTGGCGGTGGACGCCGGCGTCACGGGGGCGTCGGACTGCTGGTCGAAGAGCACCTCGCCGGTGGTCACGTCGACGACCTGCGCGGCCGTGCCGGGCCCCAGGGCCGAGCCGGTGACCAGCGGCGTCAGCCGGGTGGCGAGGACGTCGGCGTCTGGGACAGGGGCGTCGCTGGAGAGGCCGGCGAGGACCGGGGTGACCGGCCCGAGCTCGGGCAGCTCGGCGTCGGGGACGGGCGCGGCCTCGCTGCCCGGGTCGTCGTCCCGGCCGAGGACCACACCCAGGCCGATGCCGCCGCCGATGAGCAGCAGCACGAGCGTCACGACGGCGGTGATCATGCGCCGGCGGAACCGCCCGTAGTTCGCCGTGATGACCGTCGATCCACCGGACGACATGCTCTGCACCCCCCGAAGGGGGCCCTGAGCCGACCTCGTCGTCCCCCGTGGGCCACACTACGTTCGTGCAGTTCGACGTGACGGTAGAAATCCCGAAGGGCCAGCGGAACAAGTACGAGCTGGACCATGAGACCGGACGCATCCGCTTGGACCGGATGCTGTTCACCTCCACCCGCTATCCGGCGGACTACGGATACATCGAGAACACCCTGGGGCAGGACGGCGACCCGCTCGACGCCCTGGTGATCCTCGAGGAGCCGACGTTCCCGGGGTGCCTGGTCACCTGCCGGGCCATCGGCATGTTCCGCATGACCGACGAGGCCGGTGGGGACGACAAGGTCCTCTGCGTCCCGGCGACGGATCCGCGGGTGGCCCACCTCAAGGAGATCCACGACGTGTCGGAGTTCGACCGTCTGGAGATCCAGCACTTCTTCGAGACCTACAAGGACCTGGAGCCGGGCAAGTCGGTCGAGGGTGCCGAGTGGGTCGGCCGCGACGAGGCCGAGGCCGAGATCGTGGCCTCGATCCAGCGCGCCAAGGACCACTCCCCGCACCACTGATCGGCACCGGCCCTCCGGTCCGGACGCCGAGCGCACCGACGGCGGCACACCCCACTGGGGCGTGCCGCCGTCAGCCGTTCCCGGATGTGGCGCGCTGCGCGCTTCCGGGCGCCCGTTCGCGCGGTTACCGGGCGCGCACCCGTGTCCCCGTGCGACAGCGCGCGATGAGGGGCGGCACCGGGTCCTGCCGACCCGCCCCGGAACGACGACGGGCCCGTCCAGATGGACGGGCCCGTCGTGTGGAGAGCCGCCTGTCGGAATCGAACCGACGACCTTCTCATTACGAGTGAGATGCTCTACCGACTGAGCTAAGGCGGCGAACTGCCCGCACAGCCTACGACACCGCGTCGCGGCGTCTGCGCAGGGGCGGGCGGACTCAGACGGGCAGCCGCAGCGCCACGGTGAGCGCTTCCAGGGCCACCTGCGGCTTCACGTTCTGCTCCAGCGCCCGCCGGCAGGCGAGGATCGCGTCGATGCGGCGCAACGCCCCCTCGGCGCCGATCCGCCGGGCCAGTTCCTCGGCGTCGGACCGCCGGTCGGGGTGGTTGAGCTGCGGCGCCTCGGGGCCCGCCGCGTGCAGCACCAGCGCGTCGCGGTAGAGGCCCGCCAGGTCGACCAGCGCCCGGTCCAGGGAGTCGCGCCCGATGCGCGTGGCCCGGGACTTCTGCCGCTTCTCCAGGTCCTTGAGCTGGCCGGCACCGCCACGGGAGGCCGCGACGCCAGGGCCCCGGGCACCTACGCCGAGGCTGTTCTTCAGCGCCTCGGTCTCCGCGCCGTCCAGAGCCCCGGTGGCCGCGTCGGTCTCCTCCTGCGCGGCGCCCACCAGGTCGTCGGCGGCGTCCAGGCAGGCGGCCAGCGACACCAGCCGCAGCGGGACGTCCAGCACCGCCTTGCGGGCCATGCGGGCGTCCTCGTCGCGTGCGAGCCGCCGGGCGCGGCCCACGTGCCCCCCGGAGGCGGCGGCCGACCAGGCGGCGAGCGCGGGGTCAACGCCGTCGCGGCGCACGAGCACCTCGGCGATGTCGTCGACCCGCGGCGTCCGCAGGGCCACCACCCGGCAGCGGGAGCGGATCGTCACCGGGACGTCGTCCGGGTGCAGGCTGGGTGCGCACAGCAGGAACACCGTGCGCGGCGGCGGCTCCTCGATCATCTTGAGGACGGCGTTGGACGCCGACTCGGTCATCCGGTCGGCGTCCTCGACCAGGACCACCTGCCAGCGGCCGCCCGACGGCGCGCGGCCGGCCACCCGGATCAGGCCCCGGGCCTCCGCGGCGCCGATCGAGAGCCCGTCGGGGACGATCACGTGCACGTCGGCGTGGGTGCCGGCCAGCACGGTGCGGCACTCGTGACAAGTGCCGTCCCCGCCGTTCGGGCACTGCAGCGCAGCGGCGAAGGCGCGGGCAGCGACCGAGCGACCGGAGCCGGGCGGACCGGTGAACAGCCAGGAGTGCGTCATGGCCGCGGGATCGGCGACCGCCGCCCGCAGCTCCGCCACCACGGCGGGCTGACCGATCACCTGCGCCCACACGCCCTCGGCGGGCGCCGCCACCGAGGCGGTCACGGGTGGAGCTGGGGGGTCGGGCCGGTCTGCGCGTGCGGGTGGTGACCCGACGGCGAGAGCCCGGGATCGCGCCGGGACCCGGACGCGGCCGGGGCAGGCTGGCTCAGCGTCTGCAGCGGGAGGCCGGAGAGCAGCTCGGCCACCCGCACCCGGATCGCCGCGGCGATCTCGTCGGGGCTGCGGCGGGCGTCCAGGACGAGGTATCGGTCGGGTGCGGCCTCGGCCAGGGTGCGGAAGGTCTGCCGGACCCGCTGGTGGAAGTCCAGCGACTCCGACTCCAGCCGGTCGGCGGCCGCGCGGCCCCGCGCCCGCGCCAGCCCGACCTCGGGCGGCAGGTCCAGCAGGATCGTCAGGTCGGGCTGCAGCCCCTGGGTGGCCCAGCGCGACAGCATCCGGACGTCGTCGAGCGGGATGGTGCGGCCCGCACCCTGGTAGGCCAGCGAGCTGTCCACGAACCGGTCGGTGATCACGACCTCGCCGGCATCGAGGGCCGGACGGAGGACCTCGTGCACGTGCTGGGCGCGGTCGGCGGCGTAGAGCATCGCCTCCGCCCGTGGGGCGATGCCGGTCTGCGCCCGGTCCAGGACGATCGACCGGATACCCGCACCTGGCGAGGTGGCCCCGGGCTCGAACGTCGCGCGCGCGACCAGGCCCTCGTCGGTCAGCCACTCCTGCAGCCGTCGCACCTGGGTGGACTTGCCGGCCCCCTCACCGCCCTCGAAGGCGATCATGACCCCGCCCTTGGCCAGCCGGCGGCGGGCCGTGGTGTCGCGGCGGACGGCGGTGAGGACGTCGGCGAGCAGTGGGACCGGCCGGCCGTCGTCCATCTGCCGGTAGGCGAGCACGCCGACGCCGGCGGCCAGCAGCCCGGCGGCGAAGAGCATGACCCGCTCGCCGGTGACGGTGAGCGCGAAGGCGCCGAAGTCGATGGTGTGCCGGCGCAGCGCCCCGACGGCGAAGGGCACGACGGCGAGCGAGACGATCAGCGCCGCACGGACGATCGACTGCACGAGGGCGAAGGTGCGGCCGCGGATGGCGTCGTCGACCTCCGTGCCGAGCAGGGTGAACCCGGCCAGGTAGGCAACACCGGCGAAGAAGCCCATCGCGATGACCAGCAGCAGCGCGATCCAGAGCGTGAACGTCCAGGCCAGGAACAGCAGCGCCGCACCGGCGCCGACGATCGCGACGCCGAACAGCCGCTCGCGGGCGAGGTCGCGCGCCACGCTGGGACCGAGCGCGATGCCGATGCCCAGGCCGACGAAGACGGCTCCGAAGAGCATCCCGTAGCCGGCCGCGCCACCGCCGACGGAGTTGACGAACGCCTGCGCGGTGGCGATCACGACGCCCGCGGCGATGAAGGCGCCGGCGATGCCGACGACCAGCCCGCGGACCAGCGGCGTGTGGCCGGCGAAGGAGAAACCACTGCGCAGCGACCCCAGGAAGCTCTCCTGCCGGGTCACGGTCCCGGCGCTGCGCCGTCCGCTGATCGAGGGCAGGTTCCAGATGACCAGCGCAGCGACCAGGAAGGTGAGCGCGTTCAGGTAGAGGGCCAGGTCCTCCTGCGCGACGCCCGGGAGCACCTCGCCGCTGTGGCCGCCGACGGTGTTCAGCGCCGCGAAGACGATCGCCGCCAGGACCGGCGTGAAGCCGTACGTGGTGACCAGGGACAGCTGGTTGGCCGGCTCCAGCTGGTCCTTGCGCAGCATGTTCGGGACGGCGGCGTCCTTGGCCGGGATCCAGAACAGGCTGATCGCCTCGATGAGGAACTGGGCGATGAACAGCCAGTACAGCTCGCCGACGATCGGGATGGAGGCGAACAGCCCGAAGCGCAGGATGTCGCAGACCACCATGGTCTTGCGCCGGTCGAAGCGGTCGGCGAACGCGCCCGCGAGCGGGCCGAGCAGGATCGCCGGGAGCAGGCGGAAGGCCAGCACCCCGCCGAGCGCGAAGTTCTTGGCGTAGCCGTCGACCAGCGAGTAGGCGGTGAAGGTGATGGCGAGGAGTCCCAGCCAGTCGCCGAAGCTCGAGAGCGCCGTCGACATCCACAGCTTGCGGAAGTCCCGGACCCGCAGGACGGCGCGGATCTTGGCCGCGAGACCGATCGCGCCGGCGCCGTCGGGGTGCTCCGAGGGGTCCTCGGCCAGCTCGCTCAGCGGCGGGGGGGCGTCCACGGGCACCGGCGTCCCGGCCGGCGGCAGACCGTCACCCGGCGCGGCGCCGGACAGAGGCACACCCTCGACCCCGTCGGACGGGGGCACCGGGAGGGTCGGGTCGGCGGGGATCGCGGGCTCCCAAGGTCGATGGGCACCGGGGCGGAGCAGGCCCTGGCGGAGCCACGACGGTACCGGGATGACGTGACGATTTCGGCCCCTTGCCGCCCGGTCGGGTCAAACGGTCACCCGCCGTTCACCCGCAGTCGCCCCTAGGGTCGGTGCCGTGACGGCGACCGGCGGCGCATGGCATCCCGGCAGCTATCTCCGGTTCGCCGGGGAGCGGGCCCGACCGTTCGTCGAGCTGGTGGCCCGGGTCGCCGCCGAGGCACCGCGCAGCGTCGTGGACCTCGGGTGCGGCGAGGGGTCGCTCACCGCCTCCCTGGCGCAGCGCTGGCCGCAGGCGCGGGTCACCGGCGTCGACTCCTCCCCCGAGATGCTCGCCGCCGCGTCGGCCGCCGCCTCCGAGCGGGTCGCCTTCGAACTGGGCGACGTCGCCGACTGGGCGCCGCGCGAGCCGGTCGACGTCCTGGTCAGCAACGCCGTCCTGCACTGGGTGCCGGGCCATCCGGAGGTGATGGGGCGGTGGGCGGCCGCCCTGCCGCCGGGCGGGTGGCTCGCCGTCCAGGTGCCGGGCAACTTCCGCGCGCCGACCCACGCGCTGCTGGCCGACCTCTGCTGCTCCCCCGTCTGGGCCGACCGGCTGGCCGACGTCGCACCCTCCCCCGACACCGTGCTGGAGCCCACCGGGTACGCCGAGGTGCTCACCGGGGCGGGGCTCGCGGCAGACGTCTGGGAGGCGACGTACCTGCACGTGCTTCGCGGGCCCGACCCGGTGCTGGCCTGGGTGCGCTCGACGGTGCTGCGCCCGGTGCTGGCCCGGCTGGACGACGACGCAGGCGCCCGGTTCACCGATGCCTACGCCGCGGCGCTGCGGGCCGCCTACCCGGCGCGGCCCGACGGCACGACGCTGCTGCCCTTCCGGCGGATCTTCGCCGTCGGCAACCGGCCGACCTGACCGCTCAGCGCGGGGTGAGCCGGTAGGCGTGCGTCCGGTAGGGCAGCTCGAGCTGCGCCCGGCCGCAGGTGTCGGGGTGGCCGGCCAGCAGCGCCCGGATGCCGGACAGGAACTCGTCCCGGGCGGCGTCGTCCATGAGCGCCACGTAGCTGCGGGTGCCGATGCCGGCGACGACGTCCTCGGGGCTCACCCGCTGGACGATCGCCGACTCGACGACCTCCACGTCGGCGTCGAGCTCCGCCGCCATCAGGTCGACGACGCGCTGGTCGGCCTCGTGGCCGCGTGACTCGTCGGCGATCGCCCCCTCCAGGGCCGCGACCCACGGGACGCGGACGTCCCGGGTGTTCCAGATGAAGCCGACGACGCCGGAACCGCGCAGCACCCGGCGGATCTCCCGGGCGGCCGGGCCCGGGTCGAACCAGTGGGCGGCCTGACCGGCGACGACGACGTCGACCGATCCGTCGTCCACCGGCAGCGACTCCGCGGCGCCCACGGCCGTCGCGACAGCGGGCAACCGGGCGGCGAGCTGGGCGAGCATCTCCGGTGCCGGGTCCACCGCCCGCACCCGGTGGCCCAACCCGACGACGACCTCGCTGAGCAGCCCGGTCCCCGCGCCGACGTCCAGCACGTCCAGGGCCGGGTCGCGGCCGACGAGGAACTCCACCGCGTCGGCGGGGTAGATCGGCCGCAGCACCGCATAGCTCGCCGCGACCGCCCCGAAGGAGCGCGCCCGGGCCTGCAGCGCGGCCCCGTCCTGGGCCGGCGGCCCCGTCCCGACGCTCGCCCCGAGCTCGCGAGGTCGGCGGCCCCGCTGCAGGGTCCCGCCGCGAGCTTGCGAGCGCCGGGGGGCAGCGGGGTCCTTTTGGGGGTCCTCCATCAGCCGGCGGTGACCGGGGCGGCCTTGGTCGTCGTCTTCTTGGCGGCGGTCTTCTTGGCCGTCGTCTTCTTCGCGGTGGTCTTCTTGGCCGTCGTCTTCTTGGCGGCCTTCTTCTTCGACGGTCCGGCGGCACGGCGGTCGGCCAGCAGCTCGGCGGCGCGCTCGATGGTGATGGACTCGACGTCGTCGCCCTTGCGCAGGCTGGCGTTGGTCTCGCCGTCGGTCACGTAGGGACCGAAGCGGCCCTCGCGCACGGTGACCACGCCCTGGGTGACCGGGTCGGGACCCAGCTCCTTGAGCGGGGCCTTCGCCGCCGCGCGCCCCCGCTGCTTGGGCTGGGCGAAGATCGCCAGCGCCTCGTCGAGGGTGATGGTGAACAGTCGGTCCTCGCTCTCCAGCGAGCGCGAGTCGGTGCCCTTTTTGATGTAGGGCCCGTAGCGGCCGTTGAGCGCCTGGATCTCCTCGCCGTCCGGCGCCGTCCCCACCGTGCGGGGCAGGGTGAGCAGCTTGAGGGCGTCCTCGATCGTGAGCGTCTCCGGTGACATCGAGGAGAACAGGCTCGCGGTGCGCGGGGAGTCCTTGCTGTCCTCCGGCACGACCGTGGTGACGTAGGGGCCGTAGCGGCCGGCCTTGACCACGATCGGGTGGCCGGACTCGGGGTCGGTGCCCAGCTCGCGGTCGCCCGACGGCGCCTCGAGCAGCTCGCGCACCTTCTCCTCGGTGAGCTCGTCGGGCGCGATGTCCTCGGGGATGCTGACGCGTGCGCCGTCCTCACCGGCCTGCAGGTAGGGGCCGTAGCGGCCGACCCGGGCGACGACCGGCTGACCGTCGGGGCTGGTCGCGCGCAGCGGGATGGAGTTCACCCCGCGGGCGTCGATCTCCTCCAGGCGCTGGCCGATGACCTGCTTGAGGCCGCCGGACTCCGCGATGGCGCCCGCGTGCCGCCCCTCGCCGCCGAAGTAGAACTCGGTGAGCCAGTCGACCCGGCCCAGGGTGCCGCCGGCGATCTCGTCGAGCTCGGCCTCCAGGGAGGCGGTGAAGTCGTAGTCGACCAGCTGCGCGAAGTGCTGCTCGAGCAGGTTGGTCACGGCGAACGCGATGAAGGAGGGCACCATCGCGTTGCCCTTCTTCCAGACGTATCCGCGGTCCTGGATCGTCTGCATGATCGAGGCGAAGGTCGACGGGCGGCCGATGCCCAGCTCCTCCAGCCGCGCCACCAGGCTCGGCTCGGTGTAGCGCGACGGCGGCTGCGTGGTGTGCCCCTTGGCGTCCAGCGCCTGCGTGTCGAGCTGCTGGCCGCGCTCCAGGCGGGGCAGCCGGCGCTCGGCGTCGTCGCTGCCGTGGTCGTCCTCGCCGTCCTTCTGCGCACCCTCGTCACGGGACTCGACGTAGGCGCGCAGGAAACCGGGGAAGGTGATCGTGCGGCCGCTGGCGGTGAACTCGACGGCCTCGTCGGTGGCGCTGCGGCCGGCGAGCCGGACGCTGACGGTCTGGCCGACGGCGTCGGCCATCTGCGAGGCGACCGTCCGCTGCCAGATCAGCTCGTAGAGCCGGAACTCGTCGCGGGCCAGACCCGAGGCGAGCTGACCCGGCGTGCGGAAGCTGTCGCCGGCGGGGCGGATGGCCTCGTGCGCCTCCTGGGCGCCCTTGGACTTCTTCGCGTAGCGCCGCGCCTCGGCCGGCACGTAGGCGTCGCCGTACAGCTCGCGGGCCTGCTGGCGGGCGGCGTTGATGGCCTCCTGCGACAGGTTCGTCGAGTCGGTGCGCATGTAGGTGATGTGGCCGTTCTCGTACAGCCGCTGGGCCACCCGCATCGTCTGCGCCGAGGACCAGCCGAGCTTGCGGCCGGCCTCCATCTGCAGCGTGGACGTGGTGAAGGGGGCGTACGGACGACGGCGGTAGGGCTTCTCGTCGACGCGGCTGACGCTGACCTGGCGGCCCTCGAGCCGGGCGGCCAGCCCGCGGGCGCCGGCCTCGTCGAGGTGGACGACCTCGCCGGTCACGCGACCGGTGGAGGCGTCGAAGTCCTTGCCGGTGGCGACCCGGCTGTCGTCGACGCTGACCAGCTTGGCGCGGACCGTCGTCGGCTCGCCCTCGTCGGCACCGGCGGCCTTGCCGGGGACGGCGAAGGTGCCCTCCAGCGACCAGTAGTCGGCGGAGTGGAAGTTCATCCGCTCCCGCTCGCGCTCGACGACGATCCGGGTGGCCACCGACTGGACGCGGCCGGCCGAGAGCTTGGGCAGAACCTTCTTCCACAGGACCGGGCTGACCTCGTAGCCGTAGAGCCGGTCGAGGATGCGGCGGGTCTCCTGCGCGTCGACCAGGTGCGTGTCGAGCTCGCGGGGGTTGGCGACCGCGCGGGCGATCGCTTCGGGGGTGATCTCGTGGAAGACCATCCGGCGCACCGGCACGCGCGGCTTGAGGGTGTCGATCAGGTGCCAGGCGATGGCCTCGCCCTCACGGTCCTCGTCTGTCGCGAGGTAGATCTCGCTGGCGCCCTTCACCAGCTGCTTCAGGCGGGTCACCTGCTGCTTGCGGTCCGGGCTGACGACGTAGAGCGGCTCGAAGGAGTTGTCGACGTCGACACCGAGGCGGGCCCACGCGGCGCCCTTGTGCTCGGCCGGGACGTCGGCGGCGTTGCGCGGCAGGTCGCGGATGTGCCCGACGCTGGCCTCGACCACGTACCCGCTGCCCAGGAACCCGGCGATCTTGGTCGCCTTGGTCGGCGACTCGACGATGACCAGCGGCCTGCCCCCGGACGCGGCCGAGCTCCGACGGGCGGGCGTCTTCTTCGCGCCGTCGGCCGTCGGGTCGGTCTCGGTCTGCGTGGTCTTCGTGGGCACGGGACTCCTGTCGGTGGTGCTGAGGTGGTGCGGCCGCGGCGTGCCTGTGCGGACCGGCCGGCCCAGTGCAGCACCCCCGGGGGCCGGCCGGTCGGCACCTGTCTCTTCTTATAATATGACGATCCCGCCGTCCCTGAGCATATTACTCGAGTACGTAGCGATCGCTATAAAAAAAAGAGAATCTAACAAGTAGACATAGAACTAAACTAACAAGGAAATATTAGATCAA
>NZ_POQU01000008.1 GCF_002938425.1 Blastococcus atacamensis | reverse complement strand
TCTCGGAGATGGTTTTAAGAGACAGGCGTCTGCCGAGCCGGCCCGTGGGCACGTCCTGCCCGCCGTCGCGGTGCTCACCACGGTCGCCGTCCTGGGGTGGGTGCTCACCGGTAACTCACCGGCGGCCGATCCCGCCGTCGCTCCGGGCGGGACCGGCACGGTCGTGGTGGAGCTGGGCGACACCTGGATCCGCCCGGCCGCCATCTCCGTCCCCCCGGGCGAGCGGCTGGTGCTGGACGTGCGCAACGTCGGGTCCATGCGGCACGACCTGCGGCTGACCGACGGTCGCGCCGTGCCGATGCTCTCGCCCGGTGCCTCGGCGGTGCTCGAGGTCGGCGCCGTGACCGAGGACCTGACCGCCTGGTGCACCGTGCCCGGGCACCGGCAGGCCGGGATGCAGCTCAGGATCACCCCGGGCGACGGCGAGGCCACCGCGGTCGCCGACGGCACCGGGCACGCCGCGGGACGCGGAACGGGTCACGGTGCCGCGGTCGGTGCCGCGCCCGGGCCGGAGTGGCAGCCCTATGACCCCACGCTCCAGCCGGCCCCCGGCGGCACCGTGCACGAGGTGGAGCTGCCGGTCGTGGAGCGGGATCTGAAGGTGGCCCCCGGGGTGCGCCAGCGGATGTGGACCTTCGGCGGCACGGTCCCCGGCCCGGTCCTGCGCGGCCGGGTGGGCGACGTCTTCCACGTCCGGCTGCTCAACCAGGGTTCGCTGCCGCACTCGGTCGACTTCCACGCCAGCCAGGTCGCGCCCGACCGGGCGATGCGTTCGATCGAGCCGGGGGAGGAGCTCGTCTACTCGTTCCGGGCCGACCGGGCCGGGGCGTGGCTCTACCACTGCGGAACGGCGCCGGTGCTGCAGCACGTCGGCATGGGGATGTACGGCGCGGTGGTGATCGACCCGCCCGACCTGGCGCCGGTGGACCGGGAGCTGGTGTTCGTGCAGTCGGAGGTGTACCTCGGTGAGGACGGCGGGCTGCCCGGGTTGGCGGCGATGACCGACGCCGACTACGACGTCGTGGCCTTCAACGGGTACGCGGGACAGTACGAGCACGCCCCGATCACGGTCAGCGCCGGCGAGCGGGTCCGGGCCTGGGTGGTGTCCGCCGGGCCGAGCACCGGCACGGCCTTCCACGTCGTCGGCGCGCAGTTCGACACCGTGTACCGCGAGGGCGCCTACCTGCTCCGACCCACCGACGGGGCCGCCGGGGGCGCGCAGGTACTGGACCTGGCTCCCGCGCAGGGCGGCTTCGTGGAGTTCACCCTGGTCCAGCCGGGCAGCTACCCGTTCGTGTCCCACCGGCTGGCCGACGCCGTCCGCGGCGCCAGTGGTCTGCTCGTGGCGGGGTGACGCCGGTGCTCGACATCGGGCTGGCCGACCTGCGGCTGTTCCTGCACCTCGCCGCGGCCGTCATCTGGGTGGGCGGCCAGCTGGTGCTCGCCGGCCTCGTCCCGGCGCTGCGCCGCGTCGCACCGGAGGCGGCCCCGGCCGCGGCCCAGCGCTTCGCCGCCATCGCGTGGCCGGCGTTCGCCGTCCTCGTGGTCACCGGCGTGTGGAACATCGCGGCGGTCGGCCCGGCGGGCGGCGCGTACCGGGCGACGCTGATCGCCAAGCTGGTGGCGGTGCTCGTCTCCGGGGCCGCCGCGTGGGCCCACCAGCGGGCCGGCGACCGGTGGGCCCTGGCCCTGACAGGCGCGCTCACCGGCGCCGCGGCGCTGGCCGCGCTCTTCCTCGGGGTGCTCCTGCACGGTTGAGCCGTGCCGAACGACCCTGCCGGCACCCGTACGGAACGGGACCTTCGGCCCCCGATCGATGACGTCCGGCACCGGGACCGGGACCCCCGCCTTCCGTAGAAACAAGACGAAGGAGCAGCACCCCTCGCTCCGGGGCCGGAACGGCACCCGGAGCACGACGAGAAGGACACACGGCCATGACCTCGGCCTCGACGATCCGACCGGACGGCGCCACGACGGCCCCAGTACCCGCTTCCTCGGCCGCGCCACCCGCGGCGGTCCCGCGCCAGGCGTGGGTGATGCTGGTGGTGGCCACGGTCGGGTTCACGGTGAACTTCTGGGCCTGGGCCCTGGTCAGCCCGCTGGGGGCGTTCTTCACCGACGAGCTGGGGCTCAGTGCGCTGCAGAAGTCGCTGCTGGTCGCGGTCCCGGTGCTCGTGGGGTCGCTGGGCCGGATCCCGGTGGGCGCGCTCACCGACCGCTTCGGCGCCCGGGTCATGTTCCCGACGGTCAGCGCGCTGACGATCCTGCCGGTGCTGTTCATCGGCTACGTGGGCAACGACTCCTACCCGATGATGCTGCTGGGCGGTTTCGTCCTGGGGCTGGGCGGGACGACGTTCGCGATCGGTGTGCCGCTGGTCAACGCGTGGTTCCCGCCGGCCAAGCGCGGAATGGCCCTGGGCATCTTCGGCGCCGGCATGGGTGGCACGGCCATCTCGGCATTCACCACGGTGGGCCTGCGTCGGTCGTTCGGTTTGGAGTTCCCCTTCACGCTGGTGGCGGTACTGCTGGCGGTCTACGCGGTCGCCGCGTGGCTGGTGCTGCGGGACGCCCCGGGGCGGCCGATGGCCGGTGGCGGGGTGCTGCGCCGCACGTGGGAGACCCTCCGGCTGCCGGTGACGCTGCAGCTGTCCTTCCTCTACGCGGTCGGCTTCGGTGGTTTCGTGGCCTTCAGCGTCTACTTGCCCACCTACCTCAAGGACGCGTTCGGCCTCGACGCCGGGGACGCCGCGCTGCGCACCGCTGGGTTCGTGGTGCTGGCGGTGGTGATGCGCCCGGTCGGCGGGATCCTGTCCGACCGGCTGCACCCGGTGCGGGTGCTGGTGGCCTGCTTCGCGGTGGTCGCCGTCTTCGCGGCGGTGTCGGCGCTGGAGCGGCCCCTGGAGTGGATCGGGACCGTGGCGTTCCTCACCATGGCGGCGGCCCTCGGAGCGGCGTCGGGAGCGGTGTTCGCGCTCGTGGCGATCGCCGCGCCGGCCGGCAAGGTCGGTGGCGTGACCGGCATCGTCGGGGCCGCCGGTGGTCTGGGCGGGTTCGTGCCGCCGCTGGTGATGGGCCTCATCTACGGCTGGCAGGGCAACTACCGGCCCGGCCTGTGGTTGCTGGCCGTCACAGCCCTGGTCGCCGCCGCCTACACCGCTGCGGCCATGCGGAGCGTGGGCCGCTCCGATGCCACCAACGCCTGAGACCGGACCGGGGGGACGAGCGATGTGCGACCACTGCGGATGCCGGGACCTCACACCGGTCCGCCGGCTGATGGACGAGCACGATCGGCTGCGGGAGCTCAGCGACGTGGTCCGGCGGGCCCTGGCGGCAGATGACCTGCCACGCGCGCAGACCGGGTTCCGCATGCTGCTGGAGGTGCTCGGCCCGCACGTGGCCAAGGAGGAGAAGGCGCTGTTCCCTAGGCTGGCGGAGGTGGCCGAGCTGGCCGACCACGTCGCGGTGCTGGAGGGAGAGCACGCCGACCTGTTCGACGCGGTCGACCGGCTGGACGACCTGGCGGGGGGGAGCGGGTTCGCCGAGCAGTGGGCAGACGGTGTGCAGCGCGCCCTCCACGAGCTGGACGAGCACATGTTCAAGGAGGACTTCGGGCTCTTCCCCGCCGCGCTGGCCACGCTGGACGGTGCCGACTGGGATGCCATCGATGCGTGGGAGGGTGCCGCGCGAGTGATGCCCACGTGAGCCGGAACCCGTCGGCGCCTGGGGTGAGCACCCTGTCGCCAACCGCTCCCACCGACGCCTCGGCCGCGGATGCCGACGACGCCGCAGCCCATGACCCCGACGTCGTCGACCAGGACGTCGGCCCGGCTGTCCGCGGCCGCCACGAGTGCGGCCGGGGTGTCCGGCGCGGCGACGTCCCCCGGGATCGCCACCAGCGCGAGGTCGCCGTGCTCGGCGACCAGCTCGTCGATCCGGTCCCGCGCGATGTCGGAGGCGATGACACGCGCCCCCTCGCGGGCCAGCCGCACGCGGTGGAGCGGCCGATCCCGGTCCGGCGCCAGTGACGATGGCGGTCCGTCCCGCGAAGCGGCCGGGCGTGTACTCGGACATGTGCTCTCCCTGTCGGTGGCGTCCCACGCCAGGGCCGGGCGGGTTCCGAGAACAGGCGACCGCACGGCCGGCGGCACCGGGGCAGCGCCGGACGGCCTGGGCTGGACGGGCCGGAGGCCGCGCGGCGCTCGGCCTGGATGGCGTTGAGCGCCAGGTCGTCCTCGGCGCCGGTCGTGCGCACGTGAGTGGCTCGCAGAGCGGGTGACAACCGGGACCTTCGGCCCACGCTGGGGAGCCTTCTGGCTACGGCGCGCAACGCGCGGGTCACGGAAGGTGGAGACGGCGCGGCCGCCCCGGCCGCCGTCCGCATCCTGAATCCGACCCTGGAGCCCGCACCCATGCTGTCCGAGCAGTCCGCCGCCGTCGTCCGCGCCACGGCAGGCGTGGTGGCCGAGCACGCCGGGGCCATCACCGCCGTCTTCTATCCGCGGATGCTTGCCCAGCACCCCGAGCTGCGCAATGTCTTCAACGCCGGCAACCAGACCAACGGGGAGCAGAGCCGCGCGCTGGCCGCGTCCATCGTGGCCTATGCCGTCCAGCTGATCGACCCCGAGGCGCCGTCCTTCACTCCGGTCCTGGAGCGCATCGCGCACAAGCACGTGTCCCTGGGCATCCGGCCGGAGCAGTACACGATCGTCGGGCACCACCTGATCGCCGCGGTCGCCGAAGTGCTCGGCGACGCGGTGACGCCCGAGGTCGCCGTCGCGTGGGACGAGGTCTACTGGCTCTTCGCCGTCTCCCTCATCGCCGAGGAGGCGCGGCTCTACGAGCGGGGCGGAATCGACCCGGCCCATCCATTCATCCCCTGGCGGGTGGCCGAGCGCGTACAGGAGACCGCCGACGTCGTCTCCCTGCTGCTCGAACCGGCCGACGGGCGCCCGGTGACCGCGTTCCTGCCCGGCCAGTACGTCACCGTCGCCGTCGACCTGCCGGACGGCCGGCGGCAGCCGCGCCAGTACACGGTCTCCGGGACGACCGATGCCGGTCTGCGGATCACTGTGCGCCGGGTCGCCGCCAAGGGGGACCGGCCCGCGGGTGTGGTCTCCACCCACCTGCACGACGTCGTGCAGGTGGGTGACGTCCTCGACGTCAGCGCCCCCGCCGGTGACCTCACGGTCCCGGCGGGCGACGGGCCGCTGATGTTGATCAGCGCGGGGATCGGCATCACGCCCATCGTGGCCGTGCTGCAGCACGTCTCCTCCGCGACACCGCACCGCCCGGTGGTCCTGGCTCACGCCGACCGCGCGCCGGAGACCCACGCGCTGCGCACCGAGGTCGCCCACCTCGCAGGCGCACTCTCCGACGCGACCGCGTACACGTGGTACGAGGCCGCCGCCGAAGGTGCGGGCGCGGTGCGCGCCGGGCGGATGGACCTCACGCAGATCCACCTGCCGTCTGGCGTACAGGTCCTCATGTGTGGCCCGCTGCCCTTCATGCGGGACGCCCGCGCGACCCTGGTGCGCCGTGGCGTGCCCGCGACGGACATCCGCTACGAGGTCTTCGGTCCTGACCTCTGGGCTCAGACCCCGCCGGTGGCATGAGCGGCGCGATCACCTTCCCCGCAGCGGCAGGACGCCAGCGACCGCGGAGGCCGGGTGACCGTTGCGTGGACGTTGGGAATACGGGCTTGTGCGACCGCAGGCGGGCCGATGGGATCAGCGGGCCGGGCCCCACAACGACAGGAGAGCCGCATGACCGCCACCACTGAGCAAGCCTCGACGGCCGCGGGCCCGTTGGACGACGGCGAGCTGCAGGCGATCGACGCGTGGTGGCGGGCGGCGAACTACCTGTCGGTGGGACAGATCTACTTGATGGGCAACCCGCTGCTGCGCGAGCCGCTGCGGCCGGAGCACGTCAAGCCACGACTGCTGGGGCACTGGGGGACGACGCCGGGCCTGAACTTCGTCTACGCCCACCTGAACCGGGCGATCCGTGCCCGGGACCTGGACGCGATGTACGTGATGGGCCCCGGGCACGGGGGACCGGGGCCGGTCGCGGCGGCCTGGCTGGAGGGCACCTACAGCGAGGTCTACCCCGAGGTGTCGCAGGACGAGGCCGGGCTGCGGCGGCTGTTCACGCAGTTCTCGTTCCCGGGTGGGATCCCCAGCCACGTGGCGCCGGAGACGCCGGGGTCGATCCACGAGGGCGGGGAGCTGGGGTACGCGCTGTCGCATGCCTACGGCGCGGCCTTCGACAACCCCGATCTGGTGATGGCGGCGGTGGTGGGGGACGGCGAGGCGGAGACGGGACCGCTGGCGGCCAGCTGGCACTCGACCAAGTTCGTCGACCCGGCGCGCGACGGTGCTGTGCTGCCGATCCTGCACCTCAACGGCTACAAGATCGCCAACCCGACGGTGCTGGCCCGGATCACGCCCGAGGAGCTCGCCGACCTGATGCGCGGCTACGGGCACACCCCGTACGTCGTGGAGGGGTCGGACCCGACGGAGATGCACCAGGCATTCGCCGCCACGTTGGACCGCTGCCTGGACGAGATCGCCGTCATCCAGCGCCGCGCCCGCGAGGAGGATGTCACCGAGCGCCCGCGCTGGCCGATGATCGTGCTGCGCTCGCCGAAGGGCTGGACCGGTCCGGCCGAGGTCGACGGCCTGCCGGTCGAGGGGACGTGGCGGTCCCACCAGGTGCCGTTCAGCAACGCCCGCGACGACGAGGGGCACCGGCGGGTGCTGGAGGAGTGGCTGCGCAGCTACCGCCCGGAGGAGCTGTTCGACACCGACGGTGCGCCGGTGCCCACCGTGCGGGACCTGCACCCGGTGGGGGACCGGCGGATGAGCGCGAACCCGCACGCCAACGGCGGCGCGCTGCTGCGGCCGCTGCGCATGCCGGACTTCCGGGACTACGCCGTCGACGTGCCGGCGCCGGGCACCGGCGCGGTGGAGTCGACCCGGGTGCTGGGGACGTTTCTGCGCGACGTGATGCGGCAGAACATGACCAACTTCCGCGTGTTCGCCCCGGACGAGAACAACTCCAACCGGCTCGGCGCGGTTCTGGAGGTGACCGACCGCGCGTGGATGGCCGAGCGGCTCCCCGGCGACGACCACCTGGCCCCGGACGGCCGGGTCATGGAGATCCTCTCCGAGCACACCTGCCAGGGCTGGCTGGAGGGGTACCTGCTGACCGGCCGGCACGGGTTCTTCTCCTGCTACGAGGCGTTCATCCACCTCGTCGACTCGATGTTCAACCAGCACGCCAAGTGGCTGAAGACCACCAACGGCATCCCGTGGCGGCGCCCGATCGCCTCGCTGAACTACCTGCTGACCTCGCACGTGTGGCGCCAGGACCACAACGGGTTCTCCCACCAGGACCCGGGCTTCATCGACCACGTGGTGAACAAGAAGGCCGACGTCATCCGCGTCTACCTGCCACCGGACGCGAACACCCTGCTGTCGGTGGCCGACCACTGTCTGCGCAGCCGGCAGTACGTCAACGTCATCGTCGCCGGGAAGCAGCCCGCCCTGCAGTACCTGGACGCCGACGCAGCCGTCGTGCACGCCACGAAGGGCATCGGCATCTGGGACTGGGCCAGTACCGACGCCGGCGGCGAGCCTGACGTCGTCATGGCCTGCGCCGGCGACGTCCCCACCATGGAGACCCTCGCGGCGGTGGAGATCCTCCGCGGCTGGTTCCCTGACCTGCGGATCCGGGTGGTCAACGTGGTGGACCTGATGCGGCTGCAGGACGAGAGCGAGCACCCGCACGGGCTGTCCGCCGCCGCCTTCGACTCGCTGTTCACCGTCGACAAGCCGGTGATCTTCGCTTACCACGGCTATCCGTGGTTGATCCACCGGCTGACCTACCGGCGGACCAACCACGAGAACGTGCACGTGCGCGGCTACGTCGAGGAGGGGACGACGACCACGCCGTTCGACATCTGCGTGATGAACCGGATCGACCGGTTCAACCTGGCGATCGCGGCCATCGACCGGATACCGCGGCTCCGCGACGCCGCCGCACACGCCCGTGAGGCGATGCTCGGCAAGCTGATCGAGCACCGCGCCTACGTGCGCGCCCACGGGATCGATCCGCCGGAGATCCGGGACTGGCAGTGGTCCCCGGTCCCCGGACCGGCCACCCAGCCGCCCGGACCGCTGGTCGAGCCGGAGTCGGCGTGAGGCTGCTCGTCGTCAACGCCGGCTCCAGCAGCCTCAAGCTCAGCGTGCTGGGCGACGACGGGGACGTCGAGGCGGCCACGACCGTCGATCGGTGGGAGGGCGCCGGTCACCTGGCACCCCTGGAGGAGTTTCTTGGCCGGTGCGGGCCGGTCGACGCCGTCGGGCACCGCGTGGTGCACGGCGGCCCCCGGCACTCCGCGCCGGTGGTGGTCGACGACCTGCTGGTCGTCTACCTCGACTCCATCAGTCACCTCGCGCCGCTGCACCAGCCGCGGGCCCTCGGGGGGATCCGGGCGGTGCGGGACGTCCTCGGCGACGACGTCCCGGCCGTCGCGTGCTTCGACACGGCCTTCCACGCCACCCTCCCGCCGGCCGCCGCCACCTACGCGGTGCCGCGCGAGTGGAACGAGCGATGGGGGCTGCGCCGCTACGGCTTCCACGGGCTCTCGCACGCCTACGCCGCCCGCCGCGGCGCGGAACTGGTCGGTGGGGGTCCGGAGGAGATGCGGACGGTGACCTGCCACCTCGGCGCCGGCGCCTCCCTGGCCGCGGTCCGGAACGGGCGGTCGGTGGACACCACCATGGGGTTCACCCCGCTGGCTGGGCTGGTGATGAACACCCGGCCGGGCACGCTGGATCCGGGCCTACTCCTCTGGCTCATCCAGCACGGCGACGTGCCCCCGGCAGAGCTCAAGGACGTACTCGAGCACCACGCCGGCCTCAAAGGACTGTCCGACACCTCCGGCGACCTCCGAGACGTGCTCGCCGGCCGCGAGGCCGGCGACCCGGCCTGCGCCCTGGCCTTCGACGTCTACCTCCACCGCCTCGTGCGAGAGGCAGCAGCGATGACCGCGGCCACCGCCGGCCTCGACCTGCTCGTGCTCACCGGCGGGGTGGGGGAGCGCTCCTGGCAGGTCCGCGAGGCACTGGGCGACGGCCTGGCGCATCTCGGCGTGGCCCTCGACCCGGCGGCCAACCGGGCTGCCATCGGCGACGCCGAGATCAGCGCGCCCGGCGCGGCGGCGCGGACCGTCGTGGTGACGGCGCGGGAGGACCTGGAGATCCACCGCCAAGTCCTCGCCCTCCTGTCGGGGACGCGCTGACGCCAGGGCCCTGCTCGGTCAGCGGAACTCGGCGCCGGTGATGGTGGCCCGGAAGAACTCGCCCTCGGCCTGCCGCTCGGTGCCCCACCACCAGCCGGCGCTCAGCTGGGAGCCGATGGTCACGCCGGAGAAGGTCCGCTCGGCCTGGATGTCCACGCCGAAGGGGTACCGGCCGAACGGCGCACCGTTCGGGTTGCCCCAGCGCTGCATGACCACTCCGGCGAGCCCGCCGTCGGCGCCGATCGCGAACTCGGCACGCTCGTCCCGGTCACCGATTCGCCAGGTGGCCACGGTGTGGTCGGCGTCGGCGCCCGAGGTCCACGTCGCGCCGCGGAAGGTGGTGGGTGCCAGCGCCATCTCGCCGGCCAGGCGTCCGGCGGCGCTGCGCGTGACGTCGGTGCCGGTCGCGGTCATGACCGGGACGAGACCACCAAGTCGCCAGTTCATCTGGCCCGATCCGGAGCTGTAGCGGTCGAAGCCGGTGACCGGCAGGCCGAAGAGACGGGCGGTGGCGGCCCAGATGAACCCGTGGGGCGGGGCGAGGACCTGGGTGGCGGTGAAGGGGCGCCAGGACCCGAGGCGGATCTCGCCGCGCATGGTGAGGAGCACCGACGGCCACAACGGCGTGCCGGGGGCGATGGCGTGCGTGAGCCAGCGGCGGGCGGCCTCGGGCAGTCCGGCGACCATGCTGTCGTCGAACGGCGCCAGTTGCTTGCTGCTGCCGGAGCCGGCCAGCTGTTCCCACTCGCGGCGCATGCTGCGCGCGGCCCGCGGGATCTGGGGAGCGCTCACCCGTGGCTCCTCGCGCCGACCGCTTCGCGGCTCCGTTTCACCGCGGTGACCGACACGGCCACCCCCACGAACACGGCTACGTCTACCGCCAGCCCGGCCCACGCGATCGACGCCGACGGCACCAGCACCACGGTCGACACGAGGGCGGCGAGCAGTCCGACCGGACGCCACGCCGGGCGCCCGGTGGCCAGGAGTGCCGCGGTGACCAGGTACAGGAGCAGGGCGATGAGCCACGCACCTCCGACGACCATCGCCGCCGTCGAGCCGGCCTCGGGCCGGACGTCGCCGTAGTGCAGCTCACCGGGCTGGCCCCATTTCCAGAGCAACGACGTCCCCATGAGGTGGACGAGCCCGTGAATCACCAGGACCACGGCGGCCAGCGTTCGTGGCATCTGTCTGCTACGGCTGGGCCGCGCGTACGCGATTGTCATCTCGGGCCTTCCAGGAATGCCGACGGGGGTGGGGGAAACTCAGCGACGACGGACGAGCCGCCCGCGCGGCAGGACCGGTGGGCGTGGACGGTTCCGGAACCGCATGCCTCGGCCCTTGCCAGGTCCTCCGGTTGTGATGCCTGCTGTTCTGCCAGCAGGGGACCAGGGCCCAGTCGCGGAAGTCGCCGACCGGCGCACGCATCGCCGTGGCCATGGCGCGCTCGGCGAACGTGAGCAGCCGCGGCTCGAGCCGCCCGGGCAGGACCCGGTGCCCTCGCGGCCCGAGGAGGTCGCGCAGGGTGGCGGCGTCGTAGGGCTCGGCGTCTGGGAACGGCGGAGACCCGATCGGGCCGCTGGAGAACAGCCACAGCGGTCGACTCCGCAGCGTGGCCGCGTGCGCGGCCGCGAACTCGCGTGCCGCCGGCAACCAGCAACCGCCGTACACAGCGCTGCCGAGGACGACCGCGTGATAGCCCGCGGGTTCTGGCCGGCTCTCGACGGGGATCACCGAGCTCACCACTTCCTCACCGGGGCCTACAGGCTCGCCGGTGAGGCCGCGAGCGAGCGCAGAGGCGATCTCGCGGGTCGAACCGTGCCGGCTGGCCACCGCCACCAGCACGCGGTATGGCCTCACGAGCCACTGCCCACGGGGACGACCGCGACCGGGCACCCGGCCCGGTGCAGCAGCGCAGAGGTGGTGGAGCCCAGCCGGGCGAGGACACGCCGGTGCCGGTGACCCACCACGAGCAGCTGCGCGGTCAGCGCGGCGGACACGAGGGCGGGGGCGGCGCGGTCCCGGACGACGACCTCGCGGACCACGAGGCCGGGCTCCTTCTCGCGCCAGCCGGTCAGGGCCTCGCTCAGGACCCGCACCTCGTCGGACAGCACGCCGGCCCAGTCCACCAACGGTCCCAGGGACCGGAAGGCGGTCTCCAGCGTGACGTCCTGCCAGGCGTGCACGGCGACGAGGTCGGTGCCGCGCGCGAGGGCCTCGCCGACGGCGAAGGCCAGGACCTCCTCGTCCTCGGGCCGCCCCTCGATACCCGCGACAACCGACGACCGGTCACGGACGACGACGGTGTCGTCCGGCACCACGAGCACCGGGCAGACGCCGGCGGCCACGAGGGCACCGGCCGTCGAGCCGAGGCGCAGGCCTGCGACACCGCCTGCCCCCCGGGTGCCGACTACGACGAGCGGCGCCTGCGCGGCGGCCGCACGAAGGACGTCGACCGGGTGGCCCTCGGCCACCTGCCAGGACACCCGGTCCGCCCCCAGGACGACGGCGGCCTCGGCCGCGAGGTCACGCAGCAGGGCCTCGGCTCCGCCACGAAGCGCGCCGCCGAGGTCCACATCGCCCCCCTCGGTGCCCGGGAGCACGTGATCCCGCCAGGTGGCGGCGGTTAGGAGGCGGAGTGGCAGCCCGCGGCGCTGCGCCTCGTCGGTGCCGACGGCAACGGCGCGGGAAGAGGCGCCGGAACCGTCGACGCCGACGAGGACTGCTCGTAGGCCCCCCCTCGGCGTGGTCATCGTCTACGCCTCAGGAGCCGGTGGCGGCGGCAGGAGCGGACACGGCGCCAGGAGAGGGCACACGGACGCCGACGACCCCGCCGACCGTGCGGGCCAGCGCGCTCAACGCGCGCTCCTCCGCCGCCCGGGAGCCCTCGGGGGCGCCGCGGGTGCGTCGGATGGTTGCCAGCCCCTCGGTGACCTCCACATCCCAGGCGCCGAGGTCACCGGTGTACCCCTCGACCAGGCTCAGCAGGTCGTGCCGGATCTGGGCGTCGGGCCGCACGAGCGCCCGCAAGAGGTCTCGCCGACTGACGATCCCGACGAGTCGGCCGGCGTCCACCACGGGCATGCTGCGCAGCCGCTGGTCGACGAACAGACGGGCGACATCGGCGATGTCGTCCGCCGGGCCCACGGACTGCACCTGCTCGGTCATCGCGCCGCGGACCAGCAGGGGCAGGGCCCGATCCGGCTCGGGCGTCCTCCGAAGATGGAGCCGCGGGTCTTGCGGCAGGCGGTCGCGCAGTACGTCGGCCTCGGCGACGATGCCCATGACCTGCTCGTCGTCGTCGACGACCGGCAGCGCGGCGAAGCCGTGCTCGGCCATCACCTCTGCCGCGTACTTCACCGACGTGTCCGGGCCCACGGTGACCACGTCGCTCGTCATGACGTCTCGAACTCGCACGAGTGCCTCCTCCGGCTGTCGTCGCTCCGCACGGTAGGCAGCGCCGCAGCGGCGGCCCAAGGGTCGGCGGACCAGGGGCGACAGGGACCTCCGTCCCGTCGCCGCCCGTCCCCTGCGTCAGGCGCTGCCCCCGGTCGGCGCCGACACGACCATCCAAGACCGCCTCGGGCCCATCGGCCGGAGCGGCGCGACCATCGACCCTGACTCTCGGAGCCCGGCGGCACGAAGGTCTCCCCATGACAGCTGACACCTCAGCTCCTGCATGGGTCCCGCTGCGCCCCACCGCGGCCGACCTGGCCCGCGAGGTACGCGACGTGGTGGCCGATCTGCCGCGCCTCGCCATGGCTCCACTGCTGCGCCCCTGGCACACCCGCTGGGGAGCCACGTCCGCCGAGGTGGCCGCGCCCATGTCCGGCGACGACCTGCTGCCCCTCGTGCAGTAGCGCTGCACCCGGGCGATCACCTTCGCGGCGCCGCCGGAGGAGGTGTGGCCGTGGCTGGTACAGGTCGGCTGCCTGCGGGCGGGCCCGTACAGCGACGACCTGCTCGACCACCTCGGCCACCCCAGCGCCCGCCGCGTGGTTTCCCGAGCTGCAGGACGCGCGGGTCGGCCAGTGGCTGCCCATGGCGCCGCATCCGTCGGCGTCCACGGCGTTCGAGGTGGTGGCACTGGAGGAGCCGCGGGAGATGCTGTGGCGGACGCCGACCAGCACGTGGGCGTGGCGCCTCCGACCGCTGCCGGACGGCGGCACCCGGCTGGTCACCCGACTGCGGACCGCCTACGAGGGTCCACTGTCCGACCGGCTGCTCGCAGTCGTGCTCATGGAGCTCGGCGACTTCCCGATGATGCGCCGGATGCTGCGCGGGATCCGGGAGCGCGCCCAGGCCGAGCACCGTCGGCTACACCCGCCGCCGGTGGACGCCCACCGGCTGGCTCTGATCCGGGGCGTGCGCACGGCGGCCTGGGCCTCCATCGAGGCATGCGTCGGCTACCTGCTGTGGTCCGGCCTGACCGGACGCAGCGACCGGCGCGCCGCCGTCGCGGCCACCGTGGTGGCGGGAGAGTGCCTGGTCTTCGCCGCCGACGGCTTCCGCTGCCCGTTCACCGGGCTCGCGGAGGCCGCCGGCGCGACGAGCGGATCGGTGACCGACATCTACCTGCCGCGGTGGTTCGCCGCGAACCTGCCGGCGATCCACCTGCCGCTGCTCGTCGCCATCGCAGTGCTGCACCGGCGGGCACGGGTGCGCCGGAGGCGACCCGTCGCTCGGCGCGCTCCTTGATGCCGCGCAGCATCCGGCGCGTCATGACGAGGGTGACCGGCTCCATCACCCGCGTGGCGACGCGCACCCCGCGCTGCTGCGGCCGCTGAGTGCAGGAGCGGGAGATCAGCCGGCACCGGCCGGGACCGTCCGGGACGACGTGGAAGGACCATACGGAGTTCCACGGGTGCCCGGGCGGGGCCTGCCGCAGCACCAGAGCCCGGCCGGGCAGGACCTGCGCGACGGGGAACGAGTAGCCGTCGGGCATGGGCCCGAAGCCCTGCGGCACGACGACGATCCGGTCGCCGGGCGCCAGGTGCTGCCACTGCTCGCGGATCTCGTCGGTGGAGTGGATGTCCAGGCCGATGAGGTTCTCCAGCCAGTCGTAGCTGTACATCCCGCCGCGGCCCTTGCCGATCTGCACCAGCCACGGCCAGACCGCCTCGCCCGGCGCGTCGACGGTGACCGCGAGGGTGGTCAGCTCCGCCGGGCCGGGGACCAGCTCGTCTCCGGGCAGCGTGGCGGCCGCCTCCGCGGAGGTGGCCGCCACGCTGCGGGTGGCGTGCGCCAGTTGCGAGGGCAGGGCCACGGTCCCAGCCGCGATTGCGAGTGCCCGGATCATCGGTCGGCCCTTTTCGGGGAGACGTCGAGCTCGAGCTGGGTCGGTGACCGGATCGCCGCCCGCGACGATGCCGATGGGTCGGCGGTGGCCACGCCCCGGACGAAGGCCACCGGTGGCCGTTGGGAAGGAAGGAGCCGCTCAGACGTGTGCGTGGACACCGGGCTCCTCGGAGGTCGACGCCGTCGCCGGGAGGGCGCGGAGCAGGCGCGACAGCAGCCACGAGCCCGAGACACCCAGGACGCCGAAGCCGGCGATCGGGCCGATGACCTCCGGCGCGGTGAAGGCGATACCGGCGCCGGCCTGCAGCGTGGTGCTCAGTGCGATGGTCGGCAGCAGCAGGACGATCGTCACGAGCAGCGGCGCGGCGAGCAGGTAGCCCAGCGGCTGGCGCCGCCGCACGAGCAGTCCCGCCAGCGCCGCCGTCGGGGTGACGACGGCGAGGTCGATCGAGAACGTGACCGGGGTCGTGTAGACGTCCAGCAGCTGAGGGGCGGTACCGGAGAGGAGCGCGGTGACGAGCGGCTGCAGCCACACCACGGCTGTCACGGCAGCCGAGGCGAGCAGCAGCCGGGACAGAGCTCGGTGGGGGACCGCCGGGTCCGCGGCGACCGCGGCGAGGACCCGGCTATCAGCGGCGGCCAGGGCGGCGATGAAGGCAAAGGCGCTCGCCGAGAGAAGAGCCACGTAGGCCAGGTAGAGCGGGTTGTAGGCCACGCCGAGCGCGTAGGTCGCGTAGACGTACAGGAGGTACCCGAGTGCGCCGGCGAGCAGGACCGTTCCGCGCGGGGAACCCCGCAGGTGCTGCCGCCACGCACCCAACACCAGGGGGACGCCCAGCCCCAGGACGACCGCGTCGACGGCACGGTTGCCCGCCGCGGCGAACACGGTGTCGTAGCGGTAGAGGCCGCTCCCGGCGAGGTCGGCGGTGCCACCGCGCGGCAGCGCCACGGTGCGCGGCTCCCCGTTCGGTCGCCACACCAGACCCGTCGCGGCGACCGCCGCGGCCACCACGGCCACCAGCCCCGGCAGTCGGCGTAGTGCGCTCCTCATGGCTGTCCTCCCCGGTCCCGGCGCTCACGGCCGGCGTCCCGAGAACGCTGGGAGCCGGGTCCGCTCCGCGGCGGCGGCTGGAGGATCCGGCCGCGGGGGCCGAAGGTCCCCCTTGGCAGGGACGTCGGCCCGCGTCCTCCGGCTCCGTCGAACCGCAGGGTGGGAACGAGGTCCGGCGACCGCCCGGGCAGGAAGCCGAGGGACGACGGTGACGATGCAGCAGAGGACCCCCGAGCCGGCCGCACACGCGGGTACTGGACGCAGGGCGACGGAGGAGGAGCCGGCGCGCTGGGTCGTGGGGGTGGACGGGTCCCCTGGCGCCCGGGCGGCCTTGGTCTGGGCGCTGGCCGCGGCGGCGGAGGCAGGGGTGACGCTGGAACTGGTGAGCTCCTACCCGGTGGACTCCTACTGGGCCGACCCCTATCTCCTCGACACACGCCGGCTGGACGAGGTCCGTGCGGACACGGCGCGCCTGGTCGCAGATGCGCTGGCTGAGGCACGCGAGGACCCGGCGGTCGCCGCCGTTCCGGGGATCCCCGAGGTGGCCACCGAGGTCGTCGTGAGAGGCGGAGCCGCGGCGGAACACCTCGTCGCCGCGGCGAAGGGTGCGCAGCGGCTCGTGGTGGGCAGTCGGGGGCGGAGCGGCGTGCGCAGCACCCTGCTCGGCTCGGTCGCCCTCCACTGCGTCGCGCACGCACCGTGCCCCGTCGTCGTCGTGCACCCGGGCGCGGTTCAGCTCCCGCCCCGCGTCGTCGTGGGCGTCGATGACTCGGCCATGTCGCGAGCGGCGCTCCGGCGGGCGGCCGACGAGGCGGAGCGGCTGAGCGCGGACCTCGAGGTCGTGTCCGCCGTCCCGCTGGAGGTGGCGTGGAGCGACGTCTATCACGTGATCACGCCGCCGACCGAAGAGACCCGGGCCCGGGCGCGCGAGACAGCTGAGGCACTCGTCGCCGAAGTGCTGGGCGTAGGTACGCCGGTCCTGGTGCGCGTGGAGGACGGTGCACCGGCCGAGGCACTCCCGCGGGTGGCGGCTGGCGCCGCACTCCTCGTGATCGGCAGCCACAGCCACAGCCGCATCGCCGGCATGCTTCTCGGCTCAGTCGCGCTGCACTGCGTGGTGCACGCGCCGTGCCCGGTCATGGTGGTGCACCCGGAAGCCGCCCGTCCGGCGGAGCAGCCTACGGAGCAGTCGACCGCTGCGGTCGTTCACTGACGGACGCATGCGCGCGTGGGTGGTCGGCACGCCTGCGCGAACCCGGCCCGGGCAGGTCCGCGTCGAGGTGATTTGGCGCGGGGTCTGCCGGACCGACCTGCACCTCGCCGCGGGCGACCTCGCCCGGCGCCGGTCGCACGTGACTCGCCGATCACGAGGTGGTGGCCGGGTCGCCGCTACGGCCTCGGGGCGGCCCGGATCCGGCTGGGGGAGCAGCCTCCGGAGGCTGTGGCCGGTTCGGGGCCCCTTCTTGGGCCGGGCAGCCATGAGAGCGGCCGACTGCTCCGCCGGCATACCCGCGGTGACAGGGTGCCCTCCGTCTGGCGAGCGGCCGACGGTCCCGACGACGGGGGACCGTCGCGCCCTCTGCCACCTGCCCGGGCTCCGACGGTCACACCCAGGACGTGCCTCCGCGGCCATCGGAGACGGGCCGCTCTGGCCGTCCTCGTCCCCGCGAACCCGAAACTGCCGGCCACCCGAGCCGTCCCGGGACCAACGGTGCAGCGGTCCCGGACGGGCGCGTGCTGTTCTCGACGACTTCGCCGCGAGGGCGGCGCGGGACGGGCGGCGTCGACGCCGTGCGGCCGATACGGAGCAGCGTCTGGGGGTGGGCATTCCAGGTCAGCGCCGACCTCAGTTGGGTGCGTGTCAGGGGCACCTCGATGGCCTGGGTCAGCGGGCTGGCCATCCATCCGTGCCGGGTCAGCTCGAGCAGCAGGCGCTCCAGGGCCTGCCGGCCCCGACCCAGGCCGCCTGGTCATCGCGTGGGGTGGCGAGTAGGACCAGTGTCTGGGCGCTGGTCGAGTGTGCCTCGGCGGGTAGCGCGCCGGCCCCCGTGCTGTCGAAGTCGCGCAGGGGGACGTCATCGTGCTGGCGGCCGTCGACGTGCGGGACCACGGCGGGCGGGACGCCGTCTCCTGTCGACGGTGGCTTGGTGGTCCACGAGCGCAGCTCGGCCCGGTAAGCGGGGTCGGCGTTCTGGCTCCCATCGGCCTGCTGCGTCAGCCGGGCGACGAGCTGCCGATGCCGCTCGTGCACCACCGGGATCAGTTCGGCGCCCTCGCAGGCCACACCTCGGGCGAGGTGGCGCATCAGGTCGTCGGGCATCTCGTCCTCGACGAACGCCCGTCGGTTGGTGTGCCGCTCGGCCACCGCCGGCGCGAGGGCGGCGAGCTCCGGGTCCGGTCGCCCCTCGACGGGGCGGAGGATCGCCAGGAGGTCGGGGTCCTCGGGGTCGGGAACAGGCTCTGCCGCAGCGGCCCAGCCCGCTGCCGCCAGTGCCACGCGGGCGTTGAACAGTGCGGCGCCGACGCTCTCGGCGAGGGCGCGCCCGACCGGGTCCAGGGTCAGCAGCTGCCGCGTGCGGTCGGCGTGCAGCTCGAGCCGGTCGGCGTGCAGCACCAGCCGCCAGGGCTGTGTGTCGTGCACGGAGGGGGCGAGTCGCGCGGCGTCGGCGGCGTCCTCGAGAGCCTCGGGAAGGGACCGGCGCGAGGTGCACCCGGAGGTCGTGGCCGGGGCGTCGCAGGGGGTGGGTTGCATGGCTGCTCCTCGTTCGGGGTGCTCTCCCCAGGTTCGGCCGCCCGCCGCCCCAGGCACGGGGGGCCGCGTCACTCCGCCCGGTGACGAACGTCCCGGGTGGTCCCAGCCGGGCGCCAGAGGTCCCGGCCCACCGAGGCCGCGGGTCCCGTCGCGATGCGCCGCTCGGCCGTACCGGGAGGCCGGGAGGGCCACGAAGCTCGAGGGCACTGCCGGTCCCCGGGACGACGAGCGCCCCGCGATCTCGATCGGCCAGGAGAGGAGGACGGCGTGACCGAGAACCGGACGCCGTATCCCGTGCGGGTCGACGCGTCGTTGGACGGCTCGCTCTCGCGCGGGCTGTGGCTGGTCAAGTGGTTGCTGTTGATTCCGCACTATGTCGTGCTGGGCTTCCTGTGGCTGGGCTTCGCCGTCGTCGGGGTCATCGCGTTCTTCGCGATCCTGCTGACCGGCCGCTTTCCCTGGATGCTGTTCGACTACAACGTCGGGGTGCTGCGCTGGACGTGGCGCGTCCACTACTACGGCTACGGGGCGCTGGGCACCGACCGGTATCCGCCCTTTACCCTCGCCGACGTACCGGACTACCCGGCGCATCTGGACGTCCCGTATCCGGAGCGGCTCTCCCGGGGCCTGGTGCTGGTGAAGTGGTGGCTGCTCGCCCTGCCGCACTACCTGGTGCTCGCCGTGTTCGTCGGCGGTGGCATCTGGCTCGGCACCGGCACGGACGGCATCTGGGACGACGGCTGGGGCTTCGGCGGCCTGGTGGCCCTGCTCGTGTTCGTCGCGGGGGCGGTGCTGCTCTTCTCCGGCCGGTACCCGCTCCCGATCTACGACTTCGTCCTGGGCATGGACCGCTGGGCGCTGCGCGTCGCCGCCTATGCCGGCCTCATGACCGACGCCTATCCGCCCTTCCGGATGGACATGGGCGGACCCGACCCAGGGTCGGTGCAGGCCGGCCCGAACCCATCCGCTCCTTCGGGCGGGAGCGCGTACAGCCCGGCGACTCCGCAGCCCAGCGTGCCCGGACCGGTCCCCTCGGCGCCGAACCAGTGGTCTGCGGGCCGGATCGTCACCCTCGTCATCGGTGCGGTGTTGGCGGCCGCGGCCACCGGCTTCTTCGGTGCCGGCGGCACGCTGCTCTGGGCCGACCAGACCCAGCGCGACGACGGCTGGCTGGTCTCGCCGGACGCCGAGCTGGCCAGCGACCAGTACGCGGTGGCGACCGCCGGGATCGTGCTCGAGGGCGACGGCCTGGACTGGGTGGTCGACGACCTGCTCGGCACCGCCCGCATCGAGGTCACCCCGGCCGATTCCGAGCACCAGCTCTTCGTCGGCCTGGGGCGCACCGACGAGGTGGCCCGCTACCTCGACGGCGTCGGGCGCAGCGAACTGGACGGCGTCGTGATCCGCGAGGACGGCGACCCGGACGTCCTGCGCGGCCTGACCGACATCGCGGGCGACGCGCCGGCCGTTCCCCCGACAGGGGCGGACGTGTGGGTCGCCTCAGCCACCGGCAACGGCACCCAGGTGCTGGACTGGCGGCCCACCGAGGGCGACTGGACCGTTGTCGTGATGCGCGCCGACAGCACCGCTGGCATCTCCGCGGAGGTGCGGGCGGGCGCGACCCTTCCCGGGCTGACCTGGTTCTCGTGGACGCTGCTCGGTGTCGGCGCGGTCATCGCCCTGGCCGGTGGGCTGCTGGTCGCACTGGCGGTGCGCGGTGGCCGACCCGTCCCGCCGTCCGGCGGGCAGGCGACTGATCGCCTCCCGCCATACCCGCCGGGCCCCGCAGCGGGGGAGCCGGTCGGCGGCACGCCCGGTGCTGAGCCGGCGGTGCTGAGCGGGAACCGGACCGGAGGGCCCTGACCTGGTCGGTACAGCCGCATGGGGTGGCCCCTGCTCACGGGCAGGGGCCACCTGTCGTGGTCCGGCCCGAGGGCAGGACGTCCGGCAGCCGGCGATGCCGCGACTGGCGCCGCGGCGCGTCCGCTCAACCGGACAGCGTGACGGCAGGGACCTCGGGCCCGGTGGCAGGGGCCAGCCGGCCCGGGCCGAGGCAGGCCCGCCCAGCAGACGATGACGGGGTGGCCAACCTCATGTGCACGCTTCCGCGGCGCGGCGTCTGGCGGCCCTCGTGGCCGGACGGCGGGGACAGGCGGCGTCCCGGCGGCCGGAACCGGCTGCACCCGCCCGCCCCCGCCGCCGTCTGGGGGTGGGTGGCCGCGGTCCTGCGCGCCGTCGGCACGGTCGGGGGAGAGCTGCTGGCCGCCTGGGTGGCGACGCTGAACCTGCAGACCGGAGGCCTGCTATGACGATGGACCCGGCGGCGCCGGCGACGGTCGTGGCCGCGCCCGGCCACGTCACCGTGCCGACCGGTCTGACCGCCGCCGAGGTCGCCGAGCGCGTGGCCGTCGGCGCGGTCAACGCCACGGCGGCACGGACCAGTCGCACGCTGGGGGAGATCCTGCGGGCAAACGTGTTCACCTTCTTCAACGCCCTGCTCGCTGCCCTCTGGGTGGTGGCTGTGCTGACGGGCCGCTGGCAGAACGCCCTCTTCGGTGGCGTCATCGTGGCCAACGCGGCGATCGGCATCGTCCAGGAGCTGCGGGCCAAGCGGACGCTCGACCGCCTCGCCGTCCTCAGTGCCCCACGGGCCCGGCCGATCCGCGATGGGCGCGAGGGAGAGGTGGCGGTCGAGGACGTCGTCCTCGACGACCTGCTGGTCGTGCAGGCCGGCGACCAGATCCCGGTCGACGGCCCGCTGCGCGCAGGCGCGGGCCTGTCCGTCGACGAGTCCTTGCTCACCGGCGAGGCCGAGGCCGTCGCCAAGTCGCCCGGCGACGAACTGCTGTCCGGCTCGGTCGTCCTCGCCGGCAGCGGTCGCATGCAGGCCACGGGAGTGGGAGAGCAGGCTTACGCCGTGCGGCTGGCCGCCGAGGCCCGGGCCTTCACCCGCACCCGGTCGGAGCTGCAGGAGGGGACGAACCGGATCCTGCGGTGGATCGCGATCGGTCTGCTCGTGGTGGGCCCGGCCGTGCTCTGGAGCCAGTTCCGGGCTGAGGACAACGAGGACTGGCGGGACACGGTCACCGGCACCGTCGGCGCGATGGTCGGCATGGTCCCCGAGGGCCTGGTCCTGCTCACCACCCTGGCGTTCCTCGTGGCGACGGTCGGACTCGCCCGGCGTCAGGTCCTGGTGCAGGAGCTGCCCGCCGTGGAGGGACTCGCCCGCGTCGACGTGGTCTGCCTGGACAAGACCGGCACCCTCACTCATGGCGACGTCGCCTTCGATCACCTGGTGCCCCTCGCCGGCGACCCGGCCCCCGCCGCGGCGCTGACGCTGCTCGCCGTAGCCGACGGCGGCAACGCCACAGCGCGGGCCCTGGCCGCCGCGTTCCCCGCAGTGGGCGTCGAGCAGGCGGCCTGCGCCGTGCCGTTCTCCTCCGCCCGCAAGTGGTCGGCGGTGCGTACCGCTGACGGGGTCACCTGGGTCCTCGGCGCGCCGGAGATGGTGCTGCCCGCTCCGGACGGCGCCGCCGAACGAGACGCGCGGGCCAGCGCCGACAGGCTGGCCGCGCAGGGCCGGCGTGTGCTCCTGCTGGCCCGGTCGGCCCGGCCGTGGACCGGTGACGCCGCCGAGCCCCGGCTGCCGGCCGGGCTGACACCGGTGACCCTCGTGGTGCTGGCCGAGCGCATCCGCGAGGACGCTGCCGAGGTCCTGCGCTACTTCACCGACCAGGGCGTCGCACTCAAGGTCATCTCGGGCGACAACCCGCGCACTGTCGGCGCGGTCGCCGCCGCCGTGGGTGTGCCCGGAGTGACCGGCGCCGGGGACGCCGTCGACGCCCGGACCCTGCCGGAGGACCCCGACGAGCTCGGCGCCGCCCTGGAGTCCGCGAGCGTCTTCGGCCGCGTGACCCCGCACCAGAAGCGGGCCATGGTGCGGGCGCTGCGGGCCCGCGGCCACGTGGTCGCGATGACCGGAGACGGCGTCAACGACGCGCTCGCGCTGAAGGACGCCGACGTCGGCGTCGCGATGGGCAACGGAGCGCCGGCGACGCGGGCGGTGGCGCAACTGGTCCTGCTAGACGGCCGCTTCGCGCATCTGCCGCACGCGGTCGCCGAGGGGCGGCGGGTGATCGCGAACGTCGAGCGGGCGGCCAACCTCTTCCTGGTCAAGAACGTCTACAGCTTGGTGTTGGCCCTGGCCACAGTGGTCACACTGGCGGCCTATCCGCTGGAGCCGGTGCAGCTGACGCTCATCTCGACGCTGACCATCGGGGTGCCCGGCTTCTTCCTGGCGCTGGCACCGAACCGCAGGCGCTACGTGCCGGGGTTCGTCGGGCGGGTGCTCCGGTTCTCGGTGCCCGTGGGCGTCGTCACCGCCGCGGCGGCGTACGCCGGGTACGCGATCACCCGCTGGCTCGACCCGGGCGCCGGTGTCGGAGGGGCCCGAACGACGGCGACCGTGGTCGTCGTGGCCGTCGCCCTGTGGACCCTCGCCGTCCTGGCGCGGCCGCTGACCGCTGGCAAGGCGGTTCTGCTGGGCGCCATGGCCGGTCTAGCAATGCTGGCGCTCTCGCTACCGACATTCCGGGAGGACGTCCTCCTGCTCCGGCCGACCGCGCCGGGGCTGCTGCTGGCCGCGGGCCTCGGCGCCGCCGGCGCTCTCCTCGTGGAGATGGTCGCCCGGATCGGCGCCAGGCGCCCGGCGGGCGAGCAGCACAGGGCTTCGGTCCTGAGAACCATGGACCTCCGGCCCCGGCCGGGACCCGGCCGCGCTCGTAGCGTCGACCCTGATACCGCGACCCAGGAAAGGCCTTGACCGAGCTTCGTACCGCCTCGACGGCCCACCGCCGCACCGGCGTGACCCGCCGGGCCTCGGCTGGTCGACGTCGGCTGGTCGCCGCGATCCGGGTGGCCGACGGTGCCGTGAACCGTGTGCCCTCAGCGTTTCGCGTAGCCGGCGGCCCGAGGGGGCGCCCGCTTCCACGGCAAGGTCTACGGCACCGCCGTAGCGCAGGTCTCGGCAGAACCGTCCCGGGCGCGTTCTGCCAGAAGGCCCCCGCATGGGGTAGGCAGAAGCTCCGTAGCGACGTGGCTCCATGGGGAGCCGAATGGGAGGTGGGCCGGTGGACCGGGAGCAGTGGAGGCAGGTGGTGGAGGCCGCGACACGGGCGCCGTCGATTCACAACACCCAGCCCTGGTCGTTTACCGTGGCCGGAAATCGCCTCGACGTCCGCGCCGATCCCGCGCGCGCGTTGCCCGCACTGGACCGCAGCGGCCGTCAGCGGATCATCAGCTGCGGCGTGGCGGTGGAGTTCGCGCTGATCGCCCTGCGGGCCGCGGGCGCCGAAGTGGCGGTGGAGCTGCTGCCCGAGCCGGCCGACCCGGAGCTGCTGGCGAGCCTCACCCTCACCGGCTCGCGTGAGGTGGCCGAGTCCGACCGGGCCCTCGGTGCAGCAATCGCCAGCCGGCACACCGAACGGGCGCCGTTCCAGCCGCAGGCCGTACCCGCCGAGGTGGTCGACGGGCTGCAGCGGGCCGTCGCGGCCTTCTCGGTGTGGCTCAAGCCGATCACCGAGACGGACGAGGAGGTAGCCACAGCCTTCCTCCTCTCTCGGGCGGAGGAGATCGAGCAGAGCGAGCCCGAGTACGTGGCCGAGCTGCAGCACTGGATGCGAACCGATCCGGCCGCCGTCGACGGCATCCCGGTGGGCGCGGTGCTCGAGGAGGACCCGGCCACCCGGCCGTCCAACTGGCTGATCCGGGACTTCGTCGTCGGCTCGCGGCCGGGCGACAGGTCGCCGTTCCACAGCCCGGAGGACCCGGATGCGCCGCCGCCGCCGGTGGAGCGCCCGGCGGTGGTGCTGCTGGGCACTGACAACGACGACGCGATGGCCTGGCTGACCGCCGGTCGGGGCCTCGGCCAGGTGCTGCTGCGCGTGACCGTGGCCGGACTGGCCGCCTCGCCGCTCACCCAGGCGCTGGACTGGCCGGCCACTCGCGCGCAGCTGGGGACCCGGCTGTCGCTCATCGGGCACCCGCAGATGCTCCTCCGGCTGGGCTACCCGGGCGGCGACCGTTCGCCATCCACCAATCGGCGACCCCTCGCCGATGTCCTGACCTTCGCGGAGTAGGCGGCGGTGCTAAGCCACTGGCCAGCGGGTCGCTGCCGCTCAGCATGCCGGCGGAGGTGACGATGGCGAGGTGATCGAAGGGGACCTTCAGCGGGCCGGCCTCCTGACTTTCGGCAGAGGCGGGCGAAGCCGGCCAGCGCGCTCACGGGACTGTGGTTCCTCCCGGGGCTGTTCATCCTGGTCGGCCCGTTCGTCAGGACCAACGCCGCGCTGAAGGAGTACTGCGAGGGCCGGGGGTCGCGAAACCACCTCGTGTGACACGGACCGTCACTCGGCTGGTGCTCGGCTGCGGTGCAGCGTGACAGGGCCCGGTCTGGCAGTGGCGGCGGATGCCACCCGTGACGGACGTCGATGAGCGTTCAAGGCACTGACCACCCTCCGTGCGTCGCTGCCGGTGGGATTGCGGGGAGCTGCGCTCGCTGGTTCGCCGACGGCGCGGGCGACGTGGGTAGCTCGGGACCGAGGTCCCGAGCATCACCACCTTCGGCCCTGCTCAACTCGGCTCGGCGGGCTCGAAGATCGAGGAAGTCATCGGTCCGAGGGACGGGAAGTGCAGTGGCAGAGGTCTGCAAGAAGGTCATCGTCGACGGCGGAGTGCTCGTCGGGCACGACGGGTCGGCCAACGCTCAGGAGGCACTGGTCTGGGCGGCGGGGCTGGCCGCTCGCACAGGCCTGGCGCTGCAAGTGGTCCGCTCCTGGGGTCTCACCACGGCGCCCAGGCCCCGCACGTGGGAGCCCGGGTACGTGCCCCCGCTGGACGACTTCGAGGAGGCGGTCCGCGATGAGCTCAACGCCTGTGTCGCGCACGCGGCGCTCGACCCGTCGGTGCTCGTGCACACGCACGTCGTCCACGCACAGCCGGCTGCTTCGCTGATTGCCGCGGCGGAGAACGCAGACCTTCTTGTCGTGGGCGCCCGGGGTCACGGCGGGTTCGCCGGTCTGCTGCTGGGTTCCGTCAGCGACCAGTGCGTGCACCACGCTCCCTGCCCCGTGACGGTCGTGCGGCGCGGCGTCGGGCGGCCCATGTCACCGTTTGCGGTCGCCTCCCGCGCGGCTGCGCCGGCGCAGTGATGGGGGCGCCGGAGCCGTATCGCCAGGTGGTGCGGTCCGGCGGTCCACGCCAGCCGGTCGTCGTGGAGATAGCCGGGGTGGCCGGGCACGAACTCGCCGTCACGGTTCGGTGTGCGCTCCAGGCCCGACTGCAGGTCTCTGGCGGCGTGGTTGACACGACCGGCGTGTCGGCGTGTGCGGGGAATGCCGGCCGGACTGGGCGGTCGAATCGGAGGGGCTAGCCACACGTGCAGTGACTGGCGGGCGGGCCGACGCTCGACTCGGATGCCGGACCGTGTCGTCCTTGTGCGTCGCGCGGCAGCGCGACGGGCCTGGTGGCCCGTGTCCCGCCGGGAAGCTCAGCAAGCGTCCGCTGAAGCGGCTGCGGCTGGGGTCATGGCGTGCCCGCCACGCTGCGCCCGCGGGCCGCATGTGAGCGATCGGCCAGCACTGCTTCGACGATGATCTCGGTGTCTGTGACGGTGAGTCCATCGTCGATCCACAGGCGTAGGGCCAGTTGGCGGGCCGGGGATGGCTGCCCGGCGAGCCATTGAGCGCGGTCAGCTTCTCGTGTTCGTTGTTCGGCGAGCTGCTCGTGCCACAGCGACGGCTCACGGTCCTCGCGCAGCTGTGCGGCGGCGTGGTGGAGCACCTGGGCGACGGCGTCCCAGCGGGTCGGAACGGTGCTGGCGGCGTGGTTGCGTGAGCAGCCGCTGCCGTGCCCGGGAAGGGTGCGAGGGAACGGGGCGGGGAGTTCGAGAACGGCTCGCCACGTGAGAGCCGCCCGGCCACAGGTCAGGCAAGGCAGGTTGACCGGTTGCTGGCGTGCGATGACGACGAGGCCGCCGTCGTCACCGAGCGGTCCTGGCGGCGTGGCCTGGTAGGTGGCCGAGCCGGCGCCGATGCGCCGCCGCCAGCGCCACGGCGCTGCCGGCTGAGCTGAGCTGGTGGGGACGAAGGGCGGAGTCGAGCGGTGGACGGACGGGGACGCCGGGTCGGTCACCCGGCGGCGGGCGGCCCGGGGCAGTGGGGGAGCGGCGTTCGGCATGGACGGACCCGTGCCGGTCGTTCCAGGAACGGCATTCGCCGCGAGGAGTCTGCGCAAGATTGCCGCGTCGGAGTCACCCGATGGGGGGACGGGGGGCGGGATAGTGGCGGCACCGGTCCCGGCAGGGACCGTGCCGGCGGGTTGCTGAGCAGGGCCCGTCTGTGGGCCTGGAAGGTGGGAGAGCTCCCACTCTGTGGTGTCCGAGGGGCGACACGCTACATACGCACACGCCTGGGTCACGGTGACGAGTGACCAGTGGACGGGCCTGGCGATCAGGACGCCCGCCACCCGGCAAGCCCATCGCTCGATCCGTCCGCGTCAGGAAACCACGTCCTCGGGGTCGACATGCTCCCCGCTGAGCCCCCGCGCGTGCTGGTGCTGCTCGTGGAAGGCGACCCACTCCCGGCCGAGTTGCTCTCGGTGTGCCCGGTCAGTGCTCTCCCGGAACAGCGGGAGGGCGTCGCGTTCCTCATCCTGCAGGTGTTCTTCGTTGACCTGGCGGGCGCTCCGCAGGGCCTGCCACCATTCCTCACTGCCGGCGGGGTGCCGCTGCACGGCGGCGACGCTGTCACGCAGCTCGTTGTGCTCTCGGACGGCGTGGTCGGCCTCCTCCGCTCCCTCGTCGGCGGCTCTTGCCAGTCTCGGGTACAGCACCGACTCCTCACCGCTCGCGTGGACCTCCAGGAGTTCGGCCAGGACCGCCCACGCCTCGGTTAGCTCGTCCGCGTCGGTCAGGGCATCGATGGCGTCGAACTGGCTGCGCATGGCGTCGTGTTCCAGCTCGACGAGGATGGTGATGTCCATGTCGGGACCCGCAGTCGCCGAGTGGAACCCCTGCTCGCGACCTGCTTCGGCGTCCGCGTCCCGCTCGGGGCTCTGCGGCTCGCTGAGAACCAGAGCCCCGTTGGCGATCGCGGCCGACCAGGTGGCGACCCCGGAGGTCGCCGGGCCGTCCACGACCTCGCCGGTCGTCACGTCGAACGTGGCCATGTGGCAGGGGCACTCGACGGTGGTTCCGTCGAGCTCGCCCTCCGCGAGGGAACAGCCGGCGTGCGGGCAGGTGTCGTCGAAGGCGTGGAGTTCGCCCGCCAGCATGGCGACCGCCACCACCGAACCCTCGTGCTCGACGGCGATCATCTCGCCCTCTTCGGGTGGTGCGGGTGCGGAGGCTTCCGGCGCTGTCATCCCGGGCTTCTACCCGGAGCGAGGCCGACTATCCGACGCCGCTCACGATCGTCCCTGGCCGGGCGCTCCTGTGTGGGGAGGCCGAAGGATGCCCCGGGCACCCGCTCGAGCTGCTCCTGTCCTGCGGGGATGTCGAGGGGCCGGTGGAGCCGCGAAGCGATGGCCGCAGGCAATCGCCGCTCAAGGGAGAGTCGTCAGTTCGGTGCAGCCGTTGAGCACGGACGAACCTGCTCACCTCAGAACCAGCAGAACCCCCATGGCGGTCGCCGTGGGGGTCCAACTCGGTGTCCGAGGGGCGACACGCTACATACGCACACGGCTCAACCCCTGAGGTTGCGCGTGCGGGAGCGAAGCGGGGAGTGCGGTGCACGGCGTCGGCGGTCACGGCTCGGCGGCGGGCCGAGGCACGAGCGGAGGTCGTGCGAGAGCTGAGTGGCCGGCTTCCCGGGCAGGTGCGTCGAGGGGGTGCCCCGAACTCGCGCTGTGCCGACTGCCCCGCCCGGACACCTCGGGAGCGTCAGCTCGTCGCCGTCCCGACCTTCTCGGGGAGGCTGAACAAGGTGAGGAACCGCCGGGCCGCCGCGTCGTCGCCGCTGACCGACACCTCACCGGCCCGCACGGCGGCGTCGAGGTCCCGCCCGTCGTAGACGAGGCTTGCCAGCGCCTCGTGCCCGCCGGCCAGCGTGGCGTCCGGATCGTCGGCCGTGACCGGCTCGACGGTGAAGGCGCCGTCGACCAGACGCGCGTGCAGGTCGGGACGGAGGCTACCGCGCGACGACCTCGCCGGAGCCGTCGACTGTGCTCGTGACCCGGGGGCCGCCGGTGTGACTGATGTCCCCGCTTCCCCGGACGGTCGCGGTGAGGGTATCGGTGGCCCGGACGTCGGCGCTGCCGGAGCCGGCCACGATGACCGTGGCCACGGCGCTGTCGAGGAGGTCAGCCGCGTAGTCCCCGGACCCTTCCACTCGCACCTGTTGGGTGGTGGCGTCGCCCTCGGCCTCGACGGTTCCTGAGCCCGTCAACGCCACGTGCAGTTCGGCGACGTCCAGGCCGCGCATCTCGACGTCGCCGGACCCGTCGACCGTGACCGACAACGCGTCGGCCGGTACGGACTCGGCGACGGTCTGTCCGGAACCGGTCACGACGAGACTGTTGAGGCGAGGGAGGGTCAGCGAGTAGTGGACGTCGCCGAGCGTGAGGGCCCGGCCGTCGAACGCGAGTACCAGAACCTCTCCATCCACTTCGCTGGTGAGCCTGGCGATGACCTTGCTGCCGGCGGTCACGGTGAGGGCGGGGCTGGCGCCAGGAGTGATGGACAGTGTTCCGCTGGTCTCCAGCCGGACGCCGGTGACGCCGGCGACCGCACGATCTTGGGTGGTGACAGGGCCGGTGTCAGTGACGAGCGAGCAGCCGGTGGTGCTGAGGACCGCCAGCGTCGCGGCGGCTACGACGGTGGTACAGCGGATCAGCACTGTCCTCCAAACGCTCGGTGCCGATCGGATGGCGCGGGCGGCGCGGCGGCTCACCAGGCACCGTCGACGGCGCCGTCGATGACGAAGTTGTGACCGATCACGTAGGAGGCGTGCTCGGACGCCAGCCACACGGCCGCGGCCGCCATTCCCTGCGGCTCACCGAGGCGACGGGCCGCGATCCGGGACAGGTAGCCGTCGAGGAGGGCCGCTCGTCCCTCCTCGCTGTCGGCTGCGAGGTTGGCCTCGAGCATCGGCGTCCTGCCCGCGCCCGGGCTGATGACGTTGATCCGGATGCCCTGCGAGGCGTACTCGGCTGCCGCCGCGCGACTGAGCGCGTTCACGCCCGCCTTGCCGGCGGCGTACGAGCCGGTACCAGGTGCGGCCAGGAGCGCGTCGATCGAGCTGATGTTGATGATGGAGCCGCCGCCGCTGGCGGCGATGGCGGGCAACTGATGGCGCATGCACAGCCAGACGCTGACCAGAGTCGTCCGGATGACAGACTCGAAGGCCAGCAGCGACATGTTCGTGAAGGCTGGCCCGCTGTCTGCGGCCCCTTCGGCGTTGGCGGCCCCGTTGACCGCGATGTGCAGGTCGCCGAAGCGACGCCGGACAGCGTCGACGAGCTCCACGACCTGCGCTTCCTCGGTACCTGCCGCGCTGGCTGCAGTGGCTGCCGACCCTGCGGCACGACGTGGAGCCGGTGGCAGCACCCGCTGCCGTGCCTGCCCCCCGCAGGCCCGCGGAGGAGCTCCTGCCGAGCCGGGACTGACGGTGCCGCCCGAGGGGTGCCGTCCGGACGGACGGTGCCCCTCGGTGCGCCCAGCTCAGGAGCGGGGAGCGGCCTGGGGTGCCGGTGCGGTCCACGCGTGCAGTGGTGAGGGGATCGGCATGAACCGCTGGGTGAGGTCGATCCCGTAGAGGAAGACGCTCATGTCGCGCTCGGCCTGGAGCAACGGGTGGTCGGAGGTCCGGATGACCTCCAGGAGCCGGGACACCTCACCGCGCGCGTAGATCAGGTACAGCTCGCCGATCCGGGTGGGCTGGACGAAGTGCGCCTCCCGCCGCGAGCCCGTGAGCTCGTGGCGGACGTCGTCGAACCGGTCGATCGCGCGACGTCGCTCGGCGATGCCAGCGGAGACCCCCGGCAGGAGCACTGTGGCGAACGCCATGACCTCCGGGAACTCGTCCGCGGTGCCGGTGGCGGAGAACCGGCGCACCTCGACGGGAAGCGTGTCACCGGCATGCCACGGATCGGCCCCAAGGGCGGCGGTGACCAGGGCGTGGACCCGGGCCGTCTCCTCGTCGGCCGGTTGGGCCAGCCGGCCTGCCGCGCCCCACGGATCTCCGGCACGGAGGTGCACCAACAGGACGTCGGCCTCGTCCAGGTGCTGCAGCCAGAACGTCTGAGCCTCGACCCCGGCCGCGAGCCGCTCGGCGGCCAGCATGCCCTGGTGCTCGCGCAGCAGCCCGGCGAGCAGATCGACGCGGTTCGGGTCCGGCCCAGGGCCGGGCAGGAGGACGGCGTACAGCACGTCCGTGGCTGGAGCCGGAGCGACGGGGGAGGGGACTGCAGCCGAGTCCGCCCGGGGAGTGGGCACCCAGCGCCGCCAGCGCGCGATACCTGCCACGCCCAACAGCCTACGGTCGGTCCGATGGGTTCCGGGCCCCGTTTTCGCCCGGCAGGCCCCTGCGGACCGCTGGCTTTCCAAGCCCGTCGAGGAGGACGTAGATGGCCGTAGGTGAACCGCTCGGCGAGAACGAGGGCCAGACGTGCTGCCCGCCTAGTTCAGACCGGGCACCGCGTCGGCGTCCAGCCGGTCGTGGACCGCCACCGGCGCGCGTCGTCGAAGGCCACGCCGGAGGGACTGGGACACCGTGAGAGAAAACCGTTCCACGGACGTTTCCCGCAACCTCGGCTCAAGGCGTCGCCGGGAACATCGAGTGGTCCGACCTCCGGCGCGGGGCACGGGGAGGTCAGCCTGATCCCACCGGCCGCGCGCATGAGACGAGTTATCCGGTTGCGTTGACCCTTGCCTGTGAAGGGGCACCCGAAGGACGTCCGAGACCTAGTGCCGGCCCAGCGGTCGATGTGGTTTTCAGGTATCGAGCGGACGTGCCGACGTCAGAAGCAGGAGAACCCCCACCGGCCTGAAGACCGTGGGGCTCCAACTCGGTGCCCGAGGGGGGACACGGTACATACGCACACGGCTGGTCCCAGTGTCTGTCCGCATCGCGGCGCGACGCGGCGCCGTCGCCCATCAGCCGTCGGGCGAGGGTGGCGCCGAACGCCATTCGTCGGCTGACGGCGGTGATAAGCGCGACCCGACCGTCAAGACTGTGGGCACCGAAGCTGGGCGGCCAACTGCTGGGCGTGATCGAGCTGGTGTCTCGGCAGGAAGTCGAGCACCTCAGCGACGCTGATCCGCCCGTCGACGGCGTGGAGACCGGTTCGGTCCAGTTCCGTGGCGCCCACGCCGGCCACGGTCTGCAGCAACTCGTCCTGCGCCCTACGTAGCTGCCTGAGCAGTTGCGCCGGCGGAGGGGATCGGTAGCCGGCCAGCCGCTCCGGGGCGTCGGTGACGAAGTCGGCCAGTTGCGGCTGGCGCTCCGTGCACATGCGCCTCAGTCGTTCGGTGAAGACCTGGGCACTGTCGCGCAGGTGTCCGGCAACGTCACCCACGGTCCAGTCCAGTTCCGAGGAGTAGTCGGGGAAGTGACCGAGATGGACCAGCCGCTGCCGGTCCTCGGGCTGGAGGGTCGCGTGCCAGCGTTCGCCGGAGGCCGCGGCAGCCACGAGCACGGCGACCCTCGACTGCTGAACTCTCAATGTGACCGCGGACCTTGCGACCAAGTCCGGTAGCGAATCGGTCAACGTCATGCCGCCCACGTAGTGGACGGCGGGTCGTCCAGTCACAGTTCCCGGCGGGCTACGCCGCGGATGGCGAGCAGCAGCGCGGCACCGCTGACTACGGCGGCGACGGAAGCGGCACGTGCGTAATCGCCGGGGCCGGCGCCCTGGAGGAGCGCAGTGGGGGCGCCGGCCAGAGTCGAGGGCATCCAAGGCTCCAGTGCCGGGATCGCGGCGAGCAGCGGAAGGACCAGGACGACGGCGAGGGTGACGGCGACTGCTGACAGCGTGCTCCGGGCGCGGGTGGCGACCGCAGCGGTGACTGCGAGGGCGAAGACGAGGTACAGGGAACTCAGTGCCCACCCTGTCAGCACGGCCGGGATGTCGGGTAGGCCGATCAGGACGCCGGTCTCGTACACCGCCAGGGCGGTGCCGGCCGCGTGGGCGGCCACGGCAGCGCCGGTGACCACTGTCCAGCGGGGGAGGACCAGGCGGGCGGCGGAGGGGACTCGGGTGCGGTAGAAGACGGCCAGCGTGGGGCGGGCGTTCACGGTCAGTGCCGCGGCGGCGACGACCAGCGCCGCAAGGAGTCCCAGCTGCAGCGCATTGCCGGTGTAGCCGTCCATGGCGTCGGCGGGCGTGGGCGCGGTCGCCTGCACGGTGATGTTCCCGGCCGTGCCGACCGCGGACAGGAGCTCGTCGGCGTAGCGGGCCATCAGCGGGCCGGTGCACGCGAAGAGGAGAAACGGAACGGCCAACCCGATCCACCGTCGGGTGCGGGTCAGGCGCAGCCATTCCAGCCGCCACGGCCCGAGCGGCCGGACGCTGGTGGCCCCGCGGTGCACGTCGAGAGCCGCCGGCGGACGGTCGGTGGTGGGGATCACGGGTTCTCCCGGGTTGAGGTCAGGGACAGGAACGCGGTCTCCAGGTCGGCGGTGTGCGGCTCGATCGCCACGATCCGTGCGCCGCAGGCGGCGAGCACGGGCACCAGACCGGTCTCGGCAGCGTCGGCGCTGGTGACGTCGACGTGCAGGACGGTGCGGGCGGGGCTGGTGACCCGCGTGACCCAGGGCTGGCCCTCGAGAGCCGCCCGAGCCCGGTCTGCTCCCTCGCGCAGCCGCACCGTCCACCCGGGCCGGGCGTGGTCGGCGAGCAGATCCTGGGTGGCGCCCTGGTAGAGCAGGCGACCGTCGCGTAGCACGCCGATGGTGTCGGCCACCCGTTCCACGTCGGCGAGGATGTGCGTGGACATGATGACCGTGCGGTCGCCGGCCATCGCGGCGATCAGGCCGAGCATCCCCGCCCGGCCGGCAGGGTCCAGGGCGCTGGTGGGCTCGTCGAGCACCAAGATCTCCGGGTCGGTCACCAGGGCCGCGGCCAGGCCGACCCGCTGCCGCATGCCGCGGCTGAACCCTCCGACCCGGCGGTGCGCCACGTCCCCCAGGCCGGCGTGGGCCAGTGCCTCGAGCACGCCTGTGGCGGGGATGCGCGGGGCGCTCAGGGAGCGGGCGAGCTCGACGACCTCGGCGGCGGTCAGCCACGGCTCGAGGTCGGGAACGTCGGGGCAGACGGCGATGCGCTCGACCGGTACTGCGGTCGTGACCGACCCGGCGTCGGCGCGCCGCAGGCCGGTGAGGATGGACAGGAGGGTCGTCTTGCCGGCGCCGTTGGGGCCGACGAGGCCGTAGACGCTGCCCCGGGGCACGCGCAGGTCGATGTCGTGGACGCCCGCCCCACCCGGGTAGTTCCGGGTGAGGCCGGAGGTACTGATGGCCCACGGGTGGCCGGGGTCGACGGTCGGGTAGCGAGCCAGGCTGGCCCAGAGCGACGTGCGGTTGCTCATCGCTGCTGACGCCCGAGGACGAGGTAGGCGACGGCGCCGAAGGGGATGGAGAGCAAGCAGATCAGGGTCCACCCCCACCGCGGCAGCCACCGCGGATCTGGTGAGCGCGCGAGGTCTACCAAGGCGTAGACGACGACGCCGATGGCGAGCAGGAGCAGCGGTGCCAGGGCCAGCACGGTGCTCGAAGGCATGGCAGGTCCTTCCGGGACGAGAACGGGCAGGGAAAGGAACCATGGGGATGGCAGGCACGAGACAGACGGCGGTATGAGGTCCGCCGGCGAAGGTCCCCCGGCCGGTGACGATGCGCAGGATCTCCCGTCCGCGGGAGCGGTCAGCAGCTCGTGGGTTCTGCGGCGGGCAGGACTGCGCGAGCAGGAGGCACTGCGTGCCCCTCAGCGTGGTGATGGGCGCCGGCTGCACTCGCGCGCTTCGCGGTGAAGAGCGAGACGTCGGCTCCGGCCTGGGCGCTCTCGCACAGCAGGCACATTGCTGCGGTCGTGCTGGACATCCGGCAGTCCGCCGCTCGCAGCGCGATGCCCAAGGGCCGGTCGTCGCGCTGAAACACGGCGTAGCCGCGCAGCGGCGTCGGGGGTCCCGCCAGTCAACGTGCGGCGGTTCTCCGTCTCGGTCAGTGGTCTCATCCCCGCGATCTCTTCTGGGGGAGGGGGGAGCCGGTGGACGGGGCCAGCTGGGCGACCAGCGCGGCGGCGTCATCGTGGCCGATGAGCAGCTCGTCGTAGCGCTGTCCGCGTAGGCGCAGGCGCAGGGCCGGCTGGCCCCGGCGGACGTCGACGAAGCGTCGCGCCCCGCGGCCACGCCAGGTGCCGATCTCGCGCCGGCCGGGGATGGCGAGGCCCGGCGCGCGCAGGCCGCGGGCCGCGGCGAGCCCGTCGGTCACGACGTCGGCACCGGTGATGGCTGAGCGCGGTACGACCTGCTCGCCCAGCACTCCGGCGATCCGGCTCACCAAGGGAAGGCGGACGGTTAGCGCCTCATCGGACACGAGGATCGAGGTCATCAGGGCCTCCAGCGGATCGGCGTCGGGACCACCTGTCCCGCTCGTCCTCGACGCTAGGGAGGCGAACGGGGCGGGGCGTCCTCCGCCGGTCCCGTCCTGCGCTCCTCCGCGAGGAGGAGGCACGAGGGGGCGCTCGTCCTCACGACCCGGATGGCGTGACGAGGCCGCGCTCGTAGGCGAGCACGACGGCCTGCACCCGGTCGCGGAGCCCGAGCTTCATGAGGAGGTTGCTGACGTGGGTCTTCACGGTGGTCTCGCTGAGAACCAGCTCGGCGGCGATCTCGGCGTTGGAGAGGCCGCGGGCAACGAGCAGCAGGACCTGGTGCTCGCGGTCGGTGAGCTGGGGCAACGGCGCCTTCGACGTCGCGGCGGTCGTGGCAGGCAGCTGCTGGGCGAAGCGATCGAGCAGCCGACGCGTGACCTGCGGGGCGATCACGGCGTCCCCGCGGTGAACCACGCGGACGGCGTCGACCAGGTCGTCGGCGGGGGCGTCCTTGAGGAGGAACCCCGACGCCCCTGCGCGCAGCGACTCGACGACGTACTCGTCCAGGTCGTAGGTGGTGAGGATCAGCACGCGCGGCGGGGAGTCCAGCTGGCCCAGCCGGCGGGTGGTCTCCACGCCGTCCATGCGGGGCATCCGGATGTCCATGAGGACGACGTCGGGTTGCAAAGCCCGGACTTGGGCGAGGGCGACCTCGCCGTCGGCGGCCTCGCCGACGACCTCCATGTCGGGCTCGGTCTGGAGGATGAGGCGGAAGCCGGTCCGCAGGAGCGGCTGGTCGTCCACGAGCAGGACGCGGATCGTCACGACGGGCTCCGATCGAGGGGGAGGCGGGCGGTCACGACGAAGCCGCCGCCGGCTCGCGGGCCCGCCGAGAGCGCTCCGCCGTAGGCGCGGACCCGTTCGCTTAGCGAGGTGAGGCCGTGGCCGCCAGGAGGCTGGTCGGCAGACCAGATGAGGGATCCGCGGCCGTCGTCCGACACCCCCAGGGACAGGCTGCCGTCGCACCAGTCCAGGGTGATGCGGGCGACGGCACGGCCGGCGTGCTGGCGGACGTTGCCCAGCGCCTCCTGGACGACGCGGTAGGCGGTCAGCGCCACTCCCGGGTCGACCTCGACCGGCGTGCCGCGGTTGACCAGCTCGACGTCCATCCCGTCGGCGCGAGCACCGTCGACGAGCGCCGCGAGGTCGGCGAGACTCGGTTGCGGACGCAGGTGCGCGACGTCGTCCGACGGGCGCAGCACCCCGAAGATGCGGCGCATCTCGGTCACTGCCTCGTGGCCGGCGCGCTCGGCCTGTGCCAGCAGGTGCTCGGCCGTGTCGGGATCGCTGCGCAGCATCCGCCGGGCCGCGGCCGTGTGGACGGTCAGGGCGGTGATGCCGTGGGTCACCAGATCCTGCATCTCCCGGGCGATCGCCGCCCGCTCGTCCACCTCGGTGGCCCGGGCACGGGCCTCGCGTGCCTCGAACACCGCACGGTTGCGCTCCTCCCGGCGGGCGTTCTGGGCACGGCGGCTGCGCACGGACCAGCCGACGGCCCAGACGGCGACGATCATGAAGGTGTTGTTGACCCAGTCGGTGACGGTGGTCGCCACCGGGCCGGCGATCAGCAGCGAGCCGACCAGCAGGTAGACACCAACGGCGGCCGGCGCGCTCACCCGCACCGGCCGCCACGCCGCGACGGTGTAGAGGACGAGCAACGGCGCGTAGGTGGCGACGCTCTGGGGGTAGCCGAGCTGCAGCGGGACCAACGCAGCGGCGGACGCAAGTACGAGCGCCCCGACGGGCCACCGGCCGCGCATCGCCACCGCGCTGCCGGCGAGCAGCGTGAGGCCCGCGCCCAGCGCGTCGAACGAGCGCTGGTCGACGACCACCGAGTCCGGGGTCAGCCAGAACGACAGGACGCCGAAGACGGCCACCAGCAAGCCCAGAGCCACGTCGAGCCGGGCGGCATGCCGCCCGGCGAAGCCCGAGATCGAGGTGGTCAGTCGTTGCACGCGACCACGCTAGGCCAGGGCGGACGCGAGCTGGTCCTCCGTCGGGACCGGTCGCGGGGCACGTTCTCCTCCCTGTGGAGGAGGACGCGCGGGCCGCAGGCACCCCCACGCTCGTCGGCACTGGCTAACCTGTCGAGCCGTGGGGGACTCCGACGGGACGGCCGAGCAGACCGCGCAGCGGCAGCCGGGCCCTGGGTTCCCGCCCGGGGCCGGGAACGAGGTGGACGTGCCGCGACCGCGGACCTCCGAGGCCCCGGTGCCGGCTGGCGACAGTGCTGCCGTGCTCCGCAGACTGGGCCTCGATGCCCTGGTGGAGATGCTGGAGACGTCCGGCTACGGCGTGTGCGTGACCGGGGACGACCACCGGTGGGTGTACCTGAACCCCACCGGGTGCCGGTTGGTCGGCCGGCCCTTCGCGGAACTCGAGGGTGCGGACTACCTGCTCTCCTTCGCGGAGCACGAGCGGGCCTACCTGCTTGCGCTCGAGCAGGACCAGCGGGACGGGGACTCCGGCTTCTACGCCAACACGATCGTCCGTCCCGACGGCAGCGAGGTGGGCATCACCTGGTCCGGGTCGGTGCTGCACGCCGACGGCAAGGAGTTGGCTCCTGCCTTCTTCCACCCGACATTCGGCCTGGCGAGGACTGATCAGGACGCGGTCGTCCTCGGCGCCGCGCCGGCCCGGCTCGCCGCGGGCGGATCGGTCGGCGAGGTCCTCGGGAGCCTGGCGGAGGAGGCGGTGGCGCGGTCCCGCGCGGTGGCCTGCCTGGTCCTGGTCGAGTGCCCGGACGGGCGACTGGCCCTGCTCGCGGGAGCCGGGGTGCTCGACGAGGTCAGCGATGCGCTGTGGGATGCGGACCTGCGGTTGACCGACCTGCCCGGAGGCGACCTGCTCACGGCCGGGCGGCTCCTCCTGCTGTCGGACGGACGCACGCGTCTGGCGGCGTCCCCGTCGACGGCGATGATCGCGGACCTGACGGGCGACCTCGGGTGGGAAGGATCCGTCAAGGTCCCGCTACACCGGGGCGGGATGGTCGTCGGCTGCCTGGTGCTGCTCTTGCCGCGCTCGGTGACGGCTGCGACAAAGGGAGAGCTGATCGCGTGGTCCGCCCTCGGGGCGCACGCGTCGGTGGCGCTGGCCGAGGAGCGGCTGCGCGAGCAGGCCGCGGCGCACGCCGCCGAGCTCGAACGGCACCGACTCGGTCGGGATCTGCACGACTCAGTGATCGCTGCCCTCTTCTCCGTGCATGCCCGGGCGCAGGCGGTGCAGCGCGGGCTGCGGTCTGGGGCGCCGGGCGTGGTCGAGGAGGCGGCGCGGGACCTGGAGGCGCTGTCGCAGCAGGCGATCGCCCAGCTGCGGGCGATGGTGACCGGCATGCGCCCCGAGACGTCCACCGATGACCTCGCCGTCGAGCTGGGGGCACTGGCGCGCGCCTGCACGACGCGCGACGGCTTGCCCGTGGACGTGCGGGTGGCAGGGGCGATGCCGCCGGTCGCCGCCGGGACGATCGAGCACCTGGTCCGCATCGCGGGCGAGGCGCTGCACAACTGCGTGAAGCACGCGGGCGCATCCGCTGCCACCGTGTCGCTGGACGCGGGTGGGGACGGGCTCGTGCTCATGGTCACCGACGACGGCTGCGGCTTCGACCCCACCGCAGGCGGCGGCGGTCACGGCCAGCGGACCATGCGGGAACGGGCGCAGCTGTGCGGCGGCAGCCTCGCCGTGGACAGCGCGCCGGGGCGTGGCACCCGAGTCGTCGTCCGCGTCCCTGTGTCCCTCTGACGGACGACCGGAGGGGCACCCCCGACCAGGGGTGCCCCTCCGTCCATCTCCGTCAGGCGGTGGCGATGGCGTCGAGAACCTCCATCCGTGCGGCTCGGCGGGCAGGCCAGACGGCGGCGAGGACGCCGATCAGCGCGCCCAGGGCGAGGAAGAGGGCCAGTCGCACGCCGGGGACCACCAGCTCGGAGATGCCCTGGTCGGACAGCGCCCGTGTGAGGCTGACCCCGAGCAGCCCGCCCAGCAGCAGGCCCAGCACCGAGCCGTACACCGAGATGAGCACCGACTCCAGGCGCACGGTCCGGCGCAGCTGTTCGCGGGTCATGCCGATGGCCCGCAGCAGTCCGATTTCCCGCGTCCGTTCCAGCACCGACATCGCCAGGGTGTTGACGATCCCGAGCACGGCGATCAGCACCGAGAGCACCAGCAGGGCGTTGATGAGCATCAGGATCTGGTCGACCTGACCCTTCTGCTCGTCGGCGAACTCGTCGCGGTCCTTCAGGGTGACCACGGGGTAGGGGTCGATGGCCGCCTGGACGGCCGACCGGACCGACTGCTCGGCGCCGTCAGCGACATCGAGGTAGAGGTAGCGGTCCAGGTCCGAGCCACCGGTGGCGGTGAAGGTCTCCAGCGACACGAGCGCCGGCGCGACCGCCTGGTTGCTGGCGAAGATGCCGCCGACGGTCAGCTCGGCGGCCTGGCCGGTCGGTGTGACCATCTCGACGGTGTCCCCGACGGCCCAGCCGTGACGGTCGGCCGTGGGCTGGTCGACCAGCAGCCCGGAACCCGCCAGCTCCGCGCTTCCGCCGTCGCTGTAGTCCAGTCCCAACGTCCGGTCCAGCGTCGTGTCGTCCACGGCGGCGATCAGCGTCTCCTCGTCGGCCAGGAGCGCCGAGCCGAAGCGCACTTGCGTCACCGCGTCCACGCTGTCGACCGACCGCAACCGCTCGGCGACCTCCGGCGTGAAGGGCTGTCCGACCGCGGTCGAGACGACGAAGTCCGCACGCAGGGACGTGCCGATCAGCTTGTCGACCGAGGCGTTGGCTGATGCGCCGAGGATGCTGAAGGCGGTGACCAGGGCCAGCCCGACCATCAGCGCCGAGGCGGTGGCCGCGATCCGGCGAGGGTTGCGCTGGGCGTTCTGCCGGGCGAGGTGCCCGGTCGTGCCCCACAGGCGGGGGAGCACCGCGCCGACGGACCGGGCGAAGGGCCGGGCGAGGACGGGGCTCAACGCGATCACCGCCAGGACCAGCCCCAGCCCGCCGATGCCGACGAGCTGGGCGGCGGTGCCGCCATCGACCAGGAAGCTTCCCACGAGGCCGGTCACACCGACCACCGTCGCGACGGTGCCGACGAGAGTGCGCCTGCGAAGGGACCGCTCCACCGTGACGTGGTCCTCGCGCATCGCCGCGACCGGCGGCGTGGCCGCGGCGCGGCGGGCGGGAAGGTAGGCCGCGACCAGCGTGACCAGGACGCCGACGGCGTAGCTCCACGCGACCGTGCTCGCCGACAGCACGAGTCCGCCGTCCAGGGTCAGACCGAAGGTCGAGAACATCGCGCGCAGCGCGGAGGCGATGCCGAAGCCGCCGAGCACGCCCAGCGTCGACCCCGTGACCCCGAGCACCAGGGCTTCGACGAGCACCGACCGCGTGACCTGACCCCGGCCGGCGCCCAGGGCCCGCAGCAGCGCCAGCTCCCGCGTCCGCTGCGCCACCAGCATCGAGAAGGTGTTGAGGATGATGAACGAGCCGACGAACAGGGCGATGCCGGCGAACGCGGTGAGCAGGACAGTGATGAACGACAGCCCCTCCTCCAGCGCGGCGGCCCGTTCGTCGGCCTGCTCCTGGGCCGTCGTCACGTCGTAGTCGTCCCCGACGGCCGCCGCGATCCGGTCGCGCACCTGCTCGTCCGGGTTCCCCTGGGCGGTACGGACGTCGATGCCGGTGAACTCGTCCCCGAGTCCGAGCATCGCCTGAGCGGTGCCGAGATCGAAGGCGGTCAGCGAGGCCCCGGCCAGGCCGCCGTCCTCCCCAAAGGTGAAGACGCCGACGACCACGGCCTCGACCCGGGGCCCGGGGGTGAGCAGCGAGACCCGGTCGCCGACGGCGTAGCCGGTTCTCTCGGCGGTCGCGCGGTCCAGGGCCACCTCACCCTCCCGTTCCGGCGCCCGCCCGTCGACGAGCTCGCTCGGTGACAGCGCGCGCTCCTCGAACCAGCTGATGCCCACGCCGGGCGCTCCACCCGTGTCGAGCACCTCGCCGTCCTGGTCCAGGACGTAGACGCCCTCGGTCCGCACGTAGCCCTCGGCCGCGGCGACGCCGTCGACAGCGCGGACCTGCCCGACCACGGCGGAGGGCAGCCGGTCGACTCCGCCGCCGGGACCGGTGACGCCGGTGGCGAACGCCGCTGCCGGGTGCACGCTGACGTCGGCGGCGGTGCTCTCGAACAGCGCCGTGAAGGTGCGGTTGAGGGTGTCGGTGAAAATCATGGTGCCGCTCACGAAGGCGACGCCCAGGACGATGGCGAGTCCGGAGAACGCCAGCCGGAGCTTGTGGGCCAGCAGGTTGCGCCAGGTGGTGCGCCACATGTCAGATCTCCTTCGTTGCGACGCGGCCGGCGGTGTCGAAGGCCTTCATGCGCTCGAGGACGCGGTCGGCCGTCGGCGCAAGCATCTCGTCGACGATGCGGCCGTCGGCCAGGAAGAGCACGCGGTCGGCGTAGGAGGCGGCGGACGGGTCGTGGGTGACCATCACGACGGTCTGACCCATCTCCCGCACGGAGGTCCGCAGGAACGCCAGCACCGAGGCCCCGCTGCGGGAGTCAAGGTTCCCGGTGGGCTCGTCGGCGAAGATGATGTCCGGGCGGCTCGCCAGGGCCCGCGCGCACGCCACCCGTTGCTGCTGCCCCCCGGAGAGCTCCGTCGGCCGGTGCCCCAGACGCTCCCGCAGTCCCACGGCGTCGATGACGCCGTCGAGCCAGGCGCGGTCCGGGGTGCGGCCGGCGATGTCCATCGGCAGCGTGATGTTCTCCAGCGCGGTCAGCGTGGGGAGCAGGTTGAAGGCCTGGAAGATGAAGCCGACCTTGTCCCGGCGCAGCCGGGTCAGACCCTTGTCGTCCAGTCCGCCGATCGCGGTCTCGCCGATCCAGGCCTGCCCCGACGTCAGCCCGTCCAGACCGGCCATGCAGTGCATCAACGTCGACTTGCCGGAGCCCGACGGGCCCATGATCGCGGTGAACTCCCCGCGGCGGAAGTCGACGTCGACGTCGTCCAGGGCGACGACGCGCGTGTCGCCGTGCCCGTACACCTTGGTCAGCGCCGCTCCACGAGCGGCGTACGTGTGGGCGGCCGCGAGCGCATCGGCTGCGGTCGTCGCCTGCTGGACCGTTGTCACGATCTCTCCTCCAGGTCCGGTGACGCCGCACCGACTGCGGCGTACCGAACTCTGGGGCCGCGACCGCCTCCGCCCATCGGCCGCAGGAAGTGACCTGTGGGTGGGTCTCGAGGACGAGGGGCCGGTCGCCCTCATCCGTCAGGAGGAGTACCGGTGGGTCCGGGTGCAGGAGTTGCCGGGCGCCCGGGGTGCAAAGCATCGGACCCATGACGACGACTTTGTCGACGGTGCGGGCATGAGCGGTGCCGGCGCTCCTGCTGGGCGTCACCGTCGCCTTCTTCCTCACCAATGACACCACTAGTCCTGATGCGGCCCGATCCGTCGCCGGGGCGGTGGCTGACCGGCCCGCCTGGGCCCACCAGGCCGTCACCGCCGTCAGCGAGGGCAGCCTCGTCGTGCTCGAACTGCTCCTCGCGGTCTCGGCCTGGCGTGTGCGATCTCGGGAATCGCGGCAGGTCGCGACGGCGCTCGTCGGAGGCGTCGGGGTCGTGCTCGCTTTCGGCACCAGCGAGCTGATCAAGGTGCTCGTTGCGCGGGACCGGCCGTGCCGCTCGGTCGCCGGCCTGGACGCCGTCGCCCCGTGCCCTCCGGTGGGGGACTGTCGCTCCCAAGCAATCACGCGACTCTCGCTGCGGCACTCGCCGCGGTGATCATCTGGTCGGCCCCCCGGTGGTGGCCGCTGGTCGCCCCACTGGCCCTCGGGGTCGCCGCGGCGCGCGTCGGTCTCGGCGTGCACTACCCGCACGACGTCGTCGACGGCTCAGTCTTCGGTGGCGTGGTCGGATCGGTGCTCGTCCTGCTGCTGCGACGTCCCGCGACCCGCTGGGTGACCGCGGGCTGCCGCAGAGTCCGGCCCCTCAGCTGCCTGGCGTGGGGAACTCGGCCCCGGTGATGGTGGCCCGGAAGAACTCGCCCTCGGCCTGCCGGTCGGTGCCCCACCACCACCCGGCGCGCAGCCGCGAGCCGACGGTCACCCCGCCGAAGGTCTTCTCCTCCTCGATGGCCACGCCGAACGGGTACCGGCCGAAGGGTTCCCCGCCCGGGTTGCCCCAGCGCTGCATGACCACCTCGCGCAGCCGGTCGTCGGCGCTGACGGACAACTCGGCGCTCTCGACCTGGTCGTCGATGCGCCAGGTCGCCACGGCGTGGTCGTCGTCGGCGCCGGGCGTCCAGGTCGCGCCGCGGAACGTGGTGGGGGCGAGCGCCATCTCGCCGGCGAGGCGCCCCGCAGCACTCCGCGTGACGTCGGTTCCGGTCGCGGTCATGACCGGAACCAGGCCGCCGAGCCGCCAGTTCATCTGGCCGGATCCAGAGCTGTACCGGTCGAAGCCGGTGACCGGCACGCCGAGGAACCGGGCGGTTGCGGCCCAGATGAACCCATGCGGCGGGGCGAGGACCTGCGTGGCGGTGAACGCTCGCCAGGCCCCGAGGCGGATCTCCCCGCCCATGGACAAGACCACCGACGGCCACAGCGGGGTCCCGGGAGCGATGGCATGGGTGAGCCACCGGCGAGCCGCCTCGGGCAGGTCGGCGACCATGGCGAGGTCGAACGGTTCCGGTGCTTCTGGGCCGGCGTCGGCGAGCAACTCCCAGTCTCGCCTGACGCTCCGAGCCGCTCGGGGGACCGGGGGAGTGGTCACGGGTTCCTCCTCGTGCCGACGGGTCGGCGGCTGCGGTCCGCTGCGGCGACGGCCAGGACAACGGCTGGTCCATAGACAGGTCATCTCATGCCACGATCGCCGACGGCAGCGCCGAGATGGACACAGCGCGCCCCCGCAGCTCATGAGTCGCAGTAGCAGCGAAAGGCGGTTCCCGTCCGCGAGCCGCTCACGGCCACCGTGCGGACGCTACCGGCTCACGCAGACCGCCGGAGGTGGGGATTCGCACCCGGGTGACAGCGAACCCGGCTCCGTCGAAGGCTTGCCGTATGGGTGTGTTCGCAGCGTCGGTCGTGTCGACGATTCGTGCCTGCGCGCCGTCGTGGTGGACGTGGACCATCTCTGCGAGAAGGTCATGCACGTAGCCGTGCCCCCGAAGTCCCGGGAGAACGCCGAAGTAGCTGATGCTCGCGTCGCAAGCGGTCCGCGTCGGGATGATGAACCTGACTGTCGTCCGGTCTGGCAGCTCAGCTACTCCGCCGGGCGTCCCGCTCTCCTGGCAGTGACAGAATGAAGACGAGGTTGTCGTCTGCGAGGGCGTCGACGCCCTCGCGAGCCGCCATGTCGAGCGTGGGGGCGTCGAGGCCGCCTGCGGCGACTTGCGCGAAGTCGTCACGGAAGGCCTCGTCGGACGCGGCGGTGAAGCGCAGGCGTGTCGAGCGGTCCGGAAGCGCAGCTACCGTGCAGCTAGCCGGGCGTTTCGAGATCGTGGCGCCGAGGCACTGTCGCGGGGGATGCCGATGCTGACGTTCAACGACCTGCTGTCCCTCGAGGGTGTCGACCCGGCGCAGGTCCGCCTGGTCCGGCACCAGGACAACCGGTTGAAGCCCGGCCGGCTCTACGAGGCCTGGCGCAACGACAGAATCTCGTTCGAGCGGTACCAGAGCGTCCAGCAGCGCAACGTGTTCGACGTGGGCGACCGGCTCGCCAGCTTCATCGTGACCGAGGCCCGCAAGACCGTGTTCGCCGGTCTGTACGAGGTCGCCGGTATCGACATCTGCCCGGCCGGCATCGTCGACGCCCTGACCGGCGCTGACGTGTCCGGCTACCACAGCTATGACCTGCGGCTGCTCCAGCAACTCGGCGACTACACCGACAAGGTGGTCATCGACTGGGGCGCCGGCACTCGGACCTGGGTCCAGCGAGCCGCCAACCAGCCCAAGCCGGTCGTCGAGATCACCGAGCAGTACGAACCCCGTTTCCCCGGCTTCCGCGAGTTCGTCCGACCGGTCGACGACATCCCCACCCTCCCTCACGGCTGGCAGCAGGTGCTGCGCGCCGTGAAGGGCGTGTACCTACTGGTCGACGTGGAGTCCGGACAGCAGTACGTCGGCTCGGCGAAGGGAGCCGACAGCCTGCTCGGCCGCTGGCTGGAGTACGCCAACGGGGGTGACGGCGGGGACGTCCGCCTCAAGGCCGTCGCCCGTCACGGCCGACGGCAGTACCAGGTGTCAGTGCTGGAGGTCGTTGACGGCAACACCCCCGACGACACCATCGAGCAGATCGAGTCGTACTGGAAATCCAAGCTGCTCACCCGGCGGTTCGGTCTCAACGCCAACTAGTCAGCAGCGCGGTGCACCCCTGTTCACCGAGAAGCGCTTGAACGCGGCGGTGAACGGTGCTCGTTGAGGTCGCTGAGAGACCGCGTTCGACCTGGTCGGTGCCAGCTGGTGTCGCCTGGTGCTCGCCCATCCGTTAGCAACAGGGTTAGCACCGGCCCTCAGTCGAGGCAGGCGTCGATGGTTCGGCCTACCGCGTTGTAGATGTCGCCCAGATTGGGCGACGGCACGGTCCGGCCAAGGTGGTCAGTGAAGTGCACGACCAAGGGCCAGTTGATGAGCACGACCCACTGACTTGGCATCGCGCTCACGAACCTGTAGCGGGTCTGCTCGGAGCCGAACACCAGCGGCTCTAGGGGCGGCCGGGTCCAGATGATCTCGACCTCCGCCGTCTCGGGCTCGACCCGGAGCACTTCCTGGTCGACCGGGGCCGACGTCACGGCGGCGGTGAGCAACATCGCGTGCTTGTCGGCGTTGTTGACCCTGGCCAGGACGGCCAGCAGGTTGTCCTCGGGGTCTCCCGCGGGGGCGTCGTGGAAGGGTTGTAGCGACTCAATGGTGTCGTAGGCGGCCTGGCTTACATGAGCGAGCGGGCCACGATTCTTCGAGTAGCGCTTCGCGACGCTGTCAGCCCACTTGTCGGGGTCGTCGTAGATCGGGAAGGCGTTGTCACGGATCGGCTCCTGCCCATTCCGTAGGACCAGAACCGTGATGAGGTTGTCAAGAGCCGACCGTGCGCAGTGCGCGAAATCCCCGAGCATCAGCCCCATCTCAGGGTAGGGCTGCTCGGGCGGCGCATACAACGCTGAGAAGCTGCCGTCGTGGTTGTCCCGGGGCTCCGAACGGCCACCGGCGCTCAGCACCCGGCTGATCTCGCTGTCGAGCAGCGTCAGCACATCGTGGGCATGGGCCAGCTTGAGCCAGACACCGGCGAGCACAGCGTCAGGGGCGATCGGTTCCACGAGGCCATCGTGGCCTGGGGCACCGACACAAGGCGGCGGGGTGGGACCGGCGGGCGCAGGCTGCTATGTGGGCGCGCAGGCCCTGCGTGGGGCGGCGAGCACCCGGCGCAGGTTTGCCGCGACCTCGGCGTGGTCGCGGCCTCGTCCTCGTGGTCGGGGAAGGCGACGATCGTCAAGGCAACGGAGGAACTGACCGACACCAGAAACAGCAGAACCCCCGCCGGCGCAGAGGCCGTGGGGGTTCAACTCGGTGTCCGAGGGGGGACTTGAACCCCCACGCCCGATAAAGGGCACTAGCACCTCAAGCTAGCGCGTCTGCCATTCCGCCACCCGGACGAGTGCGAGCTGAAGACTACCCGACTCCCTGGGGCCGATCACGCACCCCCTCGGCGCTCGTCGGAAGTCAGGCGGGGGCCAGTGCCACCCGGCCGCGACCCGCACGCTTGGCCTCGTACAGCGCGGCGTCCGCGGCGATGTACACCGCCCGCCGGTCGCTGCCGTACTCCTGCACATGCGCGACGCCCACGCTGATCGACAGCGAGAGCAGCGTCCCGTCCGCCAGCGCCATGGGCTGCGCCAGGACGGCGTCCAGCAGCTCTGCGCCCCGCCGTGAGGCGGTGTCGCGGTCGCAGCCCGGCAGGAGGACGGCCAGCTCGTCGCCACCCAGACGGGAGAGGACGGCGTCGTCGGCACGGACGTTGTCCCGGAGCACCGCCGCCAGGTGCACGAGCACGTCGTCACCGACGGGGTGCCCGTGGTTGTCGTTGATCGACTTGAACGGGTCGACGTCGATGAGCACCAGGGCCGTCCCGTCCGGCACGGGGACGGTCAGCGCCGTCTGCAGGGCGTCGTCGAAGGCCCGCCGCGTCGCGAGCCCGGTGAGCGAGTCCACCGTGACCTGCCGCTGCAGGGCGTCGACCAGCCGCTCCTGGGCCCGGTTGGGCCGCGCCAGCAGCAGGGCGTTGACGGCGAGCACGGCGCCGAAGAACGTGAAGTCGTTCAGCGCCGCCGCAAGGGGCAGGAGGTGGACCAGCGTGACCAGGTCCGACGCGAGCGCGGCACCCGTCACCAGCGCCACCGCCCGGGGCCGGAGGTGGAAAGCCGCCCACAGGACGGGAAAGGCGTAGAAGGCCTGCCACCCGGCGGACGTGTCGCCGGTCAGGACGTTCAGCGTGCCGATGAGGGCCACTCCGGCCAGCGCGAGAAGGGCGACGGCGTGCCACCGGTCGAGCACCTCGGGGGAGAGGAAGGAGGCAGGGGCGAGCGAGGTGGGGCACGATCGGCCCATGGCCGAGACCCCCGCTCCGCTGTCCGGCGCCCAGGCCGAGGTGGCCGAGCTGCTCAGCGACCTGATCCGGATCGACACCACCAACACCGGTGACACGGCGACCGGCGCCGGGGAGCGCAAGGCCGCCGAGTGGGTCGCCGTCAAGCTCGACGAGGTCGGCATCGCCTCGCAGATCTTCGAGTCCGAGCGGGGGAGGGCCAGCCTGGTCGCCCGGATTCCCGGCGCCGACCGCAACCGCCCCGCGCTGCTCGTCCACGGGCACCTCGACGTCGTTCCCGCCGACCCCGCCGAGTGGACGGTGCACCCGTTCTCCGGCGAGGAGCGCGACGGCTACATCTGGGGTCGCGGCGCGGTGGACATGAAGGACATGGACTGCATGGTGCTGGCACTCGTGCGCGACTGGGCGCGCACCGGCGTCCAGCCGCCGCGCGACATCGTCCTGGCGTTCCTCGCCGACGAGGAGGCCGGGGGCAGGCTCGGCGCGACCTTCATGGTCGACGAGCACCCGGAGCTGTTCGCGGGCTGCACCGAGGCCATCAGCGAGGTCGGCGGTTTCAGCATCACCGTCCGCGACGACCTGCGCCTCTACCTCGTCCAGACCGCCGAGAAGGGCATGGGCTGGATGCGGCTGACGGTCGGTGGCAAGCCCGGCCACGGCTCCTTCGTGCACGACGACAACGCCGTCACCCGGCTGTCCGAGGCGGTCGCGCGGATCGGCAACCACCGGTTCCCGCTGACCCTGACCCCGCCGATGCGGGAGTTCCTGGCCGCCGTCGAGGACGCGTACGGCATCGAGATCGACCCGGCCGAGCCGGAGCTGGCCCTCGCCCGGCTCGGCAGCCTCAGCCGGATGATCGGCGCGGCGCTGCGCAACACGGCGAACCCCACGATGCTGCAGGCCGGCTACAAGGCCAACGTCGTGCCCGGCACGGCGAGCGCCACCGTCGACGGCCGCTTCCTCTACGGCCAGGAGGAGGAGTTCGAGCGCCAGCTCGACGCGCTCATGGGCCAGGGCGTGCGGCGCGAATGGCTGGTGCACAACCAGGCGGTGGAGACGACGTTCGACGGCCCGCTGGTCGACCAGATGGTCGCCGCGCTCAAGGCCGAGGACGACGGCGCGCGGCCGGTGCCCTTCACCATGAGCGGCGGCACGGACGCCAAGAGCTTCGAGCGACTGGGCATGCGCTGCTTCGGGTTCTCCCCGCTGCGACTGCCCCCGGACCTGGACTTCGCCTCGTTGTTCCACGGCATCGACGAGCGGGTGCCGGTGGAGTCGCTGAAGTTCGGCATCCGGGTGCTCGACCGCTTCCTCCGCAACGCGTGATGTGATGCGGGGGTGACCGAGAACACTCCTGGCCCCGGATCCGTCGCGCTGATCACCGGTGGGACCGGTGGCTTCGGCCGAGCACTGGCGAAGAAGCTGCGCGAGCGGGAGGTCACCGTCGTCCTCGCCGACCTCGACAGCGAGCGCAACCGCCAGGTCGCGGCCGACCTGGGCTGCGAGTTCGCGGTCCTCGACGTCACCGACCGCGCGGCCAACGAAGCGCTCGTCTCCCGCATCGAGGGCGATCACGGCCGGCTCGACGCCGCCTACCTCAACGCCGGCATCTCGGCGGCCAAGAGCGAGGACGTCCTCGACCTCGAGGAGTTCATGCGCGTGGTCGAGATCGACCTGTTCGGCGTCGTCTACGGCGTCGCCGCCGCCCGCCCGGCGATCAAGCGGGCCGGGGGAGGGGCGATCGTGGTGACGGCGTCGCTGGCCGGGCTCTCGCCGATGGCGACCGACCCCGGGTACAGCGTCGCCAAGGGCGGGGCGATCGCCTTCGTGCGCTCCATGGCGCCGCGGCTGACCGCCGAGGGGACGACGATCACCGCGATCTGCCCCGGATTCGCCGACACCGCGATCATCGACCGGATCCGCGACCAGTTCACCGCCGCGGGCTTCCCGGTGCTCAGCGCCGAGGAGGTCGCCGACGCGATGATCAGAGCGTGGGAGGCGGGGGAGCCCGGTGCGGCCTACGTCATCCAGCCCGGCGTCGGGACGGTGCCCTACAAGTTCAAGGGCGTGCCCGCGGCCCGCACCGAGGCCGGCGAGACGGCCGTCGTCCCGGAGGCGCTGCGCCCGCCGTCCATGCGCTGAGCGGCGCCCCCCCACGGTGGAAGTGTGATGGATTCCTGAAATAAGGGGCCTTCACTGCCGATTGCCGGGCTGATGACTGAAATGCCGAAGTGCCCGCGTGGTTGCCCCTCGGTGAAGGTTGTGCGCGACGGCCCGCAGCGCACCGAAGGGCGGCACCGCCAGCGGTATCGCTGCGTCAAGCCCGACGGCACCTTCCACCGCTTCATGGGCGAAGGCAGCTTGAGTCGGACCCTGGTGACGGCCATTCCTGCGAGGAGTGCGATCGCCCACTGGAGGTCGATGGCGGACCGGCCGCGCTGTGGAGCAGCCGCTACCTCGTGAAGGAAGTCGCGACCGCGCTGTGGTCCCTGGCCGGCGGGGTCTCCTACACCGACGCCGCCGCCCGGGTGCGTCGGCGGGCGTGGGGTGACGACGGGGCCGTGCAGCGCGCCGAGAAGACCGTCGCGTCCGACCAGATGGTCGCGGACTGGCTGTCGAAGCTCGGGCCGATCGTCGCCGCGCCGCACGCCGAAACCGAGTGGCCCGAGTCCGTGGTGCTCGACTCGACCCGCTTCATGTACACCGACCGCTTCACCGGGACGTCCAACCAGCTGTTCTGCGTCCTGGCCGCCTGGGGCTACCCGGCAGGAGCCCAACGAGGTCGGCTGTGGCGGCTACGCGCCTACCCGCTTCAGGACCGCGCGACCTGGGAGGAGTTCCTGGCCGAGCTGCCCGGGCGCCCCGAACTGGTGGTCATCGACCGGGACTACGGGGCCATCGGCGGTGTCCAGGCCCGGTGGGGGCGAGGCCGCAAGGGCGTGCCCATTCACCTGTGCGAACCCCTCTCGGCATCCAGCCTGCGCGCCTGGATGCCGCAGCAGCCGGCCCGCCACGCACCCGGTTCCCGGCCAAGAAGCCGACCAGCATCGCTCTTTCACCGTAGGAAGGCGACCGCTCCCTGCGGCACTTCCACGGGCACCACAACCTCAGCGGATGAGCCCGGCGTGGTTGAGCCCGGCCACCAGCGCGGGGGCCACCCCGAGCAGCAGCCAGACAGGCAAGGGGCCGCCCAGGAGCCAGCGGATAGCGGTGGCGGTGCCGAGGCCGATGACCGCCGACAAGGTCAAACCGGGCGCCATGTTGCGCAGCCGTGCGAGGCCGGGGTCGTCGAAGTAGTACACGCCGAACGCGCTGACAAACATCACCGGCACCGCGAGGGCCAGCAGGGTGGCTGCGGCGAGCCAGGAAGCAACACCGGGACGGTTGCGGTGGGCGCCGCCAGGGGCATCCGCCCGTCTCGGGTGCATCGGCCGAAACCTCAGGTCCGTGCCCCCTGTCGCCGGGGAGAGCGAGGGGGCAGAAGCCGGGAGAGATGATTCACGGCTGCTCCAACGAGCCACTGGGGGTGCGGATGTGCCCTGAAGGTCGTCTCACTCTCCGCCAGGGGTCTGGCACGGCAGGGCGCTGCGGCACGCCGACGACACGCCGGCCGCCTGCGCGACCTGCATCAAGGGTCGGGGGCGGCCACAGGGTCCCCGCCTAACCCGCCCTTGACCAGGCATCACACTTTCACCGTAAGGGGGGGCGCCTCCGCGTGCGCGGCCGCCCGTTCCCCGTCAGGATGGCGGCCGGTGGGAGGGGGATCGACCCGCCTGGACGACGTCGACAGGAACGGAAGGACCCCCGCCATGCGCACGATGCGCTACAAGCCGAGCAAGCCCTTCGCGGTCCTCGGCATCGTCATGGGTATCGGCATGCTGGTGTTCGGCATCAGCATGCTCCGCGACGCCGAGGGTGGCGGGAAGGCGTTCCTGGCCTTCTGGTGCCTGATGGTCGTGGCCGCCACGGGCCTGAACACGTGGGCCGCCTTCTCGAAGAACGGCTCGCTGGGGACCTTCGTGCCCAGCAACTTCGTGTCCGGCGACGACGAGGAACCGCGGTCGACGCGCTGACCCGTCAGTCGACGACGGGTCCGCGGCAGGCGAAGAGGAATGCCGGCGGCACGTTCCACGGTGTGATCCGCCAGGTCACGGTGCGGAACCGCCTGCGGAAGTCGGCCAGCATCAGCGGCGAGTACTGGATGACGACGACGGTGCCGTCCTCGGCCAGCGCGCCGGGCAGCACGTCGAGGATCCGCTGCCGCAGCCGCTGCTCCAGCGAGGTGTAGGGCAGCGCGGAGACCATGACGTCGGCCTTGTCCCCGCCCAGGTGCTCGGCCAGGTTCTCCGCGGAGTCGCACACCACCTGCACCCGCGGGTCGTCGAACCGCTGGTCGAGCAGCTTGGCCAGCCGCGGATCGATCTCGAGGGTCACCAGGCGGGCGCCGGGCTTCATCCGGGCCAGGATCTCCTGGGTCTGCGCGCCGGTGCCGGCGCCCAGTTCGACGACCAGGTCGGCGCCGGGGACGTCGGCGAGGTCCAGCATGTCCCGCACCGCCGTCCGTGACGTCGGAAGAACGGCACCGACCTGCCGCGGGTTGGCGGCGAACGCCCCCAGGAATCGCAGGCGGTCGGTCAGCTGCTGGAGCATCAGGTCCCCTCCCGGGCCGCCGCTGGGACGGGCGGCCGAACGAACCGCACCCTGACACGCCCGCGCCGCTCCGGCGAGAGGAACCCCCGGCCCCCGTGACGACGGTCACCAGCGCTCTGGCAAGGTCGGGGGCATGCGTGCATGGCGAGTCCACGAGCTCGGCGACCCCTCCCAGGTCATGTCCTTCGACGAGGTGGACCAGCCCACCCCCGGGGAGGGCCAGGTGCTGGTCAAGGTGCGGGCGGCCGCGCTGAACTTCCCCGACGTGCTGATGGCCATGGGCATGTACCAGGAGAAGCCTCCGCTGCCCTACACGCCCGGCGTCGAGCTGTGCGGCGAGATCGTCGGAACCGGGCAGCGGGTCATCGGTTCGCCCGCCGGTGGTCCCGGCGCGTTCGCCGAGTACGCGCTCATGGACGCCGCGGCCGCCTTCCCGGTGCCCGACTCCATGTCCGACGAGAAGGCCGCGTCGCTCTACCTGACCTACCAGACCGGCTACGTCGGCCTGCACCGCCGCGCGCACCTGCAGGCGGGCGAGACCCTGCTGGTGCACGCCGGTGCCGGTGGGGTCGGCACCGCGGCGATCCAGCTGGGCAAGGCCGCCGGCGCCACGGTCATCGCCACCGCGGGCGGCGCGCGCAAGACCCAGGTCTGCACGGACCTCGGCGCCGACCACGTCATCGACTACACGACCGAGGACTTCGTCCCGATCGTCAAGGAGGTCACCGGCGGCCGCGGCGCCGACGTCATCTACGACCCGGTCGGTGGCGACGTCTTCGACAAGTCGCGCAAGTGCGTCGCGTTCGAGGGTCGCATCGTCGTCGTCGGCTTCACCAGCGGCCGCATCCCCGATGCCCCGGCCAACCACCTGCTGGTGAAGAACTACAGCGTCGTCGGCCTGCACTGGGGCCTGTACCGCAAGTACGAGCCGTCGGTCTTCACCGAGACCCACGAGGCGCTGGTCGCGCTGGTCGAGCAGGGCGCCGTCGACCCCCTCGTCGGCGAGGTGCTGCCCCTGGACCAGGCTCCGCAGGCGTTGCTGAAGCTGGCCAGCCGGGACACCGTCGGCAAGGTCGTGCTCGTTCCCTGAGCCGGCCGGGCGGGGCGGGCGCCTAGCCTGGTGCCCGCCATGCCGTCCGATCCGCTACCCCTCGTCGACGACCGGTCCTCCCTCCGGGCGGACTGCTCGCGGTGCGCCGGGCTGTGCTGCGTCGCGCCGGCCTTCGCCGCCTCGGCGGACTTCGCGATCGACAAGCCGGCGGGCACCCCGTGCCGCCACCTGGGCGGGGACTTCCGCTGCGGCATCCACGGCGAGCTGCGCGAGCGCGGCTTCCCGGGGTGCACGGTGTTCGACTGCTTCGGCGCCGGCCAGCACATCACCCAGGGCACCTTCGGCGGCCGCAGCTGGCGCGACTCGCCGGAGCTGGCGTCGCAGCAGTTCGCCGTCCTGCCGGTGATGCGCCAGCTGCACGAGACGCTGTGGTATCTCTCCGAGGTGCTCGCCCTGCCGGCGGCCTCGCCGCTGCACGCGGAGGCCGCTGCCCGTCGACGGGAGATCGAGCAGCTCACCCGGCGGAGCGCCGAGGAGCTCGCCGCCCTGGACGCCGGGGCACACCGCGCACCCGTGGGCGAGCTGCTGGGCCGGGTGAGCGAGCTCGTGCGCGGGCCCCGAGCCCGGAACCGGCGGGGTGCCGAGCTGATGGGCCGGGACCTGCGCCGCACCGACCTGCGCGACGCGAGCCTGCGGGGCGCCTACCTCATCGGTGCCGATCTGCGCGGCGCGGACCTCGGCTCCGCCGACCTGCTCGGCGCCGATCTGCGCGCCGCCGACCTCCGGGGCGCGGACCTGAGCCGGTGCCTGTTCCTCACCCGGCCGCAGGTGACCGCCGCCCGGGGGGATGCGAGCACGAGGCTGCCGGCCGCGCTCGAGCACCCGCCGCACTGGAGGGGACCGCTGCCTAGATGACCGGCTTGGGCAGGTAGGACAGCCGGGCGCGGCGGCGCATGATCACCTTGCGCGTGCCGTCGGCGTGCAGCTGCAGGCGGGCGAGTTCCCAGCCACCGACCTCGGACTGCAGGCTCAGCATGGTCGCCGCCGCCGACCGGGACGTGCCCGGAGGGATCCGCAGCGGCGCGAACTCGTAGTCCCCGGGCGTGTCCATCGATCCGATTGTGCCTGGCATCCGGCGGCCCGTCACGGGTTGGTCGTCTCCGTCACACCAGCTCGGCCTGCCGGGAGGCGGCCGGACCGGCACGATGGGGGAGACCTGACCTGCTTCGAGGGGAGACGACGTGACCGAGCCCGGGTTCTCGAGCGACGTGCCCGACGCCGACCGCGCGGAGCAGCAGGCGCTGCTCGACCCGCCGGCGGTGAGCCGCGCGGCCGAGGCCGGCGCGCCGATCGGGGAGGCGACCGAGGCCGACGCCCTGGAGCAGCAGCTCTCGGCCCGGCCGGGGGAGGCCGGCACCCCGCGGGGCCCGCTCGGCGACCGCGAGGCGAACGACGCCGACGTCCTGGAGCAGGAGGCCGACGTGCCGCTGGACGAGGACGACGTCCGCGACTGAGTCCGCCGGGCGGGTGAATCCTCCGGTCCGGGCTGCCCCCGCCGTCACTCTCCGTCATGGTGGGCGGGTGGAGCGCGGGACGACGACCCAGGCAATCCGGGACGATGCCGGGACCGACGTCGACGCTGCCGTCGCCCGTTGGGCAGCGGCCGCGGGGATCCCGGTCTCCGTCGCGCAGGGCTTCGAGTCCCGCACCTCCGTCGGCAGGCGTGTTCTTCGCGGCTTCCTGCTGGGCCTGGCCGTCGGGCTGCCGGTGATCGCCCTCGGCTGGGCCGGGGAGGCGGGGAACGGTGTCCGCCTGGTCCTCGTCTGTGCCGTGCTGGTGCTCCTGCTGCGGATCGCGCAGCATCGGAGCGGTTCCGCCCGCTGACCTCCTGGCCCCTGGGGCACTGCCGTCGTCAGGCTGCCCTAACTCAGCCGAGGAGGGGTCGCGCAGATCCGCCCGAGCCCGCCCGCGCACGGACGCCGTTCCGACGACGACCTTCGCCCCCGGGCCGCCGAGCCCCCCCGGACCGTCGCCACCCGCGCCGCCGCCACCGTCTGCGCCAGCGGTATCGGCGGCAGCCGGCTGCCGGCCCACACCGTCACCGCGGCGGGACAGGTGCTGCTCGTCGTCGGCCGCACCGCCGCGCTGCTGCGGCTCGGCCTGGCCGAGGTCGTGCTGGGGGAGTGCGGAACGACCGTCGACGTGAGCCCCGGCGACTTCCTCGCCGCCCGTCCCGACCCGCTGGCCGGCATCGGGTCCGACACCCTGCGGCACCTGGCCTCCGACCACGCCGACGTCCTCGGGCTGCTGGCCGGGCGCCTGCCTGCGGGCCTGGTCGGGGCCGCCGACGTCGTCCGGCCGCTCGGTCTGGACCGCTTCGGGTTCCGGCTGCGCGTCGAGCGCCCGCTGGGGCACACCGACGTCCGCGTGCCCTTCGCCGGGCCGCTCACTGCGCGAGGCAGCTCGGCGCCGCCGTCGGACAGGTGCTCTGCGCGGCCCGTCGGGCCCAGCGGGCGGCGCGGGAGCAGGGCTACGCGCGCTCCTCCTCGTGCCAGGGTGGCTCCGTGGACGCATTTGCCGAGATCGCCGAGGAGCGCCGCTGCCTCGCCGACCTGCTGTCCGGCCTCACCGAGGAGCAGCGGGCCACGCCGAGCCTGTGCAGCGCGTGGACCGTGCACGACGTACTGGCGCACCTCGTCGTCCCGCTGGAGGTGGGGCTCGCGCGGTTCGCGGTGGCCATGCTGATCTGCCGCGGGAACTTCGACCGGGCCAACGTCCGGCTGACCCGCCAGCAGGCCCGCCGGCCCTACGGTGAACTCGTCGAGGTGCTGCGGCGGAAGGCCGACTCGCGGTTCACCCCTCCCGGGGCCGGGCCCGAGGCGCCCCTCACCGACCTGCTGGTGCACGGCCTGGACATCCGCCGGCCACTGGGGCTGCCACGGGAGATCCCCGAGGCGCGCCTGCGCACGTCGCTGACCTTCCTGACCTCGGCCGGCGCCAGGAGCTTCGTCGCCGACGGCACGCTCGACGGGCTGCGGTTCGTCGCGGAGGACCTGGACTGGGCGCACGGCAGCGGTCCCACCGTGAGCGGCCGGGCGGACGCGGTGCTGCTGGGCATCACCGGCCGCACCGCCGCGCTCGACTCCCTCAGCGGCGACGGCGTGCCGACGCTGCGCAGCCGACTGGCCTGACCCGGGGCGCCGTCAGCCGGCCATCTCCCGCAGCAGCTCGGCCAGTCTGGTCCGGCGCGGTCGCGCCTCGACGTCGCGGACCGCCCGGGCCAGGGCGGCCCCGCTCGCCGGCACGATCGAGAGGTGCTTCTGCGCCCGCGTGAGGGCCGTGTAGACCAGTGGCCGCGACAGCATGCCGCCGGCCTCCGGCGGGAGCACGACGACGACGCCCGGCCACTCCGAGCCCTGCGCCCGGTGCACGGTGATCGCCCAGCCGTGGCGGAGGTCGAACAGCGCCTGGCCGGTGCACGTGACCGGGCCGGAGCTGAAGTCGACGGTCAGCGAGCCGTCACCGGTGCCGGTGACCACGCCGACCTCGCCGTTGGCGAAGCCGATCGGGTCGAGGTCCAGGTGGTTGGCGGTGGCGACGACGCGGTCGCCCGGGTCGAAGCCGAAGACCGCGCCCTCGCCGGGGTTGAGCTTGTCCTTGAGCGCCTTGTTCAGCTCGATCGTGCCGGCCGGTCCGCGGTGCACGGGGGTCACGACCTGCACCGAGCCCGGCTCGATGCCCAGCGCGCGCGGGATGGAGTCGGTGACCAGCTGCACCACCCGCCGTGCCGCCTCCGCGCTGCCGGCGGCCGGCACCACGACGACCTCCCGGTCGGGGGAGTCCACCGGCGGCAGCTCGCCCGCGCGGACCGCGGAGGCCAGCCGGGCGATCGCGCCGCCCTCGGCCTGCCGGTAGAGGGTGGTCAGCTCGGTGACCGGCACGGTTCCCGAGTCGATGAGGTCCCCGAGCACGTGGCCGGGGCCGATCGAGGGCAGCTGCGCCGGGTCCCCGACGAGCAGCAGGTGGGTGCCGTCCGGGCACGCCTCCAGCAGCGCCGCGGTCAGCTCGACGTCGAGCATCGAGGCCTCGTCGACGACGATCACGTCGGCGTCCAGCGGCCACTCCTCGTTGCGGGAGAACCCGCCCGAGGCGCCCTGCGCGCCGAGCAGCCGGTGCACCGTGGTCGCCGGGTGGTCGGTGAGTTCCTCCAGGCGCTTGGCCGCCCGGCCGGTGGGCGCGGCCAGCGCGATGTCGGTGCCCTTGGCCCGCAGCAGCTTCACGATCGAGGCGACCGTGCGGCTCTTGCCGGTGCCCGGTCCACCGGTCAGCAGGCTGACGCCGGCGGAGAGCACCTGGGCGACGGCCTGCTTCTGCGCCTCGTCCAGCCCCTTGGCCACCGAGCGCACGGAGGCGGGGTCGGCGATCCGCTCCGCGGCGGCGGCCAGGCGGGCCACGTTCTCCGCCACGGCCTCCTCCGCCATGCCGAAGCGGGCCAGCGACAGCATCCGCAGCGCCGGATCCGGCTCGGGCTGCTCGTCCGCGTCCTCGTCGAACTCCGGCTCCGGCGGCTCGTGCTCCAGCACCTCGCCGCCGTCGACCGCAGCAACGATCGCGGCCACCGGGTCGCTGATGCCCTCGGCCTGCAGCGCCGAGACGACCAGGTCCGCGGGCAGCACGGTGTGCCCGTCGCGGGTCGCCGTCCGCAGGGTGAGGACGACGATCGCCCGGCCGCGCCGGCTGTCCTGCCGGTCGGCGCCCTTGAGGACGGCGATCGCCAGCCGGTCGGCGTCACCCAGGGTCACACCGGGGAGCCCGAGCAGCGCCCAGGGGTCGTCGCGCAGCCGGCGGGCGGCGTCGGGCCCCAGGCCGTCCGCGACCCCCGCGGCCAGCTTGGCCGGCAGCCCGGCGGCGACCAGCAGCCCCACCACCTCGTAGGTCGGCGCAGCGGCCAGGAAGCTGGAGAACAGCCGCTCGGCGCGCTGCCGCCCGACGCGGGGCAGCTTCGTCAGCCGGTCGGCGGTGACGTCGTCCGGTCCGGTGATCCCCGCGCCAGGGAGCTCCGCGGCCGCGCGCTTGCCCAGGCCCGGCCAGAGCCCGGCCGCGCAGAAGGCGGCGAAGACCTGGTCGCCGCCGGGGGAGGAGGGTGCGGCGCTCACCGGTCCGACCGGCGCTCGGGATAGCTGAACGGCGGAGCCGACACGTCCTCCAGGGCGGTGCGGATCGCGGCGGGCAGCCGCACGCCGTCGGCGTCCAGCGACGCCTGGAGCTGCTGGGCGGTGCGCGCGCCGACCACCGGGGCGACGACGCCCGGCCGGTCCCGCACCCATGCCAGGGCGACGGCCAGCGGCGTGGTGCCCAGCCCCTGGGCGGCGGTGATCACCGCCTCGACGATGCGGTCGGACTTCGCCGACCGCAGGCCGTCGATGAAGCCCTGCCACTGCTGCGACGCGCCCCGGGACTCCGACGGCGTGCTGTGCCGGTACTTGCCGGTGAGGATGCCGCGGCCCAGTGGTGACCAGGCGAGCACGCCGACGCCCAGCGCCTCCGCGGCGGGGACCACCTCGCGCTCCACCCCGCGCTGCAGCAGCGAGTACTCGACCTGCGTGCTCACGACCGGCGTGCGACCCGGCCATGCCTTCTGCCAGGTGGCGGCCTGCGCGGTCTGCCAGCCGGTGTAGTTGCTCACCCCGATGTAGCGGGCCCGTCCGGAGGAGACGGCGAGATCGCAGGCCGCCAGGGTCTCCTCGAGCGGCGTCGTCTCGTCCCAGGCGTGCAGCTGCCACAGATCGACGTGGTCCAGGCCCAGGCGCTCCAGGGAGGCGTCCAGCGCCGAGATCAGGTGCCCACGGGACGCGCCCCGCCCCATCGGCCCCTTGCCGGTGCGGCCCACGGCCTTGGTCGCGACCAGCACGTCCGCCCGCGGGACGACGTCGGTGAGCAGGTGCCCGAGGATCCGCTCGCTCTCCCCGTCGCAGTAGACGTCGGCGGTGTCGACGAGCGTGCCGCCGGCGTCGACGAAGGCCGTCAGCTGCATGGCGGCCTCGTCCTCGTCGGTGTCGCCGCCCCACGTCATCGTGCCCAGCGCGAGCCGGGAGACGACCAGTCCGCTGCGACCCAGCGCCCGTTGCTCCACGACCGGCCAACCTACCGTCGCCGGACGACGTCCACCCGCAGGGACCGGCCCGCCCGGGGTGCCGCGCCGCGGGTCCGCGTGCCGCCGCCTAGGGTTCCGGGTCGTGCCCGAACGATCCCTCCGCCGTCCGGCCGCCGCCGTCCTCCCCGGGGACCGCTGACATGGGCTGGATCGAAGCCGTCGTCCTCGGGATCGTGCAGGGGCTCACCGAGTTCCTGCCGATCTCCTCCAGCGCCCACCTGCGGGTCGTCGGCGAGGGGTTCGGCTGGGGCGACCCGGGTGCGGCGTTCACCGCCATCACCCAGATCGGCACCGAGGCCGCCGTCCTGCTGTACTTCCGGCGCGACATCGGGCGGATCATCACCGCCTGGATCGCCTCGCTCGGCGGCCGGCGGAAGGGCGACCCGGACGCCCGGATGGGCTGGCTGATCATCATCGGCAGCCTGCCGATCGGCATCCTCGGCCTGCTGTTCCAGGACGACATCGAGACGACGTTCCGCGACCTGCGCATCGTCGCCACCGCGCTGATCGTCTTCTCGCTGGTCCTCTTCGCCGCCGACCGGATCGGGGCCAAGCAGCGCGAGCTCGACCAGCTCACCGTGCCGCACGGCATCGGCTACGGCTTCGCCCAGGCGATGGCCCTCATCCCGGGCGTCTCGCGTTCCGGCGGCACGATCACCGCCGGGCTCTTCCTCGGCTACTCGCGGGCCGCGGCCGCGCGGTACTCGTTCCTGCTCGCCGTCCCCGCCGTCCTGGCCTCGGGCTTCTACCAGGTCTACGAGGAGCTCGGCGGTGACCAGGACGGCGGCACGCCGGTCTCCTGGGGGCCGACGATCCTCGCCACCGTGCTGGCCTTCGGCGTGGGGCTCACCGTCATCGCCTGGCTGCTGCGCTACCTCGACCGCGGCAGCTTCACGCCGTTCGTCGTCTACCGGATCCTGCTCGGCCTGCTCATCCTCGGCCTGGTGTTCTCCGGCGTGCTGGACCCCGCGGCCGGCGCCTGAGCCCCGCCGATGAGTTCCGGGCGCCGAAACGGTCTGCCCCGCATGACCATGCTCGAGCTCTCCGAGGCCACGCTCGCCTACGACGTCCACGGTTCGCTGCCGCCGGCCGACGGCCGGCCCCCGTTGTTCCTCGTCGGAGCGCCCATGGGCGCCGGCGGCTTCGGCACGCTGGCGGGATACCTGGCCGACCGCACCGTCGTCACCTACGACCCGCGCGGCATGGACCGCAGCACGCGGAAGGACGGCCGGAGCGAGCACACGCCGGAGCAGAACGCCGACGACGTGCACCGCATCATCGAGGTCATCGGCGGACCGGTGGAGATGTTCGCCAGCAGCGGTGGAGCGGTGACGGCGCTGGCGCTCGTGGCCGCGCACCCCGGGGACGTGACCACGGTCGTGGCCCACGAACCCCCGCTGATCACGCTGCTCCCCGACGCCGACCGGGCCGTCGCCGCCGAGCGCGCCGTCCAGGCCGCCTACCGCGAGAAGGGCTGGGGCCACGGCATGGCCGCCTTTCTCGCGCTCACCTCCTGGACCGGCGAGTTCCCCGAGGACTTCGGGGTCCGGCTGCCGGACCCCGCCGCCTTCGGCCTGCCGGCGGACGACGACGGCGCGCGCGAGGACCCGCTGCTCTCGGGCGCCTCGAACCCGGTGACCGCCTACCGGCCCGACGTCGCCGCCCTCGCCGCCGCTCCGACGCGGATCGTGGTCGCCGTCGGCGAGGAGTCGGCGGAGCTGCTGACCGGCCGCACGTCGGTCGCGGTCGCCCGGGCGCTCGGGCAGGAGCCGGTCGTCTTCCCCGGTGGCCACGGCGGCTTCCTCGGACCGGAGTTCGGGCAGCCCGGGAAGCCGGAGGCGTTCGCCGCGCGGCTGCGCGAGGTCTTCGACGCCTCCTGAGCGGCCGGAACTCCCAGGCGCGGTCACTAGGCTCCACGGCGTGCACAAGGACCCCCGAGCCCCCCACCGCTCGCACGCTCGCGTCGGGCCCCTGCTCGCCGGCCGGTCGATGAGGCGAGCCCGATGACGACGGTCATCCTTCTGCGCCACGGCCGCACGACCGCCAACGCCGGCGGGGTGCTCGCCGGGTGGACACCGGGCGTGCAGCTCGACGAGACCGGCCAGGCGCAGGTGCAGGCGGTGGGGGAGCGGCTGGCGAAGGTCCCGCTCGCGGCCGTCGTCAGCAGCCCGCTGGAGCGCTGCCGGCAGACCGCCGGCGCGGTCCTGGCCGGCCGCGAGCTGGAGCTGCGGACCGACGACCGGCTCGGCGAGGCCCGCTACGGCGACTGGACCGGCCGCGCCATCAAGGAGCTGGCCAAGGAGCCACTGTGGAAGGTCGTGCAGCAGCACCCCTCCGCTGCCGTGTTCCCCGGTCCCGACGGCGAGGGGTTGGCGCAGACCCAGGCACGGGCGGTGGCCGCCGTCCGCGAGTGGAACGCGCGCCTGGGCCCCGACGCGGTGTGGCTCGCCTGCAGCCACGGCGACGTCATCAAGGCGATCCTCGCCGACGCGCTGGGCCTGCACCTCGACCAGTTCCAGCGCATCGTCGTCGACCCCGCGTCGATCTCGGTGGTGACCTACACCGACACCCGGCCGTTCGTGGCGCGGATCAACGACGCCGGCGGCGACGTCTCGGCCCTGATCCGCACTACCCGCAAGGGACGCCGTCGCAAGGCCTCCTCCGACGCCGTGGTGGGCGGCGGCGCCGGGGCACCGGCCTGACGTCGGCTTTCGGACCGCGTCGCGGACGGCGGGGCGACACCGCTCCCGCGTAACGTGGGGCGCGTGCCACGCCAGGTCCATCTCTTCGAACGCCCCACCCGCTTCGTCGCGGGGACGGTGGGCCAGCCAGGGGACCGGACGTTCTACCTGCAGGCCTCCGACGACGCCGGCCGCACCGTGAGCGTGGCCCTGGAGAAGACGCAGGTGCAGGTGCTCGCCGACCGGATGAACGAGCTCCTCGACGAAGTGAGCGGCCGGGCGAACACGGTCATCCCGCCCGAGGCCGACGTCGACGACCTGGAGCCGCTGACCGCGCCGGTCGAGGAGGAGTTCCGGGTCGCGGCCATGGGGCTGGCCTGGGACGCGTCGGCCGAGGCCGTCGTCGTGGAGGCCGTCGCCGCCGGCGAGGAGCCGATCGAGGAGGACGCGATCCTCTCCGACAGCGACGAGGGCCCCGACGCGCTCCGGGTGACCATCACACCGATGGCCGCCCGCGCCTTCATCGCACGGGCCCGCCGCGTCGTCGCCGCCGGCCGTCCCGCGTGCCCGCTGTGCTCGCTGCCGCTGGATCCGGTCGGGCACGTGTGCCCCCGGCAGAACGGCTACCGCCGCTGACCGGCGGCGCCCCGATGAACGAGCAGCCGGCCGAGCCCGACCTGCGCTCACCGGCCGACGACGCCGAGGCCCTGACGCTGCTGCGCGACGGCGAGATCGACCTCGAGGGCCGGATGCTCGACGCCTCCAACGTGACGCTCGTCGGGACCATCCGCACCGACGAACTCGCCGCCGAGTGCGTCTACAAGCCGGTGGCGGGAGAGCGGCCGCTCTGGGACTTCCCCGACGGCACCCTGGCCGGGCGGGAGATCTCGGCGTACCTGGTCTCGGAGGCCACCGGCTGGCGGGTCGTGCCCCCGACGGTGCTGCGCGAGGGGCAGTTCGGCCCCGGCATGGTGCAGCTCTGGATGGACGGCGACGAGGACGTCGACCTCGCCGAGTTCGTGCGGCGCGACGACCCCGCGCTGCGCCGGATGGCCGTCTTCGACGCGGTGGTCAACAACGCCGACCGCAAGGGCGGCCACATCATCCCGATGGCCGACGGCCACGTGTACGGCGTCGACCACGGCATCTGCTTCTCCGTGGACCCGAAGCTGCGCACGCTGCTGTGGCGCTGGGCGGGCAAGCGGCTGCCGGCCGAGGCGGTCGAGGTGCTGGAGCGCATCGCCGAGGAGCTTCGCGGCGACCTCGGGGAGCAGCTGCACGAGCACCTCACGCGCACCGAGGTGCGCTGCACGCAGCGGCGGGTGGCCGACCTGCTGCGCACCGGCCGCCACCCCGAGCCCAGCGGCGACTGGCCCGCGCTGCCCTGGCCGCCCTTCTGAGCCGCTGACCCGGCGGCTCGGACTCGCCCGCGTGCGCATGCGCGCTGCTACCTCGCCGCGGAGAGCCGCCCGCTGGCGTGAGAACGCGGGGATCCGGCCCGGTCGCGACTTCTGGGCGGGTGTGCCACGGGTCGCTCCCCCGTGCCGGACCCCGACGACGGGAAGTGGGCCTCTCTCGGCTCGTTCGCCGGCGGGTTCCACGTCGAGGTGCAGCGGACCGGGGAGTGGACGCCGCTCCGCTGGCACGTGGACATCGAGAGCGACGACGTCGAGGCCGAGGTGGCGCTGCTGGAGACGCTGGGTGCCACCCGCCACCGGGACATGGGGTCGTTCTGGCAGATGCTCGACCCGGCGGGGCTGGTGCTCTGCGTCGTCGGCGTCCAGACCGGCGAGGAATGCGACCGCCACGCCGTCACCTGGCCGTGAGGTGTCGTCGGTCAGTCGGGAGCGTGCTCCGCGCACCGGTGCATCACGCGGTTGCGGGAGCGGATCTCGCGATGGGCGGGGCGGCCGCAGGCCTCGAACCAGTTGTGGCCGCCGACAGGACGTCGTGCGCCGAAGGCCTACCCCAGGTCCACCAGGTCGATCATCGCCGCCGCCTGCGCCGCGTCGCCGTCGACGGTGAGCGCGTCCAGCGGGAGCCGCCGCCAGACAGCCAGCAGGAGGTCCCCGGCGGTGCCGGTCAGCGTGGCGACCGGCAGGGGCCCGGCGCCCGGGAATAGCGTCCGCTCGGCGTCGGCGTCCACGGCGTGCAGAACGACCGGCTGCGCGTCCTCCCGGGGACCCTGCGGCAGCGCGCCCGGGACCATCACCTCGAGCCACTCGTCCAGGCCGTCGAGTGCGACGTCGGGCGGGATCGGGCGGACATCGCCGAGCAGCTGCTGCACGTCGACGGTGTGCACCGTCGCCTCCTGCAGCTGCCGCCGCAGCACGAAGGCGATGTCCTTGCGCGGCGCCCAGGTCCACACGTGCTCCGTGGGGTCGACGCCGGCGAGTGCGGTCTCGAGCTCCGCGCTCCGCGCCGCTCCGTACGCGAGCAACTCACCGTCCTCGCGCCGCGCAGGAGCCGCGTAGGCCGACGGGTCCTGCGCACGGGTGCGCACGATCCACGCCCAGAAGTGCTGGACCTCCGCGAGGTGCCACACCAGGTCGGCCAGCGACCACCCCGGGCACGCGGGCACCGGAGCCGCCCAGCCGCGGGCCAGGACGGCCTCCGCGGCGGCGTCGGCGAACCGGGCGTCCACGCGTCGCAGGGCCGGCAGGTACTCGCCGATCTCCATCGTGCCCCCTCCGACCGGATGACCCGCACGGACGTGCGGCCCGACGGCGTCGGACCTCGCCTCTAGGCTCGTGTCGTGCTCTCCTGGCCCGCCCCGCTGCTGCCGACCCTGCCCGGCACCGGTCCCGTCCTCAAGGTCTACGACACCGCCCGTGGCGAGATCGTCGCGACGACGCCCGATCGCACGGCGCGCATGTACGTCTGCGGCATCACCCCGTACGACGCGACGCACCTCGGGCACGCGGCCACCTACCTGGCGTTCGACCTCGTCAACCGGCTGTGGCGCGACGCCGGCCACGCGGTGCACTACGTGCAGAACGTCACCGACATCGACGACCCGCTGCTGGACCGGGCCGACCGCGACGGCGAGGACTGGGTCGTGCTCGGCATGCGCGAGACCGCGCTGTTCCGCGAGGACATGACGGCGCTGCGGGTGCTCCCGCCGGAGGACTACGTCGGCGCGGTCGAGGCGATCCCACGCGTCGTCGCGCACGTCGAGCAGCTCCTGGACGAGGGCCTGGCCTACGTGCTGGACGACGGCACCGGTGACGTCTACCACGACGTCTCGCAGGCCCCGGGCTTCGGCAGCGAGTCCGGCTACGACGAGCCGACGATGCTGGGCTTCTTCGCCGAGCGCGGGGGAGACCCCGACCGGCCGGGCAAGCGCAACCGCCTGGACCCACTCCTGTGGCGCGGGCGCCGGGAGGGCGAGCCCACCTGGGCCGGGCCGCGCGGCGCCGAGGGCCGGCCGGGCTGGCACATCGAGTGCGCCACCATCGCGCTGGACACCATCGGGATGGGTTTCGACGTCCAGGGCGGTGGCAGTGACCTGGTGTTCCCGCACCACGAGTTCTCCGCCGTGCACGCCGAGGCACTGACCGCGACCAAGCCCTTCGCGCGGGCCTACGTGCACGCCGCCATGATCGGCCTCGACGGCGAGAAGATGAGCAAGAGCCGGGGCAACCTGGTGTTCGTCTCCAAGCTGCGGGGCGAGGGCGTGGACCCGATGGCCATCCGCCTGGCACTGCTGTCGGGGCACTACCGGACCGACCGCGCGTGGACACCGGCCCTGCTGCAGGAGGCCGAGGAGCGGCTGGACACCTGGCGGCGAGCCGTCGACCTGGATGCCGGCGCGCCGGCCGGGCCGGTGCTGCACGGGCTCCGCGAGCGGCTGACCGACGACCTGGACAGCCCGGGCGCGATCGCGCTGATCGACGACTGGGCCCGACGCACCCTGGCCGGGGGAGCGGACCTCGAGGAGGAGGCTCCCCGGGTCATCTGCGACGCCGTCGACGCACTGCTCGGCGTGGACCTGGGCGACTGCGGATGACCGGTGCGCCCGCCGGCCCGTTCCGGCTGACCGATCGGGCCGCGCGGGAGCGGGCCGAGGAGCAGCTGGCGCCCGCCGCCACCCGGGCGGCCGACTCGCGGGGGCGCGCCCGCCCCGAGGCGGAGGACTCCCTGCGGACGGCGTTCGAGCGCGACCGCGACCGCATCCTGCACGCCAAGGCCTTCCGCCGCCTCAAGCACAAGACGCAGGTCTTCCTGCACCCCGACGGCGACCACTTCGTCACCCGCCTCACGCACACGCTGCAGGTCACCCAGGTGGCGCGGTCGCTGGCCCGGGCGCTGGGGCTCAACGAGTCCCTCGCCGAGGCCATCGCGCTGGGCCACGACGTCGGGCACTCACCGTTCGGCCACATCGGCGAGGACGCGTTCGACCCCTACGTCGAGGGCGGGTGGCACCACGCGGCGCAGGGCGTCCGGATCGTCGAGGTGCTCGAGAACCTCAACCTCACCTGGGAGGTGCGCGACGGCATCCGCGCGCACAGCTGGAAGATCGACCCGCCGCCGTCGACCCGCGAGGCCGAGTGCGTCCGGTACGCCGACCGGATCGGCTACCTGTCCCACGACGCCCTGGACGCCGCCCGGGCCGGGGTGATTCGCGCCGGTGACCTGCCCGCCCGCGCACTGGCCGTCTTCGGGCAGCCCGGCAGCGAGATGGTCGGGTCCATGATCGACGCCGTCGTCCAGGGGTCGCTGGCCGCTGCCGACACCGCCGCCGGGGCGGTCGTCATGGCCCCGGAGGCCCTGGCCGCCATGCACGAGCTGCGCGACTTCATGTTCGCCCGCGTCTACGCCTCCGACGTCGCCGCCGGCCAGAAGCACGTCGCCGTCGACGTCATCCGCCGTCTGGTCGATCACCACCTGGCGCACCCCGAGCTGATCCCGGCGACCTACCGCGACACGGAGGCACCGGTGCTCACCCAGGTCGTCGACTACGTCTCCGGGATGACCGACCGCTTCGCCCTGGCGACGCACGACCGGCTGTTCGACGCCGACGCGTCGGCGCAGATGCGGCCCCTGCTCGGCGAGCGCTGACCGCTCAGGTCGGGCGAGGGCCGCTGAGCGCCGCCGCCCGGGCGGCCGTGTGCTCCTCGGCGGTGATCAGACCACGACGGCGCAGCTCGTCCAGCTCCGCCAGCCGCTGCTCCAGGCCCTGGATCGGCGACGCCAGGGGACCCTGGGCGATGCGGGCGGTGAGCTGCGCGTGCGCCGCCACCGGATCGAGCCCGGCGGCCCGCAGGACCCTCCGGCTGCGCACGGCGCTCGTCACGATGAAGGCGACCACGCCGAGGAAGAAGACCGCGAACACGCCGAGCGCGGCCAGCATGAAGCCGGGGAGCTCAGGAAAGCCAGCCGAAGGACCTCGCCGCTCCCCACCGCTCGAACGCTCGCGCGGGCCCCTGCGACGAGGCCGAGCTCACGCTCCGCCGGCGGAGCCGCCGCGGCGGCGCAAGTACCGCTCGAACTCCCGGGCGATCGTGTCGCCGTTGGCCTGGGAGAGGTCGACCTCGGTGGCCCGCTCCTCCAGGGAGCGCACGTACTCGACGACCTCCTCGTCCTCGTTGGCCATCTCGTCGACGGTCTTGACCCACTCGTCGGCCTGGGTCGGGAGGGCGCCCAGCGGCACGGTGGTCTCCAGGACCTCCTCGAGCCGCTGCAGCAGGGCGACCGTGGCCCGCGGCGACGGCGGCTGCGAGACGTAGTGCGGCACCGCGGCCCAGAAGCTGATCGCGGGCAGCCCGGCCTGGACGCACGCGTCCTGGAAGACGCCGAGGATGCCGGTCGGCCCCTCGTACCGCGACGTCTCCAGCCCGTAGGCCCGCGCCGACTCGGTGTCGTAGGCCGAGCCGGTCACCGGAGTGGGCCGGGTGTGCGGCGTGTCGGCCAGCAGCGCCCCGAGCGCGACGACGATGCCGGCGTCGAGCTCGTGCAGGATCTCGAGGAGCTCCTCGCAGAAGCCGCGCCAGCGCATGTTCGGCTCGATGCCGCGGATGAGGACGACGTCGCGGTCCAGCCCCTCCGGGCGGGCCACCGAGATGCGGGTGGTCGGCCACTCGATGCGGCGGCTGACCCCGCCCACCAGCGAGACGGTGGGGCGGTTGACCTGGAAGTCGTAGTAGTCCTCGGGGTCCAGGGCGGCGAGCGGCTTGGCGTCCCAGATCAGCTCCAGGTGCTCGATGGCGCCCGTCGCGGCGTCACCGGCGTCGTTCCAGCCCTCGAAGGCGACGACGACCACCGGGTCGGTGAGCTGCGGCAGGTCATCAGCACTGGACATCGGGTCGGTCACCCCTGTCAGCCTACGTCGATCCGTCGCCGCCCCCGGCCGGCCGGTGCGCCATACCCCCCGGGCACCGGGGCTGCTGGGCTCGCGGGCGCCGGGATGAGACCATGGTCGCGACATCGGGGACGCCCAGGCCTGGGCCAGCCCGCCGGGGTGACGGAGCGCCCACACCCGGGACGCAGCCCGCACGCCCATCGAGATTGCCCTTGGGGATCTGCCGTGTCCGATTCTTCCGCCCTCCGGCCCGACGCCACCGAGGCGCTCACCGCCGCGCTGCAGCAGCGCATCCTGGTCCTCGACGGCGCCATGGGGACGGCGATCCAGCGGAACCGCCCCGACGAGGCCGGTTACCGCGGCGAGCGGTTCGCCGGCTGGCCGAGCGAGGTCCAGGGCAACAACGACCTGCTGAGCCTCACCCAGCCGGCGATCATCGCCGGCATCCACCGCGAGTACCTCGACGCCGGCGCCGACCTCATCGAGACCAACACCTTCAACGCGACGTCGATCTCGCTGTCCGACTACGGCATGGAGGAGCTGGCCTACGAGCTGAACGTGGCCTCGGCCCGCCTGGCCCGCGCCGAGGCGGACGCTGCCACGGCCCGGACGCCGGACAAGCCGCGCTACGTCGTCGGGGCGATCGGCCCCACCAGCCGGACGGCGTCGATCTCCCCGGACGTCAACGACCCCGGCGCCCGCAACGTCACCTACGACCAGCTGGTGGCCGCCTACCTGGAGCAGGCCAACGGGCTGGTCGACGGCGGCTCGGACGCACTGCTGGTCGAGACGATCTTCGACACCCTCAACGCCAAGGCGGCGATCTTCGCCCTGGAGACATTGTTCGAGGAGCGTGGCCGCCGCTGGCCGGTCCTCATCTCCGGCACGATCACCGACGCCTCCGGACGCACGCTGTCCGGGCAGGTGACCGAAGCCTTCTGGCACTCCGTGCGGCACGTGCACCCGCTGCTGGTGGGGCTCAACTGCGCGCTCGGGGCCAAGGAGATGCGCCCCTACATCGCCGAGATCTCGCGCGTCGCCGACACGTTCGTCTCCTGCTATCCCAACGCCGGACTGCCCAACGCCTTCGGTGAGTACGACGAGGCGCCGGAGGAGACGGCCGCCATCCTCGCCGAGTTCGCCGAGAGCGGCTTCGTCAACCTGGTGGGCGGCTGCTGCGGCACCACGCCGGCGCACATCGCGGCGATCGCGCGGGCCGTCGAGGGCCGGGCTCCCCGCACCCCGGTGGAGGTCAGGCCGGCGCTGCGGCTGTCGGGGCTCGAGCCGCTGACGGTCACCGAGGAGTCGCTGTTCGTCAACGTCGGCGAGCGCACCAACATCACCGGCTCGGCGCGCTTCCGGAACCTGATCAAGGCCGGGGACTACGCGACCGCCCTCACCGTGGCGCGGCAGCAGGTGGAGGCCGGCGCGCAGGTCATCGACGTCAACATGGACGAGGGGATGATCGACGGCGTCGAGGCGATGGACCGCTTCACCAAGCTGATCGCCGCCGAGCCCGACATCTCCCGCGTGCCCGTGATGGTCGACTCCTCCAAGTGGGAGGTCATGGAGGCCGGCCTCAAGAACATCCAGGGCAAGGCGATCGTCAACTCCATCTCCCTCAAGGAGGGCGAGGAGAAGTTCGTCCACCACGCGCGGCTGTGCCGCAAGTACGGCGCCGCGATCGTCGTCATGGCCTTCGACGAGGACGGCCAGGGCGACACCTTCGAGCGCCGCACCCAGATCAGCCGCCGGGCCTACGACATCCTCGTCGAGCAGGTCGGCTTCCCCGCCGAGGACATCATCTTCGACCCGAACATCTTCGCCGTCGCGACGGGCATCGAGGAGCACGCCAACTACGGGCTGGACTTCATCGAGGCGACCCGCTGGATCAAGGAGAACCTGCCTGGCGCGCTGGTGTCCGGCGGTGTCTCGAACGTCTCGTTCTCCTTCCGCGGCAACAACCCCGTCCGCGAGGCGATCCACTCCGTCTTCCTGTACCACGCCATCGCCGCAGGCCTGGACATGGCGATCGTCAACGCCGGCCAGCTCGAGGTCTACAGCGAGGTGCCGGAGCTGCTGCGCGAGCGGATCGAGGACGTGATCCTCAACCGCCGCCCGGACAGCACCGAGCGGCTGCTCGAGATCGCCGGGGACTACGCCGGTGACGGCTCGGTCAAGGAGGTCGCCACCGAGGAGTGGCGCTCGCTGCCCGTGGGCGAGCGGATCACCCACGCGCTGGTGAAGGGCATCGACGCGCACGTCGAGGACGACACCGAGGAGCTGCGCCAGGAGATCGCCGACCGTGGCGGGCGGCCCATCGAGGTCATCGAGGGCCCGCTGATGGACGGCATGAACGTCGTCGGCGACCTGTTCGGCGCCGGCAAGATGTTCCTGCCGCAGGTGGTGAAGTCCGCACGGGTCATGAAGAAGGCCGTCGCGTACCTGATCCCGTTCATCGAGGCGGAGAAGCAGCCCGGCGACGCCGAGCGCAGCAACGGCAAGGTCCTCATGGCGACGGCCAAGGGCGACGTCCACGACATCGGCAAGAACATCGTCGGCGTCGTCCTGCAGTGCAACAACTACGACGTCGTGGACCTCGGCGTCATGGTGCCGCCGCAGAAGATCCTGGACGCCGCCAAGGAGGAGGGCGCCGACATCATCGGCCTCTCCGGGCTGATCACCCCGTCGCTGGACGAGATGGTCACCCTCGCCTCGGAGATGGAGCGGCAGGGCTTCGAGATCCCGCTCCTCATCGGCGGGGCGACGACGTCGCGCGCGCACACCGCCGTCAAGATCGACAAGAAGTACCACGGTCCCGTCATCTGGGTGAAGGACGCGTCCCGGTCGGTGCCGGTGGTCGCCGCGCTGCTGTCCGACGAGCAGCGCCCGACGCTGCTGGCCGAGACCGACCGCGACTACGACACCCTGCGCGAGCGGCACGCGGCGCGCCAGGACACCCGCAAGCTGCTGCCGATCGCGGCCGCCCGGGCCGCCGCGACCCCGATCGACTGGACCGGCTACACGCCGCCGCGGCCGCGGATGCTGCTGCAGCAGGCCAAGGACGTGTGCGACGGTCCGGCCTGCGCCCTCGGGGAGGCCACCCAGTTCGTGCGGCACTTCCACGACTACCCGCTCGCGGAGCTGCGCGACTACATCGACTGGCAGCCGTTCTTCAGCGCGTGGGAGATGCGCGGACGGTTCCCCGACATCCTGCACAACCCCACGACCGGCGAGGCCGCGCGCCGGCTGTACGAGGACGCGCAGCAGATGCTGGACCGGATCGTCGAGGAGAAGTGGCTCCGGGCCAGCGGCGTCTTCGGCCTCTTCCCGGCCAACCAGGTGGGCAGCGACGACATCGAGGTCTACACCGACGAGTCGCGCGCGGAGGTCCGCACCACGCTGCACCAGCTGCGGCAGCAGACGGAGGGCCGTGACGGTTCACCGCGCAAGTCGCTGGCGGACTTCGTGGCCCCGAAGGGGACCGGGCTGGCCGATTACGTCGGCGCGTTCGCCGTCACCGCGGGGCTGGGGTCGGCCGAGCGCGTGAAGGCGTTCAAGAAGGAGCTCGACGACTACAGCGCGATCATGCTGGAGGCGCTGGCCGACCGGCTGGCCGAGGCGTTCGCCGAGCGGCTGCACGAGCGGGTGCGCAAGGAGTTCTGGGGCTACGCACCGGACGAGACACGCGACAACCAGGAGCTCATCGCCGAGAAGTACCAGGGCATCCGCCCGGCTCCCGGCTACCCCGCGTGCCCGGAGCACACCGAGAAGCGGACCATCTGGGACCTGCTCGACGTCGAGGCCACCGCCGGCATCGAGCTGACCGAGAACCTGGCGATGTGGCCGGGTGCCGCGGTCAGCGGCTTCTACTTCTCACACCCGGAGTCGCGGTACTTCGTGCTCGGCCGGGTCGGTCGCGACCAGGTCGAGGACTACGCCCGCCGCAAGGGCTGGACGGTCGACGAGGCGGAGAAGTGGCTGTCGCCGAACCTGGGCTACCGCACCGAGAACGAATAGAAGGGCCCTCGTGCCCCCCACGGCTCGCTCCGCTCGCCGTGGGTCCCTGCACGAGGGCCGTTCCAGTGCGTCACCGGGGACCGGCTCAGGCGGTGGCGGTCTCGGTGTGCAGGGCGGCGGCGCCGCGGCCGTCGACCTTGCCCTGGTGGAGCGTCAGGTCGGCGCGCCGCATGAGCCGCGCGGCGGTGTCGCCGGCCCGGCGCTCGGTGACACCGACCGACACGCTCACGTCGGGGACGAGGCCGCAGAGGCGGCGCGCCAGGGCCAGTGCCTCGGGACCGGAGACCCCGGGCATCAGCACGGCTCACTCGTCCCCGCCGTGCCGCGCCGGCAGGGCTCCCGCAGGCAGCGCCTGCCGCCAGCTGTCGGCGACCCGTCGCAGCAGCCGGTCGCCGGCCTCGTGCCCGTCGGTGTCGTTGATCTGCTTGAAGTGGTCGAGGTCCAGCAGGGCGGCCGACAGCGTCGTCCCGTTCCTCGTGCGCTCGTCGAGTGCCTCGTCGAACCCGCGCCGGTTCGCCAGGCCCGTGAGCGCGTCCGATCCGGCGTCGGAGGCGCGCAGGACCAGGGTGCGGGTGACCGAGGCGAGGGTGACGACGACGACGGCCAGCGCGACCGCGTGGATCGCCGGCGCATCGCCGAGGAGGAGCAGCGCCGCCGAGGTGCCCGCGACCGTGGTGGCCATGTGGGCGACCGACGTCGGTGGCCGCGTCGGGGCTGGCAGCACGACGAGGCTGATCAGCGACGAGCCCACGGTGACCAGGCCGCCCAGGACGACGCGCGGCAGGCGGACGCCCCAGCGGAACAGGGCGGTGCCCACCGTGAGGGCCAGCACACCGGCTCCGGCGACGGACCAGCGGCGACCGACCTCATCGGTCCCACGGGCTGCGGCCAGGACGGCGGCGGAGCCACCCGCGACGAAGTACGGGGCCAGCGTGTGCGCCATCGCCCGCGGGGAGGCGACGTCCCGCGTGGGGCTGAGCCGCCGGCGCCAGCTGGACCCCTGAGCTGCGCCTTGTCGAGGTACCTCCCTCCGAGAGGGAGTCCGACGACGCCGGCCGGCCGCCTGTCCCGACCGGCCCGCCGGGGGTTCCGCCCGCCCGTCCGGCACCGGCTGGGAGACTCGGGCCCAGGCCATGCGCCGAAGACCGACCCGGCCTCTTGCGATCCGCGCCCGGGAAACCAGTAGCCGAGGAAGACTGCTCTCCCATGCCGCGCACCCTTGCCGCCGTCCTGTTCGACATGGACGGCACCCTCGTCCAGACCGAGGAGTACTGGGGCGAGGCGATGTTCGAGCTCGCGGACTCCCTCGGCGGCGTCATGTCGCCCGAGGCGCGCGCGGCGACGGTCGGGACGTCCATGCGCCGCTCCATGGAGGTGCTCTACGCCGATCTGGACGTCGAGCGCACCGAGGAGCAGCTGCTGGCCGACGCCCGCTGGGTCGAGGACCGGGCCGGTGAGCTGATGTCCACCGGCATCCCGTGGCGGCCGGGCGCCCGCGAGCTGCTGGAGTCGGTGCGCGACGCGGGGCTGAGCACCGCCCTGGTGACGACGACGCCGCGCCGCCTCGCCGACATCGTGCTGGGCAGCATCACCGCCGATCTGGGGGCCGACCCGTTCGACCTGACCGTCTGCGGCGACGAGGTGCCCGCGCGCAAGCCCGACCCCGCGCCCTACCTGCAGGCGGCCGCCGCGCTCGGCGTGGACGCGGCGTCCTGCGTGGTCGTCGAGGACTCGCTGGTCGGGGTGACCTCCGGGCTGGCGGCGGGGATGGCGGTCCTCGGTGTGCCCGCGCTGCAGCCGGTGCCGCCCGCGCCCGGGCTCACGCTGGTCGACACACTGCTCGGTACGGACGCCGAGGCGCTGATCGAGGTGCTGGCCGGTGGCCCGGCGGTGGAGCCCGCCGACCGCTGAACCCGCCGGCGGTAGCCCCTGCCGGCCGCGGGTCCGGCCGGCCGATGAGCCCGCGAGAGCGGGCGCGGCCTCCGGCGGGGGCCGGGGAGGAGCTCGGCAACCCGGTCGGGTGACCGAGGGCGTGATCGGCCGCCGAGCGATCGCCACGTCACTAGCGTCCGGCGCCATGGACGTGGTGCTCGTGATCGTCGGCATCGGTGCCGTGCTGCTCGGCGGCGCAGGCGTATTGGGCAAGATGGATCGCACGAGGTTCTCGCTCTACCAGCGGCACAGCATGCACGACGTCCCGCCCGCGGAGCACCGCCGGCTCCAGCGGCTCGGCGGCGCCTTCCTGGTGATCGTCGGGATCGGGTTCGTGGTCGTGAGCCTGACCCGCTGACCCGCTCGGATGTCAGACGGGCGTGACCGGCAGGGTCGTCCGCCAGCCGGCCGCGGCGGCGGCGTCGGCGGGGAAGGGCGGGGGAGTGCCCCCGAACGCGGGGCAGACCGCCTGGTGGTCGCACCAGCCGCACAGCCGGCTCTTGTTGGGCCGGAACTCCCCGGTGGCGACCGCCCGCTCGATCGCCGACCAGATGGCCAGCAGCGTCCGCTCGAAGCGGAGGAGCTCCTGCTCGTCCGGGGCGTAGGTGAGCGCGTCGCCGTCGCCGAGGTAGATGAGCTTGAGCTGGGCGGCCACCACGCCGCGGGTGCGCCAGAGCACCAGCGCGTAGAACTTCATCTGGAACAGCGCCTTGGACTCGAACGCCTCCCGCGGCATCGAGCCGGTCTTGTAATCAACCACCCGGAGCGCGCCGTTCGGAGCGACGTCGAGCCGGTCGACGTAGCCGCGCAGCAGCAGCCCGTCGGGCAGCGTGACCTCGACCAGCTCCTCGCGCCCCTCGGGCTGGATGCGGCGGGGGTCCTCCAGCGTGAAGTAGCGCTCGACGAGCTTCCCCGCCGAGGCCAGCCACGCCTCCACCGACTCGGGCGCGTTCACGTCGGTCTCGGCACCGGCTTCGTCGGCCGTCTCGAACAGCTCGGCGATCCCCGGCTCCTCGCGCAGCTCGGCCCAGGCCGGCTCCAGCAGCTCCAGCGCACCCTCGGGCGTGCGCCGGGCGGGTGGCAGGTCGTAGAGCCGCTCCAGGACCGAGTGCACCAGCGTGCCGCGCACGGCGGCGAGACTCTTGCGCTCGGGCAGCCGGTCGATGGTACGGAATCGGTACAGCAGCGGACAGGTCTTGAAGTCTGCCGCCCGGCTGGGGGACAGCGACGGGCGACGCGGCGCAGCCGCCTGCTCGACCGGCGGCGCGACCACTGCAGCGGACGCGTCGGCCTGGGGGTCGGTGTGCACCATCGCCGTCATGCACCCGAGGCTAGGTCGCCCCTCCGACACTTCCGAGTGTCCGCGCCGCATCGGCGTTCCGGGTCACACCCGCGCCGTCCGTACGCTGACCGCCCGTGGACACACAGCCCGAGCCCGACATCGAAGTCAGCAGTGCGATCGACGGCCCTTCTGCAGGGGCCCGCCGCGAGCTTGCGAGCGGTGGGGGGCAGGAGGGTCCTTCCGCGGTCGAGGGCGCGTTCGTGGCCGGTGACCGGGTGCAGCTCACCGATCCCAAGGGCCGTCACCACACCGTGGTCCTGACGCCGGGCAAGCAGTTCCACACCCACCGCGGGGCCATCGAGCACGACGACCTCATCGGTGCCCCCGAGGGCTCCGTCGTCCACTCGACGGCGAACACCGGCTACCTGGCGCTGCGCCCGCTGCTGGCCGACTACGTGCTCTCGATGCCGCGCGGCGCGCAGGTCATCTACCCCAAGGACGCCGCCCAGATCGTCGGCTTCGGCGACGTCGGTCCCGGCATGCGGGTGCTCGAGGCAGGCGCCGGCTCGGGTGCCCTCAGCTGCTCGCTGCTCCGGGCCGTCGGCTCGGAAGGCTCGCTCACCAGCTACGAGCGGCGCGAGGACTTCCTCGACGTCGCCCGCGGCAACGTCGGGGCGTTCTTCGGCGAGGTCCCGGACAACTGGAAACTGCGGCTGGGCGACCTGGCCGACCACCCGGCCGAGGAGGTCGTCGACCGCGTCGTCCTGGACATGCTCGAGCCGTGGGCGGTGCTGCCCACGGTCGCCGCGGCGCTGCGTCCCGGCGGGGTGCTGGTCGGCTACGTCGCCACGGTGACCCAGCTGTCGACCTACGTGGAGGCGCTGCGCGCGCAGGGCGTCTGGACTGAGCCCTACGCCTGGGAGTCGCTGCTGCGCCCGTGGCACGCCGTGGGCCTCGCGGTGCGTCCCGAGCACCGGATGGTGGCCCACACGGCGTTCCTGGTGACCGCTCGCCGCCTGGCCGAGGGCGCCGTCGCCCCGATCCGACAGCGACGCGCCCAGAAGCACTGAAGAAGGTCCACCGTTTCCCCTTCCTGGGCTCGGCGGGGGCCCAGGGGGTGGCCGCGGCCGCGCGCACGACACCGCACTAGCACCCCGTACCGGCCTTGGCGAGGCGACGGCGAAGTGTCGGCGCGCGTGTATAGATTTGCGTCCTGGCTCCCCCGACACTGCGGAGGTGCGCGATGGGCCTGGGTCCTGACGAGACGAACGCGCGGCGCGAGCGCGACGTCGCTGCGCTGCTCACTCAGATCTCCTACCTCGAGGAAGAGATCGGTCTGCTCCGCCGCAAGGTGGCCGACAGCCCGCGCCAGGTGCGCGCGCTGGAGGAGCGGATCGGCGAGGCCGAAGGGCGGGCAGCCTTCCTCTCCGAACGCAACGACAAGCTCGCCAGCACGCTGCGGGAGGCCCGCGAGCAGCTGGTGAACCTCAAGGAGGAGGTCGACCGGCTCGGCCAGCCGCCGTCGGGCTACGGCGTCTTCCTGACCCGGTACGACGACGGCACCGTCGACGTGTTCACCGGTGGTCGCAAGCTGCGGGTCTCGGTCTCCCCGAACGTCGAGGTGGCGGAGCTGCGCGTCGGCCAGGAGGTCATGCTCAACGAGGCGATGAACGTCGTCGAGGCGCGGTCCTTCGAGCGCCAGGGCGACGTCGTCATGCTGAAGGAGCTGCTCGAGCCGATCGACGGCGTCACCCGGCGCGCGCTGGTGATCGGGCACACCGACGAGGAGCGCGTGGTCTACCTCGCCGACTCGCTGGCCGACCAGCCGCTGCGCGTCGGCGACTCGCTGCTGCTGGAGAGCCGCTCGGGCTACGTGTACGAGCGGATCCCCAAGAGCGAGGTCGAGGAGCTCGTCCTCGAAGAGGTCCCCGACATCGACTACGAGGACATCGGTGGCCTGTCCCGGCAGATCGAGCAGATCCGTGACGCCGTCGAGCTGCCGTTCCTGCACGCCGATCTGTTCCGCACCTACGAGCTGCGGCCGCCCAAGGGCATCCTGCTGTACGGCCCGCCCGGCTGCGGCAAGACGCTGATCGCCAAGGCGGTCGCGAACTCACTGGCCAAGAAGGTCGCCGCCGCCAAGGGTGATGGAGACACGAGCCAGGGGAAGTCCTACTTCCTCAACATCAAGGGCCCGGAGCTGCTCAACAAGTACGTGGGGGAGACCGAGCGGCACATCCGGCTGGTGTTCCAGCGGGCTCGCGAGAAGGCCAGCGAGGGCACGCCGGTCATCGTGTTCTTCGACGAGATGGACTCGATCTTCCGCACCCGCGGGTCGGGTGTCTCCTCCGACGTCGAGTCGACGATCGTCCCGCAGCTGCTCAGCGAGATCGACGGCGTCGAGGGCCTGGAGAACGTCATCGTCATCGGCGCCTCCAACCGCGAGGACATGATCGACCCGGCGATCCTGCGGCCCGGCCGGCTCGACGTGAAGATCAAGATCGAGCGACCGGACGCCGAGGCGGCGCGCGACATCTTCAGCAAGTACCTGAAGACGTCGCTGCCGATCAACCCTGACGACCTGGCCGAGCACGGCGGCAGCCGCGAGGCCACGATCGCCGGGATGATCCAGCGCACCGTCGAGCGCATGTACACCGAGAGCGAGGAGAACCGCTTCCTCGAGGTCACCTACGCCAACGGTGACAAAGAAGTCCTGTACTTCAAGGACTTCAACTCCGGCGCGATGCTGCAGAACATCGTCGACCGCGGCAAGAAGATGGCCATCAAGGAGCACCTGGAGACCGGGACGTCGGGTCTGCGGGTCGGCCACCTGATGCAGGCCTGCGTGGACGAGTTCAAGGAGAACGAGGACCTGCCCAACACGACCAACCCCGACGACTGGGCGCGGATCTCGGGCAAGAAGGGCGAGCGGATCGTCTACATCCGCACGCTCATCAGCGGCAAGGGCAACGAGTCCGGCCGCGCCATCGACACGGCCACGAACACCGGCCAGTACCTCTAGCGGGCGAGGGTGCCCGGCTCCGCACCCAGGAGCCGGGCGCCTCGTCAGCCCAAGATCCGGTCCAACACCGCGCGCAGGTGCGCGGCACCCGCCTGCTCGTCGGCCAGCCCCGGCACAGTGAGAACGGCGTAGGGGCGATCGACGAGGGGCGGCAGCGGCCCGACGTCGACGTGGGTGACGGCGTAGCCCTGCTCGAGCAGGTGATCGGCCATCGCGTAGTCGGAGCGGGAGTCCCCGACCGTGTGCCAGGTGTGCGGCAGCGGCCCGTCGTCCGCCAGGAGCTCCAGCGCCCGCCGGGCACCGAGGGCCTTGCCCGAGGTGCTCGCCTCGACGTCCGTGGCGATGACCGACGGATCGATCCGCCACGGCGTGCGGCCGTCGCGGTCAGGGAACCGCTCGTCGCCCAGCCGCACGCCGAGGCCGGCGGCGGTGAGCCCCGCGAGCAGCTCCGCGTCGAAGGCCCGCTGCCGCCCCCGGTAGCGGGCCAGCGGCACGTCGCTGCGCGCCTCGACCGTGGCCATGACCTGCTTCGTGTGGTCGACGAACAGCGCGTCGCCATAGCTCCGTGCGAGCTCGGCGAGCAGGGAGTGGCACACGTCCGGCACCCGCAGCGAGAGGTCGGTGCGGGCGTCGTCGACACGGTCGGGACGGGCCGTCGTCCACGCGCCACCCTTCTCGCACACCGCATGCAACCTGGCCGCCTCCGTCAGCCCGGTGGCGACGAGGGGCTCCAGCACGTGCTCACGGGTGAAGGCGACCGAGCGACCGGTGTTGAGGACCACCGGCACGCCGGCGTCGAGGAGGGCCGCCAGGTCGGCCAGCAGCGCCTGCGCCACCGTGCGCGTGGCCGGGCTCACCACCGGCCCGTCGACGTCCAGGAGGAGCCCGAGGGGTGGCTGCATGCGCCCATCCTCCCGGCCCCCGGC
>NZ_POQU01000079.1 GCF_002938425.1 Blastococcus atacamensis | reverse complement strand
TCCCACGGCTGGGCACCTCCTACGCCCGGGTGGTCGTCGGCGCGTCGGCCCACTCCTCGCGCACCTGCTCGGTGAGCTGGTCCTGTGCGCGGGCGGCGAGCAGGTCGGTGACCCAGAGCTGGTAGACGACGAACAGCAGCGCGATCAGCCCGACGGTGATCAGGGTCTGGCTGAGACCGCGGAGCACGGTGCGCACCCGGTCCCCGCGGCTGTGGCGCGGCGGGGTCGGCCCCGCGGTGGTGCGGTCGTCGTCCCGGCGCACTGCGGTGCTCACGGCGGTCCCCTGTCGGTGCCGGATCGGGTGGGGCCACGACGGACGTCGCCTGCCGGGCGGACCCGGCAGGCGACGGCCTTCGGTGGAACCGGCCCGCCGCCCTGAGTGCTCCGGGGCGGCGGGCCGGTGGATCAGACCGCCTGCGCCTCGGACCGACGGCGGGCGGCGACACCCAGGCCCAGGCCCGCCGTCAGGGCCACCAGGCCCAGCGACAGCGGAAGGGAGACCTCGGCGCCGGTGTAGGCGAGCTCGCCGGACTTGCCGGCGGAGGCCGGCGCCCGGTGGGCAGGGGCCTGGGCGACGTGCACCATGGCGGCCTTGGCGACGTGGGTCACGGGCATCGCCTTGGCGGGCGCCTGGTGCTGCGGCGCGTGGGCGGACGGGCAACCGCACTGGCCGGTGTTCTCGCCGTTGCCGCCGGCGGTGTTGCCGCCGGTGTTGTTGTTGTTCCCGCCGATGCTGCAGTTGCAGACGCCGACGCCGCCGTGCCCGCCACCGGAGGTCCCGCCGGAGCCGCCACCGACCATCCCGCCGGAGCCACCGCCGATGTTCCCGCCGTTGCCGCCAGCGGTGTTGCCGCCGGTGTTGTTGTTGTTCCCGCCGATGCCGCAGTTGCAGACGCCGACGTTGCCGCCCGAGCCGCCGGAGCCCCCGGAGCCCCCGGAGCTGCCGCCGACCCCCGAGCCTGCGCCCGCGTTGCCGGTCATGGCGCCGGTGCCGGAGTTGATGTTGCCGCCGTTGGCGACGCTGTTGCCGCCCGCGGTGTTGTTCTCGGTGTACGGGTTGCCGCTGTTGGTGACCGTGCCGCCACCCGCGTTCGCCGAGGCGCTCGCGTTGCCGGTGCTGATCCACGCGTAGCAGTACGAGGTGCAGTTGGGGTTCGCGACGTTGTAGCCGGTGTTGGCGTTGGCGTTCGCGTTGCCGCCGCCGGCGGTGATGTTGGCGTTGTTGGTCACGGTCCCGCCGGTGGTGGTGGTGTTACCGGAGTTCGCGCTCGCGTCGTTGTCGCTGCCGGCGTAGGCGTTGCCGCTGGTCGCCTCGTTCGTCGTGCTGGTCGAGCTCCCGCTGCCGCCGCTGCTGCTGCTGCTGCCGCCGCCGGCTGCGGCCGAGCCGCTGCTGGCGCCTGTGGCGGAGTTGATGTTGCCGGCGTTGGCGACGCTGTTGCCGCCGGCGGTGTTGTTCTCGGTGGTCGGGTTGGCGCTGGCGCTCACCGTGCCGCCGCCGGCGGTCGCGTTGCTCGAGGCGTTGCCGGTCTCGATGCTCGCCTCGCCGCCGCTCCCGCTCCCACCGTTCTGGGTGGTCTGGAGGGAGTCGCCGCCGCCGTCGTCGTTGCTGGCGTAGTTGTTCCCGGTGTTGCTGGTGGCCGACGCGTTGCCGGGCCTGGCCTGGATGTCCGCGTCGTTGTCGACAGAGCCGCCCTCGGTGGTGCTGCGGCCCGAGGAGGCGCTGCCGTCGTTGTAGCTCGTGGCATCGGCGTTGCCCGAGTCCGCGTACGACTCGGTGGTGGTGGTGCTGCCGTCGGAAGGCGACTCGCCTTCGACGGCACCGGCCGCGGCCTGGCCGAGGAAGAACAGACCGCCGGCCATACCGGCGATCGCGAGTCCGTTGCGCACGGATCGTCTCATCGTTCGAATCCTTTGTGAGGGCGCGCGTCATCGTGGGTATGACGTGACGCGCTGGGTGACGTGGAGGATTTGCGCGGGGCGGCTGCACTGGGTCGGTGATGTGCCCCCCGTGGCACACCCGGGGACGGGCGCAGGCCGCGAGCGGCGGCGTCAGTCCGGCCGGGTGGTGGGGTCGGTCGCCGTGGTGGTGGGCGACCCCACCACCGGCTCCGTGGGAGCGGCGTCGTCGGCCGCAGGCCAGGGAGCTGCCGCGGTCGTCAGGACGGCGGCGGAAGAACCGGCACCGGTGCGGTGCATGGTCTGGCCGGGGCCCTGGGTGGGGCACCCGGCTGCGCCGACAGCGGCCGGCGAGGGAACCGTGAGCGGCAGCGCCGGCACGGGAGCATGAGGGGTGACCGGCGAGGGTGCCGGCGCGGCGGTGGTGGTGGTGCTCGCCCCGGTCGCAGCCGTGGTGGGCGTGCTCGGCGCGGTCTCGGGGGCGGCGAGGGAGGTCGTGGCCCGGGTGCCGGTGCCGACGGCGGTCGTCGCGTCGGACGTCGTCGTCTCCGTGGCCGCGGGCACGTCGCACGCGGCGGCGGAGGAGTCGGCGGTGGCTCGGAGCGCGGCCGCCGGTCCGGCCGCCGCGGTGTCGCACGCGCTGTCCGTCGAGCCGGCCGTGGCGGAGCTGCCCGCCGCGGACCCCGTGCAGCCGGTCGCTGCGGCGGGCTGCTCGGCGGAGCCGGCCGACGTGCTCACGGCGGTGACCTCACCGGTCGCGACGGCGGTGGCGGTGGCTCCCTCGGAGGTGGCCGAGCTCGTCGTGGCGCCCTCCGCCGTCGTCACGGTGGTGGTCGTGTCGGCGGTGGTGGTCGTGTCGGCGGTGGTGGTCGTGTCGGCGGTGGTGGTCGTGTCGGCGGTGCTGGTCGTGGCGGCCGGGTCCCCGGCTTCCGCGGTGGTGTCGCGTGCCTCTGGTGCGGTCGGTGGGGACGTCGGCGAGGTCGTGCCCGCTGCGCCCGCCGTCGAGCTCGACGAGCTCTGCGCGGTGCCCGACGTGGTGGAGTCGGCGGAGGGCGACGACGCGGTGCCGGTCGTCGCGCTGGACGAGGACGCCGACCCGGGGGGCTCGGTCGCCTCGGGCGAGGTCTGCGCCGAGCTGGGTGCCTCGTCGGCACGTGCGACCAGCTCGGTCCCCGCCGCAAGCCCGACGTACATCCCGGCTCCGAGGAAGCAGGCCGCGACCGCGCGCCGGAGCCACGGCCGGCGAGCCGGAATCGGCTCCCGGTCGCCCTCCGGTCCGGCGGTGCGCGACATGGGGCGGACGTTAGGAACCGTTCCGTCCGCCCGCGAGACCGTTGCGCACCGTGGGAAAGTGTGTGGTGTGTCACTCCACGCTCCCTGATCGAGGGATTGCGCAGAGTCACCAAATTCGACTACCCGGCCGGCGGCTCGGTGCGCACATGCTCACCGGCTGCCCGGGGCGGTCGCCCCGCGCTGTGAGGGTGGACACGTACGGTGCGCGCATGACCGCCACCCACGAGGTCACCAACCAGGTCCCGCCGCTGGTCGGGCACGACCCCATCGCCGGCGACGCCGCGCTCTCCGAGGCCTGCCTGCGCCACGCCGACGCCGCCACGCTCGCCTCTCTGGCCGATCTCGGCCGGCTCGCCGGTAGCGAGCAGGCGCAGGAATGGGGCCGGCTGGCCAACGAGAACCCGCCCCGGCTGCGCACGCACGACCGCTACGGGCACCGGATCGACGAGGTCGAGTTCCACCCCGCCTGGCACGAGCTGATGCGGAGCGCCGTCGAGCACGGACTGGCCGGGGCCCCGTGGGCCGCGCAGCAGGCCGGGGACCGCCGCGCGCACGTGCGCCGCGCCGTCGGCTACCTGGGCTGGACGCAGGTCGAGATGGGCCACGGCTGCCCGGTGACGATGACCTACGCCGTCGTCCCCGCGTTGCGCCGGGCGCCGGAGCTGGCGGCGCGGTACGAGCCGGGCCTCACCGCGCGGGCGTACCAGTTCGGGCTCGCGGAGCCCACCGGCAAGGCCGGGTTGATCGCCGGCATGGGCATGACCGAGAAGCAGGGCGGCTCCGACGTCCGGGCCAACGCCACTCGCGCGGTGGCCCGGACCGACGGGAGCTACGCCCTCACCGGGCACAAGTGGTTCACCAGCGCCCCGATGAGCGACCTCTTCCTGGTGCTCGCTCAGCTGGACGAGGGCGTCTCGTGCTTCGCCGTCCCTCGGGTGCTGCCCGACGGGAGCCGCAACGTGTTCCACGTGCAACGTCTCAAGGACAAGCTCGGTGACAGGTCCAATGCCTCGAGCGAGGTCGAGTTCGACGGCACCACCGGCTGGCTGGTCGGGGAGCCGGGCCGCGGGGTGCCGACGATCATCGAGATGGTCAACATGACCCGGGTGGACTGCGTGCTCGGCTCCGCGGCGACGGTCCGCGCGGCGCTGACCCAGGCCATCCACCACGCCCGGCACCGGTCGGCCTTCGGTGCCCGCCTGGTCGACCAGCCCCTCATGCAGAACGTGCTCGCCGACGTGGCCGTGGAGAGCGAGGCGGCCACCGCGCTGGCGATCCGGCTCGCGGCCGCGGTGGACCGGGGCGAGGCGGCGTTCCTGCGGCTGGCCGGGGCGGCCGCCAAGTACTGGGTGTGCAAGCGGACGCCGGGCGTCGTCGCCGAGGCGATGGAGGTCCTCGGCGGCAACGGGTATGTCGAGGAGTCGGGGCTGCCCCGGCTCTACCGCCAGGCGCCCCTCAATTCGATCTGGGAGGGCTCGGGCAACGTCATCGCCCTCGACGTGCTGCGGGCGATGGAGCGCTCGGAGGAGTCGCCGGCCGCGGTCGTCGCCGAGCTGGAGCTCGCCCGGGGTGCCGACCGGCGGTTCGACGACGCGGTGAAGCGGCTCTCGGCGGAGCTCGGCGACCGCGAGGGCCTGCCGTTCCGCGCCCGCCGGATCGCCGGTCAGCTGGCGCTCTGCCTCCAGGGGTCGCTCCTGCTGAGGTACGCGCCGACGGCCGTCGCCGACACGTTCTGCGCGTCCCGCCTGGGCGGGGAGGCCGGCAGCGTCCTGGGCATGCTGCCCGCGAGCCCGGCCGTCGCAGGGATCGTCGACCGGGCTGGCGTCGTCGCGACCTGAGGAGTGCCGCGGGCTACTACTCTCAGGAGCGGTCCACGTGCTGCTCGCCATCCGGCGGAGCGGTCCGTGACCGGAGTCCGCAGGCGCGGACCGGACGAGTGGACGAGAGCGGGCAGCGTGCAACCAGGTGACGTCCGGCCCTCAGAGGGCCGGCGCGACCCGCTGGGGAACGTCCCCGACGCGGTCTACCGCCTGGACCCGCAGGGTCGGTTCGCCTACCTGAACGCCGCCGCCGAGAAGATGCTCGGTCAGAAGGCCGAGGAGCTGCTGGGCCGGGCCGCGGTCGAGGCCTTCCCGGCGCTGCGCGGGTCGCTGGCCGAGGAGCAGTACCGGCAGGTGCTCGGGGACGGACGGCCCCGGGAGTTCCAGTTCTTCTACGAGCCGATGAGCCGCTGGTTCGAGGTGCGGGTCTTCCCGGACCCCGGCGGTGCCGCCGTGCTCTTCCGCGACATCGACGGCCGCCGACTCGGCGACGAGGAGCGCGAGAGCCAGCTGCGCGGGCTGAGCGCCGTCCTGGAGGCCCTGCCCTCGCCCACCGTGCTCGTGGGGCCCGACGGGCGGATCCTGTCGGCCAACGGCGCCTGGAGCCGCAGCGCGAACGAGGTCCTGCCCGAGCCCGCCTGGCCCGGGCGCCCCGGCGAGGACTACCTGACCGCGATGACCCGCGGCCTGGGGGCCCCTGCGCACGCACAGCTCAGCGAGGGGCTGCGCACGCTGCTGACCGAGACGTCCCGCTCCGACGGCCGCACCTTCCACCTCGACTACTCGGCCGACAGCCCGCAGGGAACGGTCTGGTTCCACCTGCAGGCCACCCGGGTTGACCACGAGGGTCGCGTCGTCATCACGCACACCGATGTCAGCGAGCAGGTGCGGGCGCGCGAGGAGCTCGAGTGGAAGGTCCGGCACGACGACCTGACCGGGTTGCCCAACCGCTCGCGACTCCTCGAGCTGACCGGTGAGGCGCTCGCCGTGGCCGGCCGGACCGACGGCGCGCTGCTCATGCTGGACCTCGACGGGTTCAAGACGATCAACGACTCGCTGGGTCACGAGATCGGCGACCAGCTGCTGCGGCTGGTCGCCGGGCGGCTCTCCGAGGAGATCCGGCCGGGGGACACCGTGGCCCGGCTGGGCGGCGACCAGTTCGTCGTCCTCGCCCACGGATGCGACGCCTCCGAGGCCGCGGCACTGGCCTTCCGGCTTCAGACGGTGTTCGCCCTGCCGTTCCGGGTCGGTGAGATCACCGTGCCGCTGAGCGCGAGCATCGGTGTCGCCGTCGCGCGCCCCGAGGTCCGCGACGCGCACCACCTGCTCGGCGACGCCGACGCCGCCATGTTCGCCGCCAAGAGCAACGGGCGCGACCGGGTGCACCTGTTCTCCCCGTCGTTGCGCGAGGCGGCCCGCTGGCGGCTGGAGGTGGCCACCCGGCTGCGTGGCGACGCGATCGACCAACTGGTCGTGCACTACCAGCCGGTGGTCCGGCTCGACACCGGCCAGATCGACGGCGTCGAGGCGCTGGTGCGCTGGCAGCACCCCGAGCGCGGACTGCTCCCGCCCGACACGTTCCTGTCGGTCGCCGAAGAGACCGGGCAGATCATCCCGATCACCCGGTGGCTGCTGCGAGAGACGACCCACCGGGCCGCCGAGTGGGCAGCCCAGGGCTTGCGGCTGCGGATGTCGGTGAACGTCAGCGCCCGGCACTTCTCCGCCGAGACGCTGGTCCGCGACGTGCGGGTGGCGCTGCAGCAGTCGGGGTTGCCCCCGGACCAGCTCGTGCTCGAGCTGACCGAGACCAGTGTCGCGGAGGACCCGACCCGGGCCGAGGACCAGCTGTCGGTGCTGCGCAGCTTCGGGGTCCGGGTCGCCATCGACGACTTCGGCACGGGGTGGTCCTCGCTGGCCCAGCTGTTCGCGCTGCCCATCGGCACGCTGAAGATCGACCGCTCGCTGCTTGCCGCCGCCGAGCGGGTGGCCGTCGGCGACACCGGTGCGGTGCTGGCCGCCATCGTGGGACTGACCCGCACCCTGGGCATCCGCTCGGTGGCCGAGGGTATCGAGACCCCCGACCAGCTGCGCATGGTGCGTGCCGCCGGCTGCGACCTGGCCCAGGGCTGGCTGCTCGGCTACCCGATGCCGGCCGACCAGCTGCTCACCTGGGTGCGCGAGATCGAGAGCGCTGGGGGCGACGTCTGCGCCCTGGCCGCCGCCGGTCGGGCCGTTCCCGGGCGAGGGTGAACGTCCGCCGTCGCGTGCGGCGCGCGACCTCTCCCGTCGGCCCGCCCCGGACCGCCTACCCGGTCCCGGCGGCGCCCCCCGTGCCGCCCGTGGTCCCCTCCGCCGACCGCTACCGGCAGACTGGTCCCGTGCTGGAGACCCCCGAGACCGTCGACGGCGAGCACGTCGAGAGCAGCGCGGCCGACGGTGGCCGGGCCCGCCCGCCGCTGGACCTGCTGATCTGGGACGCGCCGAACATCGACATGACCCTGTCGACGGTGATCGGTGCGCGCCCGACGGCGGCCTCCCGGCCCCGCTTCGACGCGATCGCGGCGTGGTTCGTCGAGGGCGCCGGCGATCCGGGGGCACCCGACGCCCCCGAGGTCGAGGCGTGCGTCTTCGCCAACATCCCGCCGCAGCCGGGCTCGCTGCAGCGGTGGGTCGAGGCGCTGCGCGGTTTCGGGTACTCGGTGTTCGCCCGGCCGAAGAGCCAGCCCGACGACGACATCGACCAGGCCATGCTCGACCACATCGCGGTCCGGGCGCACAGCCACCGACTGCGCAAGCTCCTGGTGTTCTCCGGCGACGGGCGGAACTTCGCCGAACCGCTCGAGGAGCTGGTCCGCCAGGGCACGCACGTCGTCGTCGTCGCGTTCAGCGAGGTGGCCGGCTACGCCATCGGCTCCGACCTGCTGGAGTTCATCGACATCGAGGACGTGCCGGGCGCGTTCGTCGAGCCGCTGGACCGGGTCCGCCTGGACGCGCTGCCCGCCGACGGTGCCTGGCTGCGGCCGACCCGCAGCCTCCGCGAGTTCGTCGCCGGTTTCACCGCCCGCCGCAACGGCTGAGCCGGCTCACCCGCTCGGGTGGCGTCGCCCTGATCCGCTCAGGGATCGCCCGCAGGTGCCGATGGAGCACTCGTGCGGTCCTCCCTGTCCGAGCGCCTCGTGGCGGTGCTGCGCCGGGGTGACGTGCTGCCGGCGGCGGCGCCGTCCCCGGCGACCCCGGCTCCGGCCCGGACCGGACGGAAGCGCCTCACCCGTGGCGTCTCGATCGAGGAGCTGGCCGACGCGATACCCGGGCTGGCCGACGAGCTCACCGAGCGCGCCCGCACCGCCGGCCTGCTGGTCGGCTGGGTGGCCCTGTTCGCGGTTCCGCTGTGGGCGCTGGTCGACCAGGTCACCGAGGGCAGCAACGCCCCGGCCTTCCTCGCCGTCCGGCTCGTCTGCGAGATCCCGATGCTCGCCGCGCTGGTCGCCCTGTGGCGCTTCCCGGTCGGACGGCGTCGTCCGGAGCTGCTGACCTTCCTCATCCTCGCGGTCGTGCAGTCCGAGGTCGCCTGGATGGTCACCCGCTCCGAGGACCCGAGGTACCACCTGCTCGGCTTCACCCTCGCCATCTACGGCAGCGGCTGCATCCTGGTGGCCCGCCCGCGGTGGACCGTCGCGCTCGTGGCCGTCTCGTGGGGGGCCCTCGGCCTGGCCTCGCTGACGGCGGCGGACGGGCTCTCGGCGGCGGAGCTGCTCGCCGTCTCCGTGTACCTGGCCACCGCTTCCCTCATCGCGACGCTGGCCCACCTGCGGCGCAACGCGCTCACCACCCGCGAGCTGCTCACCCGCGTCCGCCTGGAACGGGAGCAGCAGCGCACCGGTGTGCTGCTCGCCCGGCTGCAGCGGCTCAGCCACGAGGATCCGCTCACCGGCCTGGCGAACCGCCGCCGGTGGGACGCCGAGCTGTCCGCGCTCTGCACCCAGGCCCGGGCGCGCGGCGACGTGCTCAGCGTCGTCCTGGTCGATCTGGACCACTTCAAGGACGTCAACGACCGGCACGGCCACGCAGGTGGCGACGCTGCGCTGCGGGCGGTCGCCGGCCTGCTCTCGGCCCGGGTGCGGGGCGGGGATCTCGTGGCCCGGCTCGGCGGCGACGAGCTCGCCGTCCTCATGCCCGGCGCCGACGCGGCGCGAGCCGCCGAGGCGGCCGAGGACCTGCGCCGGGCGGCCCTCACCGTGCAGCCCGAGGGCTTCGGCCCCGGTGAGCTCAGCCTCTCGCTCGGCGTGGCCGCCGCGGTGGGCGACGACGCCTACCCGCTGGAGCTCATGACCCGCGCGGACGAGCAGCTGTACCGGGCCAAGAGGACCCGCAACGCCGTCGGCGCAGGCGGCACCCGGAGCACCACGACGTCCGCCCGGCCGGAGCCGCAGCCGGCCGGCTGACCGGCTCCGGGACACCCGGCGCGGTCTCCCCCACGGGGTGTCGCGCCCGGCGCGTCGCCGTGCCGGGGCAGCGACCATCGGGAGGAGCCGGTTACGGTCCTTTCCCGCGGGCAGGCGGGGACACGGCGGCCGCCGGCTCGAGCACCCATCGGAGAGGACCCATGAACAGCGTTCCCGGCGTCGACCACCCTGCTGAGCAGAGCGAGGCCGACATCAGGCTGACCAGCGCCAACGTGTCGGTCTCGGCGCGCGTGGAGGTCGTGCACGAGGGTGTCATCTCCGTGCGGCCCTCCGCCGGCGACTTCGTCGGGCCGGTGGTCGCCCCCGGCGACGTGGTCGAGGTCTACTGGATCACCCCCGACGGCCACCGCGCCCTCCCCGCCGAGGTGCTCGGCGTGGAGACCGGGGCCGCGGCGCGGTGGCGTCTGACCATCACCGGTCCGGCGGAGCACAGCCAGCGCCGCGACACGGTCCGCGGTCGGTTCACGGTTCCCGTCACGGCGGACGTCGCCGGCGTCGAGCTCACCGGCGAGACCATGGACCTCAGCGAGGGGGGTACCCGCGCCTCCTTCGAGGGGTTCGGGCTGGCCCCCGAGGCCGGTACGCGGATCTCCGTCGTGGTCGCGCTCGACGACGGGCCGTTGCGGGCCGCCGGCGAGGTCGTCCGGCTGCAGACGCGCGGTTCGCGGTGGACGGTCAGCATCACCTTCCAGCAGATCGAGGAGAAGGACCAGGACCGCATCCGGCGCCGGGTCTTCCAGGCGCTCCGCGAGGAGCGCGCCCGCCTGGCCGACTGAGCGGCGGGTAGCGGCGGGTAGCGGCGGGTCCCGCGGGGCAGTGCAGGGAGCGTGACCTCACCGCCACGCCTGCCCGAGGCGCTGACCGCACTGCGGGACCGGCTGGCCGACGCACCCCTGCAGCTGGCCACCCCGGCACGTGACGACGCCGTCCGGGCCGCACGCGGAGTGGTCGACCAGATCGACGACTACCTGCTCCCGCGGCTGCGGGACCTCGACGCGCCGCTGCTCACCGTCGTCGGCGGGTCCACCGGGGCCGGCAAGTCCACGCTGGTCAACAGCCTGGTCGGCACGGCCGTCACGACGGCCGGCGTGCTCCGGCCGACGACGCGCGCACCGGTGCTCGTCTGCTCGCGCGCCGACGCGGCCAGCTTCTCCGGGGAGCGCGTCCTGCCGGGCCTCGCCCGGGTGACCGGCGGGGACGGCGGCCCCGGCACGGTCCAGCTCGTCGTCCGCGACGACGTCCCGGCCGGGCTGGCGCTCCTGGACGCGCCGGACGTGGACTCGGTGGTCGCCACCAACCGCGACCTGGCCGCCCAGCTGCTGGCGGCCGCCGACCTCTGGGTCTTCGTGACGACGGCGGCCCGCTACGCCGACGCCGTCCCCTGGGACATGTTGCGGACCGCGCAGGAACGCGGGACGGCGCTGGCCGTGGTCCTGGACCGGGTGCCACCGGAGGCGGCCGACGAGATCGCCGCGGACCTCGGCGGGATGCTGGAGCGCGCCGGGCTGGCGGGTGCGCGGCTCTTCGTCGTCGAGGAGGGACCGCTGGCCGACGGCCTCCTGCCCGACGCGCAGGTGGGCCCGTTGCGCGACTGGCTGCACGCGCTCGCCGCCGACCAGGAGGAACGGGCAGCGGTCGTGCGCCAGACACTGGTCGGCGCGCTGGCCAGCCTCGAGCAGCGGACCGGAGTCGTCGTCGCCGCCGTGGAGGAGCAGGCCCTCGCCGCGGAGGCGCTGCGGGCCGCCGCCGCGGCCGCGTACGACACGGCGCGCGACGGCGTGGACGGCGGCGTGCGCAGCGGCAGCCTGCTGCGCGGCGAGGTGCTGGCCCGCTGGCAGGAGTTCGTGGGCACGGGGGAGTGGATGCGCACGCTGCAGGACCGGGTGGGTCGGCTGCGCGACCGCGTGACCGCCGCGCTCACCGGGCGGCCGGCCCTGTCCGAGAGCCTGACCGGTGCCCTGGAGAGCAGCGTGGAGGGCCTGTTGCGGGCCGAGGCCGACCGCGCCGCCGAGCGCACCGTCACCGCCTGGCGGGCGCTGCCGGGCGGACCGGCGCTGCTGGCCGGCGACGAGCGCGACCTCGCCCGCGTCTCCCCGGACTTCCCCGAGGCCGCCGCCGCGCAGGTGCGGGACTGGCAGGGCACCGTGCTCGACCTGGTGCGCGACCAGGGAGCGGACAAGCGGTCCCGGGCGCGCCTGCTGTCCTGGGGCGTCAACGGGGCCGGCGCGGTGGTGATGGTGGCCGTGTTCGCCCAGACCGGCGGCCTGACCGGCGGCGAGGTCGCCGTGGCGGGCGGAACGACCGCGGTCGGGCAGCGGGTGCTCGAGGCGGTGTTCGGCGATGCCGCCGTGCGCGCCCTGGCCGAGCGCGCGCGGGAGGACCTGCGGGAGCGGTCGGACGCGCTGCTGCGCTACGAGCAGGACCGCTTCGACGACCGGGTCGACGCCGAGGCGCCCGGAGCCGAGACGGCCGTGGAGCTCCGGTCCGCCGTCGCGGCGCTGGCCGACGCGCGGCGGTCCGCGTGAAGCGCGGGGAGCGGCCGCTGGCCGACCGGCTGACGGCGCTGCGGGAGGCGCTCGAGATCGCCGACGGGCGACTGGAGGTGCCGGAGCTCGCGCCGGCCCGGGCGGTCCTGGCCAAGGCCGGGGCGCGGGAGGCGCTCGGGGACGCCACGGTCGTCGCCCTCGCGGGAGCCACCGGCAGCGGCAAGTCCACCCTGTTCAACGCGCTCTCCGGCAGCGAGGTGAGCACGCCGGGCGTGCGCCGGCCGACCACCGGCGTGGCGCACGCCACGGTGTGGGGCGAGGACGGCGCCGACCGGCTGCTCGACTGGCTGGAGGTGCCCCGCAGGCACCGGCACTCGCCGGAACCGGCACTGGACGGACTGGTCCTGCTCGACCTGCCCGACCACGACAGCGTGCGGCTGGAGCACCGGCTGGAGGTCGACCGGCTGGTGGGCCTGGTCGACGTCCTCGTCTGGGTGCTGGACCCGCAGAAGTACGCCGACGCCGCGGTGCACGAGCGCTACCTGGCCCCGATGACCACGCACGCGGGCGTGCTGCTCGTCGTCCTGAACCAGATCGACCGCCTCGACGAGCCGGCCGCGCGGGCCTGCCTGACCGATCTGCGGAACCTGCTGGACCGCGAAGGGCTGTCCGCGACGCCGCTGCTGGCCGTGTCCGGGCGTACCGGCGCCGGGCTGTCCGAGCTGCGCGGGGAGCTGGCCCGCCGGGTGAGCGCCCGCCGGGCCGCCACGGAGCGGCTGGTCGCCGACGTGCGGGCCGGCGGTGCCGCGCTTTCGGCGCACTGCACAGAGGGGGGTTCCGCCACCGGACGCCGCGGCCGGCCGGTGTCCGACGAGCTGACCGACGCGCTGGCCGGAGCGGCCGGTGTCCCGACGGTGACCGCGGCCGTCGAGCGCTCCACCTACCGCGAGGGGATCGGCCACACGGGCTGGCCGCTGCTGCGCTGGACCAGAAGGCTCCGGGCCGACCCGCTCGGGCGGCTGCACCTGGGCAACGACCGGGCGCGGACCTCGCTGCCACCCGCCGGGGCGGTGGAGACGGCGCGGGTCGCCACCGCCGTGCGCGAGGTGCGCGAGGACCTGGGAGAGGGCCTCGCCCCGGCCTGGCGGGAGGAGCTGCGGCGCACCGCCGAGGACGGGGAGCAGCGGCTGACCGACGCGCTCGACCAGGCGGTCGCCGGCACCGACGTCGGACCCCACCGGGTGCCGCTGTGGCAGCGCGCCGTCGGCGGGCTGCAGTGGCTGCTGATGGTCGTCGCCCTGGTCGGCGCGCTGTGGCTGCTCGCCCTCGTGGTCCTCGGCTTGTTCCGGCTCGACGACGTGCTGCCCCTGCCGCGGGTCGAGAACATCCCGCTGCCGACCCTGCTCGTCGCCGGCGGCCTGCTCGCCGGGCTGCTCCTGGCGCTGATCTGCCGGCCGCTGGTGGCCCTGCGGGCCCGGCGGCGGGCCCGCGCGGCCGATCGCCGGCTGCGCGCGGCGGTGCAGGAGGTCGCCGAGGCCGAGGTGCTCGCCCCCATGGTGAAGGTGCAGCGGGACGCGGAGCGGTTCTGCGCCGCGGTCACGGCCGCCGCGCGCTGAGCTCCCGGAGCGTCGTGGCCGGGTTCGGAGCCCGGGTTCAGAGGCCGGGGGAGCGCTGCTCGGGCAGGCGCCCGCGCAGCGGCTCCGCGGCCTCCCGGCCGGAGGGCAGGAGCGCCCACACGTGCTTGCGGCCGGGACGTTGCTCCCATCCGTAGCCGGTGGAGAGCTGGGCGACCAGGTGCAGGCCCATCCCGCCGAACGCCGGGTCCCGGTCGACGGCGGGCACCGGCGGACTGTCGGGGGCCTCGTCGCTGAGATCCAGCAACCAGCCCGCGGGACCGGCGATCACGAGCGCCCGGACGTCGCCGCCGCCGTGGCGGAGGGCGTTGGACGCGAGCTCCTCGAAGACCAGCAGCAGACCGTCGCGGGCGTCCTCGGTCGAGGCGGAGGAGACCGACGGATGCGCGATCCGAGCACGGAGGTCCGACCGCACGCGGGAGACCACCTGCATGGCCTCCAGCTGCCAGTGCCACACGTCGCCGGGGACGGAGGGGACGGGCGCGCACGGCCACGCTTCGTGGGCCAGCTCGTCGGCCATCTCATCCTCTCGCGTCTGCTCCGCAGGGGTTCGGGACCCCATGCCGGAGGCCCCATCCTGACCGATCCGGCGCGAGCGCGCGAAGGGGGGCGTGGACCGCGGTCGCAGCCAGGCAGAATGCCGTCGTGGACGACGCGCTCCTGGAGCTGGCCCGGGTGACCCTCAGCGGCCGTGAGCTGGCCGACGTGCTGGGGGACATCACCGCGATCGCGGCCCGGGCCGTCCCGGGTGCCGAGGCCGTGTCGACGACGCTGATCCGCGGCGACAAGCCCTTCACCGCCGCCTACTTCGGCGAGATGTCGCTGCACGCCGACGAACTGCAGTACATGGTCGACGGCGGACCGTGCGTCGACGCCGGTCGCGGCGGCGTCGTCCTGCGCATCGACGACACGCACGACGAGGAGCGCTGGCCCGGCTACATCGCCCGCGTCCGCGAGACGGAGGTGCGCAGCTCCCTGTCGGTGCCGCTGCCCTACCAGGGCTCGTGGATCGGCGCCCTGAACGTGTACTCGACCCGGCCGGCGGCTTTCGCCTCGCCGGAGTCCCTGGCGGCCGGCCTCGGGGCAGCCGAGGCGATCGCCGTGGCCGTGGCCAACGCCGACGCGCACGCGCAGCTCGTCGACCGGGCGCACAACATGCGGATCGCCATGGAGTCCCGCGCGGTCATCGAGCAGGCGAAGGGCGTGCTGATGGCGCAGCGGCACGTGGACGCCGAGCAGGCCTTCGAGATCCTGCGGCAGGCCTCCCAGCGCTACAACCGCAAGCTGCGCGAGATCGCCGTCGGCATCGTGGAGTCGACGCAGACCCGGGCCTGAGGGCCTCCCTGCCCTCCACCGCTCGCAGGCTCGCGTCGGGGCCCTGCGGGGAGGCCGTCCCGGACGGTCACCGAGCGGCCGCCTCCTCGCGGTCGGGCCACCACGGCGCGCGCGCCAGCAGGTAGAGCAGCACGCCGACGGCCAGCTCCGCGCCGGCCAGCAGCCAGGTGCGCCCGTCCTGCTGCCGGAGCAGCAGCAGGCAGGAGCCGATCGCCAGGACCGGGACCACCGCGGGCACCCGGAAGTGCTTCTCGGCCACCCGGTCGCGCCGCAGCACCAGGACCGCGGTGTTGGTGCTCAGGAAGACCAGGAGCAGCAGCAGGACGACGGCGTTGGCCAGGTCGCCCAGGTCGCCGACCAGCGTCAGGCCCATCGCGACCAGGGTCGTGAGGACGATCGCCACCCACGGCGTCCGGCGCCCGGGCAGCACGCGACCCAGCGGACGGGGGAGCAGACGCTGCTCGGCCATGCCGAAGACCAGCCGGCTGGCCATGATCATGGTGAGCAGCGCGCCGTTGGCCACGGCGACCAGCGCCACGAGGCTGAACGCCTCGTCGGGGATGCCGACGTCGGCCGCCTGCACCACGGCCAGCAGTGGGGCGGAGGAGGCGGCGAGGTCGTCCGGAGCGAGCACCACCGAGGCGGTCAGCCCGACGAGCAGGTACACCAGGCCCGCCACCAGGAGCGCGCCGAACAGCGCCCGCGGGTAGACCCGGCGGACGTCGCGGACCTCCTCGGCGACGTTCGCCGAGGTCTCGAAGCCGACGAAGGAGTAGTAGGCGACCAGCGCCGCCGCGAGCACCCCGGAGGCGACCGACACCCCGGGCGGGAACTCCAGCACCCGGCCGGCATCGCCGTCGCCCCGGCCGAGCACGACCGCGCCCAGGACGACCACCACGACCAGGCCGGAGAGCTCCACCACGGTCATGACCACGTTGGCGCGCACCGACTCCTGGATCCCCCGGGCGTTGAGCAGCCCGACCAGGACCAGGAAGACCAGCGCCGCGGGCACGGCCGGCACGTCGAGGAAGACACCGAGGTAGTCGCCGGCGAAGGCCAGCGCCAGCCCGGCCGCGCTCGTGACCCCCGCGGCGAGCATGCAGAACCCGACGAGGAAGGACACCAGCGGGCTGCGGAAGGCCCGCTCGGCGAAGACGGCGGACCCGCCGGCTCGCGGGTACTTGGTCACCAGCTCGGCGTAGGAGGCCGCGGTGAGGAGGGCCAGGCCCAGGGCGACCAGGAGCGGCACCCACACGGCGCCGCCGACCTCCCCGGCGATGACGCCGATCAGCGCGTAGATCCCCGCGCCGAGCACGTCGCCCAGGATGAACAGGAAGAGGAGCTTGCCGCTGACGGCGCGGCGCAGCGAGGTGCCGTCCGCCCCGGTCCCGGGACCCTCGACATCGGTTCCATGATCACTCACCGGTCGAGTCTTCCCGCGGCCTCCGGGAGGGGCAATTCGGCGGTGCCCCCATCGGGCGAGGCGTTCGACACGCCGCGCGCGCCGTTCCGCCCGTGGTGTGACCGACGCGTCCCGTGGGCCTCTCCACGCTCAGGGGGCGGGCGCTTGTCGACAAGGCTCCGGTCCGGGAGAGGGGTGACCGACCGGTCCGGGACACCCGCGCAACGGTTCGGTCACGCGCCCCGGGAGGGGTGGCCGATGAGCGGGTCGCGAGCGTCTCCGATCCCTACCTTTCTCCTTGTCCGCAGCACCTTCCCCGGCTGCGGACACGACTTCAGGAGGCGACATGAGCAGCAGCGAGCGGCCCTTCCGGGCGGCATCGGCGCGCGTGTCCGCCGACCTGTCCGGACGCGAGCCGGCCTCCTCGCTGGCCGGTCTGATCGACGTCCTCGACCGGGCCGACGCGGGCCGCCTGCGCCCTCGGCCTCCCGTCCACCGCTCGGCCGCCCGCCCGGCCCCGCTGCGCTCGGTGCAGCCGGCCCCGCTGGCCCGCCCGGCCCGGGTCGCCGCTCCGCTGGTGCCGCGCGTGGTCATCGTCCCCGAGCGGGTCCGCCAGCCCCTGGGCGGTCTGCGGGGCATCGTCCGCCGCGCCGCCCTGTGGGGCGCAGGCGAGCAGCAGGAGTACCTGGCCTGGCCCGCCTCGCCGCACGGCGCCCCCGCATCCGGCCGGCGCCGCGCGGCCGTGCGGGCCTTCACCCGGCGCGTGGCCCTCTGGGGTGCCGGCGCCGGCGGCGAGCACCTCGCCTGGGGCGGCCCCGCGCCGGCGCGTCGGGAGCTCGAACCCCCCGTGGTGCTGCGCGAGCTGCCCAGCACCCCCTCCATCCAGCCCGTGGCGTCTTCCCCCGCCGCGGCGCTCCTTCCCGCGGGACCGGCATCGTCGCCGGGGTCGCGCACCGGTACGGCCGCATCTGACGCGACCGCCCGTCCCTCCCCCCACCCGGGTCCCACGGAACCCGCGGCCTGGAGCCAGCCACGCGTCGGCTGGGTTCCACCGCTGGACTGGCCGTCCCCGGGTCGGAACGGGGCGCGGTCTCCGCAGCCGACTCCACCGGTCCGCGCCTCCGGCCCGTCGAGCCGGACCCCGGGGGTGCCCGCACCGCGCACCGCCCGCGCGGCCGGGAACGCCAGGGCTCGGGGAGATCCGCTCCCGGGCACCTGTCTCTAATACCCATCTGACCGCGCCGACTGCAGTGGTGGTGTATATCCGGTGTGTCCGCGAGTAACAACACAAAACAAACAAGACAATCAGGAAAACGCATACATAAAACAACAAATAACGTGAACACA
>NZ_POQU01000078.1 GCF_002938425.1 Blastococcus atacamensis | reverse complement strand
GCTGCGCCCGCTGATGGTCCGGTCCACGACGGCCCTCGGTGACATCCTGACCGCGCTCGACGACGGCACCCCGTCGGCGAACAGCGCTCCCCACGCCCCGTCCCACCCCGCGGAGGAACCGTGCCCGAGGTCGAACCCGTCCTGAGCGCCGGACCGTTGCTGCTGATCGCGGCGGCGGCGGTCGGCGTCCTGCTGTTCCTGATCATGAAGCTCAAGCTGCACGCCTTCCTGGCGCTGATCCTGGTCAGCCTGCTCACTGCGCTGGCCACCCGGATCCCGCTGGAGGACGTCGTCGGCACCCTGACGACCGGCTTCGGCAGCACACTGGCTGGCGTCGCGCTGCTGGTCGGGCTCGGCGCGATGCTCGGCCGGCTCCTGGAGCACAGCGGCGGGGCGCAGGTGCTGGCCGACAGCCTCATCCGCCGCTTCGGGGAGAAGCGGGCGCCGCTGGCCCTCGGCGTGGCCGCGCTGCTGTTCGGCTTCCCGATCTTCTTCGACGCCGGGCTCGTCGTCTTCCTGCCCATCGTCTTCACCGTGGCCCTGCGGCTGGGTGGCTCGCTGCTGACCTACGGGCTGCCGGTCGCCGGCGCGTTCGCGGTCATGCACGCCTTCGTGCCGCCGCACCCCGGCCCGGTCGCCGCCGCCGAGCTGATCGGTGCCGACATCGGCCTGGTCCTGGTCTTCGGCCTGCTGGTCGGCCTGCCGACCTGGTACCTCGGCGGCTACCTGTTCGGCCTGTGGGCCGGTCGCCGCTACGACGTCGCCGTCCCCGACATCCTGGGCGGCGGCGCGACGCAGGACGACACCCCGGACCCCTCGGTCGAGGGCACCTCGCCGGCGATCGCGTCCGGGGGCGGCACGCGCACGGAGACCGCGACCCGGCCGGCCCCGCCGCGGTTCGGCACGGTCGTGGGCCTCCTGCTGCTGCCGCTGGTGCTGATCTTCCTCAACACCGGGCTCAGCACCCTGGCCACCGCCGGCACGCTGGACGAGGAGTCGTTCGTGGTGCGCGCCGGTCAGCTGCTCGGCGCCACGCCCGTGGCCCTGCTCATCACCGTGCTGGTCGCCAGCGTGGTGCTCGGCCTGCGGCGGGGGGAGAGCGGCGCCCAGGTGGAGTCGATCGTCAACAGCGCCCTGGGGCCGGTCTGCGCGATCATCCTGATCACCGGTGCCGGCGGCATGTTCGGCGGCGTCCTGCGGGCCAGCGGGATCGGGACGGCGCTGGCCGACGTGCTGGGCGACATCGGGCTGCCGGTGATCGTGGCGGCCTTCGTCGTCTCGGTGCTGCTGCGGGTGGCCCAGGGCTCGGCGACGGTCGCGCTGACGACGGCGGCCGGGCTGATGGCCCCGGTCGTGGAGGCGACCGACGGCCTCTCGTCGTCCGACCTCGCGCTCATCGTCATCGCCATCGCCGGCGGGGCCACCGTGCTCTCGCACGTGAACGACTCGGGGTTCTGGCTGGTCAGCCGGTTCTTCCGGATGGACGAGAAGACGACGCTCAAGACCTGGACGGTGATGGAGACTCTGCTCGGCACCATCGGCTTCCTGATCGCGCTGGTGCTGAGCCTGTTCCTGTGACGCGGTGCGGCCGGCCCGGCGGACCCTCGTGCGCCCGGCCGGCCGCAGCCACTGCGCACCGGCCCGCTCCGCGCGATAGTGGGGCATGGCGCTTCTTGCACGTGCCGCGGCCGCCGGCATCTCGGCGCTGACCGCGGTCGCCGTCCGCGACCTCCTCCAGCGCGAGCACACCCTGCTGCGCAACTACCCGCTGGTCGGCCATGCCCGGTATCTGCTGGAGGCCATCGGCCCGGAGCTGCGCCAGTACCTCGTGGCCGGCAACAACGAGGAGCGGCCGTTCACCCGGGACCAGCGGCGCTGGGTCTACGCCTCGAGCAAGCAGGAGAACAACTACTTCGGGTTCGGCACCGACAACGACCTGGAGTACACCGCCGGCTACCCGGTGATCAAGCACCGCACCTTCGGCCGGGCCGTCCCCGCCTCCCACGTGCAGGCCGGCCAGCACGTCGAGCTGCCGTGCGCCAAGGTGCTGGGCGCCGCACGCGGCCGGGCGCAGGCCTTCCGCCCCGGCTCGGTGGTCAACGTGTCGGCGATGAGCTTCGGCTCGCTGTCGGGGGCGGCCGTCGAGGCGCTCAACCGCGGTGCGGCCATGGCCGGCTGCCTGCACAACACGGGGGAGGGCGGGCTCTCGGCCCACCACCGGCACGGGGGCGAACTGGTGTTCCAGATCAGCACCGCCTACTTCGGCTGCCGTGACGAACGGGGCCGGTTCGACCTCCAGCGGCTGTGCGACCTGGTGGCCGGGGCTCCGGTGCGGGCGCTGGAGATCAAGCTCAGCCAGGGCGCCAAGCCGGGTCTCGGCGGTGTGCTGCCCGCGGCGAAGGTGTCGGCCGAGATCGCCGCCGCGCGCGGCGTGCCCCAGGGGGTGGACTGCGTCAGCCCGTCCCGGCACGCGGAGTTCTCCGACGTCGACAGCCTGCTGGACTGGGTGGAGCTCCTCGCCGACGCGACCGGCCTGCCGGTCGGCATCAAGTCCGCAGTCGGCGACATGGCCTTCTGGGACGAGCTGACCGCACTCATGGCCAGCACCGGCCGGGGCGTGGACTTCGTGACCGTCGACGGCGGCGAGGGCGGCACCGGGGCGGCTCCGCTGATCTTCACCGACTCGGTGTCGCTGCCCTTCCAGCTCGGCTTCGCCCGCGTCCACGCCACCTTCGCGCGGGCGGGGCTGGCCGAGGACGTCGTCTTCGTCGGCGGCGGCAAGCTCGGGCTGCCCGACAACGCAGTCGTCGCCTTCGCGCTCGGCTGCGACATGGTGAACATCGCCCGTGAGGCGATGCTGGCCATCGGCTGCATCCAGGCGCAGAAGTGCCACACCGACACCTGCCCGACCGGCGTCGCGACGCAGAACGCATGGCTGGCCCACGGCTTGGACCCGGCGCTCAAGTCCGTCCGGCTGGCCAACTACGTGCGCACCCTGCGGCGTGACCTGCTCAAGGTGTCCGAGGCCTGCGGTGTCGAGCACCCCGGGCTCATCGACACCGGCTCGGTCGAGGTGCTGACGGGCCGGACGGAGTCGCGGCCGCTCGACGAGGTCTACGGCTACGAGCCGGGGTGGGGCCTCCCGTCGGCGGCCGACCGGGCGGCGATCGCCGCCATCATGGCGGGGGAGTCGCCGCAGGGTGGCAGCGCGCCGCCGTCGGGCACCGCGGTGGGCTGAGCGCCTCGGTCGCTGGGGCGGGGTCAGGCGCCGCCGCGGAGCAGGTCCTCGAACGACGTCGTCGGATCGGCGAACGGATCGGCCGGAACCGCCGGCGGACGGCCGGCCACCAGGTCGGCGAGCTCCCCGGCGGCCCGGCGCACCCGGCCGGTGAGGGCGGGTGTGCCGGTGTCGCCGGTGGCCCAGTCCTCGGAGGCGGCGAACACCGCGGTGGGAGCCACCGTCGCGCGCAGGTAGGCGAAGAGCGGACGCATCGCGTGCTCCAGCACCAGCGAGTGCCGCGCGGTGCCGGCCGTCGCGCCCAACAGCACCGGCTTGCCGGTCAGCGCGTCCTTGTCCAGGACGTCGAAGAACGTCTTGAACAGGCCGCTGTAGGACGCCGAGAAGACCGGGGTGACGGCGATCAGCCCGTCGGCCCCCACGACGGTGTCCACCGCCCCTTTCAGCGACCGGTTGGGGAAGCCGGTGAGCAGGTTGTCGGCCAGGTCGCGGGCGTGCTGCCGCAGCTCCACCACCTCGACGGTGACGGGGACGTCCCTCTCCCGCAGGGCGTCCGCCGTCGTCGCCGTCAGCCGGTCGGCCAGCAGCCGGGTCGACGACGGGACGCCCAGCCCGGCGCTGACGACCGCCAGCGTGCGGGTGCTCATCGGGTCGCCTTCTCGGTGGCCCGGCCGGGGGCCTGCCCGGTCACGCCGTCACCGGCGGCGTGCACGGTGACGTCCTTGGCCCCGCCGGCCGCGGCCACGCGCGAGGCGTGGGTCGGGGCGTCGGGCACGTGCGCGGGCTTGAGCGCGGCGAACTCCTTGCGGAGCACCGGCACGACCTCCTCGCCCAGGATGTCGAGCTGCTCCAGCACCGTCTTCAGCGGCAGGCCCGCGTGGTCGATGAGGAACAGCTGGCGCTGGTAATCGCCGACGTAGTCGCGGAAGCCGAGGGTCCGCTCGATGACCTGCTGCGGGGAGCCGACCGTCAGCGGGGTCTCGCGGCTGAAGTCCTCGAGCGACGGGCCGTGGCCGTAGACCGGCGCGTTGTCGAAGTAGGGGCGGAACTCGTTCACGGCGTCCTGGCTGTTCTTCCGCATGAACACCTGGCCGCCGAGCCCCACGATGGCCTGGTCGGCGGTGCCGTGGCCGTAGTGCTCGTAGCGACGGCGGTAGAACTCGACCATCCGCTGGGTGTGCTCGGCCGGCCAGAAGATGTGGTTGGAGAAGAAGCCGTCGCCGTAGTACGCGGCCTGCTCGGCGATCTGGGGGCTGCGGATCGAGCCGTGCCACACGAACGGCGGCACGCCGTCGAGCGGGCGAGGCGTGGAGGTGAAGCCCTGCAGCGGGGTGCGGTACTTGCCCTGCCAGTCGACGACGTCCTCGGTCCAGAGCCGGCGCAGCAGCGCGTAGTTCTCGACGGCGAGCTCGATGCCGTTGCGGATGTCCTGGCCGAACCACGGGTACACCGGTCCGGTGTTGCCGCGGCCCATCATCAGGTCGACGCGGCCGCCGGCGAGGTGCTGCAGCATCGCGTAGTCCTCGGCGATCTTCACCGGGTCGTTGGTGGTGATCAGCGTCGTGGACGTGGAGAGCTGGAGCTTCTCGGTCCTCGCGGCGATCCAGGCCAGGGTCGTCGTGGGGGAGGAGGAGAAGAACGGCGGGTTGTGGTGCTCGCCGAGGGCGAAGACGTCGAGTCCGACCTCCTCGGCCTTCTGCGCGATGGTCAGGACCGCCTGGAGGCGCTCCGCCTCGGTGGGGGTGCGGCCGGTGGTCGGGTCGGTCGTGATGTCGCTGACCGTGAAGATGCCGAATTGCATGTCCGCCTCCGTCTAGTTGAGAGTGCAACTATCTCACCGGTCTCAACGCGGCGGCACCCGCAGCTATGCCCGGCACCCCCGGCGGGGGAGGAGCGCTCCAGGCAGCGGTCCGTAGTCGGCCCGGTACGCGGCGACGTGGCACCACGGGCCTCCGGCGTGGCGGATCACGGCCCTGTCACGGCGGCCGGTGCGCCCGACGGCATCTGGCAGATTCGGTTGCACCTAACTTCCCAGGGGGGCACATGCGCTCGGTCCGGCGTGTCGAATTCGTCGACAACCGTGTCGTCGACGGTGAGGCGGCGGAGGGTCCCGCCGGGAAGCCGCCGCGCCTCGCCGGCGATCTGGAGTCGCTGCTCGACCACCGCCCGGTGTTCCGGGGGTCGGTCCGTGGCTACGACCGCCTCGAGGTGGACAACTACGTCGCCTGGGCCGAGAGCGAGCTCGCCGCGGCGCAGCGGGAGCGGGAGCACCTGCTCGACCGGGTGGTCGCCGGTGCCACGGAGCTGGAGATCTCCCGGCGGCTGCTCGCGGAGCGCGCCCCGGCCCGGCCGGTGGTCAGCGACCGGGTGGGGGAGATCCTCCGGCTCGCCGAGGACCAGGCCGCGGAGGTCGTGGCGGCCGCGGAGAGCGAGGCCGACCGGATCCTCGCCGAAGCACGCCTGGAGGCCGACGCGCGGTTGCGCAAGGCGCACGAGATCCGCGAGATGGCCGCCGACGTCGCCGACCAGCTGCGGGCCGACGCCCAGCGCGATCGTGCGGAGGCAGCGGCCCTGCTGGCCCAGGCCGGCCGGGGTGCCGAGGCCCTGCTGCGGGAGGCCGCCGAGGAGCGGGACAAGCTGGCCGCCGAGGCCCTGCAGGAGCGCCGCCGGCTCGCCGCCGAGGTAGCCGACCTGCACCGCCAGCGCGAGCAGGCGCGGGCCGCCCTCCGGGAGCTCACCGACCGGCTCGGCGAGGCGCTCCGGGCCGTGGGGGTCTCCGATGCCGACGAGCTCGTCCTGGTCGGCGGACCGGGGGAACCGGTTCCCGCCTGAGCCCGCCGGTGGGAGGCCGGCCCGACCGGCGGACCAGGAAAGGCGGTCAGGAGTGGACGAGGTGCACGAGACCGTGCCCATCAACGGCGGGATCGTCGTGGGGCACGACGGCTCGGCCTGTGCCCAGGAGGCCCTGCGGTGGGCCGGCCGGCTGGCGCTGCGGGCCGGCCTCGACCTGCACGTCGTCCGCGGCTGGTCGATGACGACCGCGCCGCGGCCCGCGACCTGGGAGCCGGGGTACGTACCGCCCCTGGCGGACTGGCAGCGGGCGGTGCTCGATGAGCTGTCCGCGCAGGTCGCGGCGGCCGGCCTCGACGCGGCGGTGCGGGTGACCCCGCACGTCGTGCACCGCGCGCCGGTGCAGGCCCTGCTCGGCGCCGCCGAGGGAGCCGACCTGCTGGTCGTCGGTGCGCGGGGGAGAGGCGGTTTCGCCGGCCTGCTCCTGGGCTCGGTCGGTGACCAGCTGGTCCACCACGCGCCGTGCCCGGTGACGGTGGTGCGCAGCGGGCACGGCGGGCACGCGTTCACCGCGGACTGACCCGTCGCGGACGTCGGGCAGACTGCCGCGGACCTGCGGACGCCCCGCGGTCCGGAGCGGAGTACGGCGTGCGCGACTTCAGCGGGACCACGGTGGTCACGGTCGGCGCCCTCGGCGAGGGCGATCTGCTGGTCTGCTCCTCCGAAGGTCTTCGTCGACGACCTGCCCGGGCACCCCGACAACATCGCCCTGGGGTTCGACGGGCTGGTGTGGATCACGCTGCCCAGTCCGCGGGTGGCCGCCCTGACGGCGATCCATCGCCTCCCCGCGCCGCTGCGAGTCCTGCTCAGCAAGCTGTCCCCGAGCCTGCAGCCCAGTCCCGGGCGGACGCTCGGTGTGCTGGCCGTCGACGCCGAGGGCCGGGTGGTGCACCGGTTCAGCGGGGAGATCCCCGCTTCGAGATGCTGACCGGGGTCCGGGAGGCGCGCGGCCGGCTCTGGTTCGGCAGCCTCACCGGCAGCACCGTGGCCACCCTGGAGTTGTGAGCGGGGGAGGGGTGAGTCAGCCGCCCTCGACCGCGCCGTAGACCGAGGACAGCCACACGCCCAGCAGGACCCGGACGACGTCGGACTCCGCGAGCGAGGGCCCGTCGCCGGTGAAGGTCGCGTAGATGACGCGCTCGTTCATCGAGGTGAGCGCGATCGCGAGGTCCCGGGCGGGCAGACCCGGTGGGGCCGCCCCGCGCGCCCGCTCGGCCTCGATGGCGTCGGCGCACTGCTGCACCCAGCGCTCGAACACCGACGACCAGAGTGCTCGCACCTCGGCGTTGCTCGACCGCGCCTCCGCCCAGGCCACGGTGAGGGCGCGGTGGGCGCGGAAGGTCTCGTAGTAAGCGGCGATCGCCCGTTCCCAGCCCTCGCGGGCGGTGGCCGCCGGGGCGCCGAAGACCTGCGCCATCGCGGTGTCGGCCTCGGCGACGACCCGGTCGAGCAGGGTCAGCAGGACGGCGTCCTTCGACGAGAAGTAGAAGTAGAAGGTGGGCCGGGAGATCCCGGCGCCGCGCGCCAGGTCGTCGACGGAGATGGCGCTCAGGGGGCGCTCGGCCAGCAGTCGCTCGGCGGTCGCGAGGATCGCCAGTTCGCGGTCGTCACCGGAGGGCCGGACGGGCCGGCGGCCGCGTCCGGTGCTGAGGGCGTTCCCCGGTGCAGCCGGCACAGCGCAGAAGGATAGCCGCTGCGTCCGCGTAACTCGACACGGTGTTGACTCGTTCGACAAGGCGTCGATAGCGTCCTCGCGCAGAGTTCTGCGAGCGACGACCAAGCCCCGGCCGCGGCCGGACGAGCAAGCGGAGAGTGCGCACATGGCGAGCGAGCACCTGGACGTCCTGGTCGTCGGTGCCGGCCTCTCCGGCATCGGAGCGGCCTGCCACCTCGAGACCGAGCGGCCCGGCACCACGTACGCCGTGCTGGAGTCCCGGGCCGCGATGGGCGGCACCTGGGACCTCTTCCGTTACCCCGGCATCCGCTCGGACTCCGACATGTTCACGCTCGGCTACTCCTTCCGGCCGTGGAAGGAGTCCAAGTCCATCGCCGACGGCGCCGACATCCGCCGCTACATCGAGGACACCGCCCGCGAGTACGGCGTCACCGACAAGATCCGGTACCACCACCGGGTCCTCTCCGCGGACTGGTCGAGCGCGGACAACCGCTGGACGGTGACCGCCGAGCGCACCGACACCGGCGAGAGGGTCACGCTCACCTGCTCCTGGCTGCACACCTGCGCCGGCTACTACCGCTACGACGAGGGCTTCCGCCCCACGTTCGAGGGCGAGGAGCGCTTCGGCGGGCAGATGATCCACCCGCAGCACTGGCCCGAGGACCTCGACCTCTCGGGCAAGAAGGTGGTCGTCATCGGCAGTGGCGCCACCGCGGTCACCCTGGTGCCCAACCTCGCCGACGAGGCCGAGAAGGTCACCATGCTCCAGCGGACGCCGAGCTACATCCTGTCCCTGCCGGGGCGCGACCCGCTGGCCAAGGCGCTCCGGAAGCGGCTGCCCGACCGGATCTCGTATCCGATCGTGCGCTGGAAGAACGTGCTCACCTCCACCGCGCTCTACCAGCTGAGCCGCCGGCGCCCGGCGCTGGTGCGCTCGCTCATCCGCCGGCTGACGGCCAAGCAGCTGCCCGGCTTCGACGTCGACACGCACTTCAACCCGCCGTACGACCCGTGGGACCAGCGGCTGTGCCTCGTCCCCGACGGCGACCTGTTCCGCACCCTGCGCAAGGGCAGGGCCGACATCGTCACCGACCGGATCGCCACGTTCACAGAGACCGGCATCCAGCTCGAGTCGGGGAAGCACCTCGAGGCCGACGTCGTGGTCACCGCGACCGGGCTCAACCTGCTGCCCGCGGGCGGTATGACGCTGTTCGTCGACGGCGAGCAGGTCGAGCTGTCCGAGACCGTCTCCTACAAGGGGATGATGCTCTCCGGCGTGCCGAACTTCTCCATGGTCATCGGCTACACCAACGCCTCCTGGACGCTGAAGGCCGACCTGGTCAACCGCTACGTCTGCCGGCTCCTGGACCACCTCGACGCCCGCGGCTACGTCTCGGCCACGCCGGTCGCGCCGCCCGAGGGTGCCGACGCGCCCTTCCTCGACCTGGCCTCGGGCTACGTGCAGCGCAGCCTCGACGGGCTGCCCAAGCAGGGGGGCCGCACGCCGTGGAAGCTGCACCAGAACTACATCCTCGACGTCCGGATGATGAAGCGCGGATCGCTGGAGGACGAGGGCATGACCTTCCAGGAGAAGGCGACCGTCACCGGTGCGCAGGCGGTGGCGTGATGCGCGACTACGTCTTCGCCGGCGGCACGGCGGTCGTGACCGGCGCCGCCAGCGGAATCGGTGAGGCGCTGGCGCTCGACCTGGCCGGCCGGGGCAGCCACCTGGTCCTGGTCGACCGGGACGCCAAGCGGCTCGACGACGTCGCGGGCCGGATCCGCGCCCGGCACGCCGGGCTGCGGGTCGCCACGCACGTCGTGGACCTCGCCGACGACACGGCCACGGCGGCCCTGGCCGGGACTCTGGCCGCCGAGCACCCCGAGACGACGCTGCTGGTCAACAACGCCGGAGTGGCGCTGGGCGGTCGCTTCGACCAGGTGAGCATCGAGGACTTCGACTGGGTGATGGCGATCAACTTCACCGCCGTCGTCCGGCTCACCCACGCGTTGCTGCCGGTGCTCAAGGCCCACCCGGGCGCGCACGTCGTCAACGTGTCCAGCGTGTTCGGCATCTTCGCGCCCGCCGGGCAGGCGGCCTACGCGGCGAGCAAGTTCGCCGTCCGGGGCTTCAGCGAGTCCCTGCGGCACGAGCTGGCCGACGACGGCATCGGCGTCACCGTGGTGCACCCCGGTGGCATCCGGACGCGGATCGCCGAGAGTGCACGCACCGGCTCCGGCGTCTCGGCCGAGGAGTACGCGGAGGGCCGCAAGCAGTTCGAGAAGCTGCTGCGCATGCCGCCGGAGCAGGCGGCGGCGCAGATCGTGGCGGCCATCGAGAAGCGCCGTCCGCGGCTGCTCATCGGCTGGAGCGCGAAGGTGCCCGACGTGCTCGTGCGGCTGATGCCGGGGCGCTACTGGCGGCTGGTCGGCAGGGTCGCCGGCAGCCGGCGACAGGCCGCTCGCGCAGACTGACCGCGTGCCCGACGTCCCCCCGGAGTTCATCCGCGCCCACACCCGCCCGGTCCGCACCGAGCTGGTGCCCGAGGTCGAGCTGCTGATCGCCGCCGACGTCGTCGCCCTGTGGGAGGCGATGGAGACCGAGCAGGGGCGCACCTCGACCGATCCGCCGTTCTGGGCCGCGGCCTGGCCCGGCGGTCAGGCCCTGGCCCGCTACGTGCTCGACAACCCCGGGCTCGTGGCGGGCAAGGCGGTGCTGGACCTCGGCGCGGGCAGCGGACTGGTCGCCGTCGCGGCTGTCCAGGCCGGTGCCACGTCGGTCCTGGCCAGCGACGTCGACCCGTTCGCCCTGACGGCGATCGCGGTCAACGCCGAGCGCAACGCGGCTACGGGCATCACGCCGGTCGGGAACGTGCTGGACCGGGAGCCGCCCGAGGTGGCGGTCGTCCTGGCCGGCGACGTCTGCTATGACCGGGAGATGACCGACCGGGTGCTGCCCTTCCTGGAGGCGGCCCGCGCGCGGGGCGCCGAGGTGCTCGTCGGCGACCCCGGCCGGGTCTACCTGCCCGAGGACCGGCTGAGCGCCCTGGCCACCTACGACGTGCCCGACACCGAGCCCTCGCCCGACCGGCCCGCGCCGATCCGCCGGACGACGGTGTGGCGGCTGCCCTGAGGGCGGACGGGACCGGGCTCACAAAGCAGTAGTTCGGCCCAAAGCATTGTCACGAACGGATAACGCTGGTTACCGTGGCTGGGCCCGGCCGGTCACGCACTCCCCACCCGGGGAGGTCCGCCGGGCGCCGCCGAGTCGCCCGCCGCCTTCGAGCTGCGGACGAGCCGGGGACCCACCGCAGCACTGGGGCGAATCGCGCGACGGGCACTGTCCGGAGCGGGTAGGGCTACTTCTGAGCCCGAGTCCGTCAGCTAACCCGGTAGGCGGCTGACAGAAGAAACGGAGTACCGCCGCATGGCGAGCCTGCGGGCCCACCTTGCACGGAACAGCAGCCGGTACGGAGCCTCGCGCGCGCCTTCCCCGCGCTGAGTGCCCGGGCGCACCGCCCCTCCCGCTGCCACTCGACCGCTTCGCAGTGTCCGATGCCGACCCGGCCGGATCGCCGCGCCCTGCACCTGGAGCACTTCCCCCCATGAACCTTCGTCTCACCCGTGCCGCACGCCCGACGACCGGCGATCGCCGCTCGGCGCTGCAGGCCCGCCGCCCCGCCCTCCTGCTGGCGGTCGCCGCCGCCGGTGCCCTGATGGTCAACGTCGTCACGACCGACGAGCCGGCCGCCCAGGCCGAGCCCGAGCTGGCCTCGGTCAGCGTCGCCGAGCAGCTCGGCATCTCCGAGCAGGCCCCCGTCGAGGACCACGCCGTCGCCGCCGTGGACTCGCTCGGTGAGCTGGCCGCCAGCCGCAGCGAGCGCCAGGCCGAGCAGGACGCCGCCCTGCGGGCGCAGGCCGCCGCCGACCAGGCGGAGCTGGACCGCCGGGCCGCCGAGGAGGCCGCCCGCGTCGCCGCCGAGCAGGAGGCCGCCCGGGTCGCCGCGGAGCAGGAGGCGGCGCGCGCCGCCGAGGCCGCCGAGGCAGCCGCGTCGTCCGCCCGCCCGGGCCGCGGCACCTCCGCTCCCGTCGCCCCCGCCGGCTCCTACCAGGACTACGCCATGAGCAAGCTCGGCGGCAGCAGCTCGGAGTTCGGCTGCCTGGAGAAGCTCTGGGGCAAGGAGAGCGGCTGGAACCCCAACGCGCAGAACCCCTCGAGCACCGCGTACGGCATCGCGCAGTTCCTCGACTCCACGTGGAAGGGCACCGGGATCGCCAAGACCTCCGACGGCTACCGGCAGATCGACGCGGGCCTGATCTACATCGAGAACCGCTTCGGCTCCCCGTGTGGCGCCTGGTCGCACTCGCAGGCCAAGGGCTGGTACTAAGAGGACCTGCCGGACTGCCGTGCGTCCCGCGCGCCACGGCGCCGTTCGTCCACGTCCGCATGCACGGGCCGGACCACGAGCACCTCGACGGCGGCTCGTACTCCGACGACGACCTGCGCTGGCCGGCCGTCCGCGTGGGGGAATGGCGCGCCGACGGGCGCGAGGTCGACGTCTACTTCACCGACGACGGGCACGGCCATGCCGTCCGGGATGCCGACCGGCTGCGCGAGCTCGCCGGCAGCTGACCCGTCAGCCCAGCAGGCCTGCCCGGTCCTTGGCGGCGAGGGTGGTGCGGACGGCGCCGTCGACGAGCTCGGCGAACGCCGGGTCCTGCTCCGCCCGGGCGACGACGGCGTCGATCATCTCGGGCACCGGTCCGCCGTCCACGGTGAGCACCAGCGTTCCGCCGGCCTCCAGGAACCGCACGGCCCGCTCACCCGGCGGGACGCCTTCGACGGCGTCGGCGTTGGCCAGGTCGTCGGAGATGACCACCCCGTCGAAGCCGAGGCCCTCCCGGAGCAGCCCGGTGACGACCGGCCGGGAGAAGGCCGCCTGGTTCTCGGGGTCGATCAGCGGATAGACGGCGCTGGACATCATCACGAAGGGCTCGGCCGACGTGCGGGCCAGCGCGTCGGAGTAGGTGGTCACCTGCTCGTCCGCCGCGCCCACGCCCGGGTCGACCACGCTGGCCCGGGTGTCGGTGTTGCCCTGCACCCGGCCCAGACCCGGGAAGTGCTTGAGGGTCGGGACGACGCCGTGCGCGGCGAGCCCGTCGGCGATCGCGGCGACGTCCGCGGCGACGTCGGCACCGGTGCTGCCGTACTGCCGGTCCACCGCGCCGATCGGCTCGTTGCCCTCCTCGGACCCGGCTGGGACGACGTCGGCGACCGGTGCGAGGTTGACGTTCAGCCCCGCCGCGCTCATGGCCGCGCCCATCCGCTCGCCCAGCGCCCGCAGCTCGGCGTCGGGCAGCCGGCCCTGCTCCAAGGCCGTCGGGAGCAGCTCGAAGTCCGGCCCCTTGAAGGTCTGCACCAGCCCGCCCTCCTGGTCGGCGGCCACCCACAGCCCGGGGCCCGGGGCGGCCTCCTGCCACTCGCTGGTGTGCGCGGCCAGATCCTCGGCCGAGGCGGTGGTGCGACCGTGCAGGAAGACCCCGCCCACGCCGTCACGGACGACGTCGCGCCCGCTGTCGAGGTCGTCCAGCGGCACGCCGGCCACGAAGAGCTGAGCGACCTGCTCGCGCCGGTCCAGCTCCTGGAGGACGGCGCCGATCCGGTCCTGCGGTGTGGACGGGGCCGCTGACGACGACGCCGGCGCGGTGGTCTCCGCGGGCGAGGACGGCTCCGACGCCGCCGAGGCCGTGGCCGAGACGGTGCGGGTGTCGGTGGAGCCGCAGGCGGTCAGCGCGACACTCAGCGCCGCCGCAGCGACGGCAGGCAGCAGTGGACCGCGGATGCGCACGGTTCTCCCGGGGTCGGGCGGAGTGGACGTCTTCCATGTTCCCGTGCGGCGCCCGGCCATGCGCGGTCGCGGGTGCGCATGGAAGTCAGGTGACCCTGAGTCGCCTCGTCGGCCGCAAGGTGGAGTTCAGCACCGACGGCGCGGCCTGGGTCGCGACCTTCGTCGAGCACGGCACCGGCTCCGTCGTCGTCGGGCACGGCGTCCTGACATTGATCGCCGGGTCGCAGACCGCAGAGGGGCTGGTCCGGGTCCAGCATGTACGCGGCGACCATCTTGGAGCGGTTCGGTCAGCGTGACGGCCTCTCGGTCAGCGTGACGGCCTCTCGGTCAGCTGGACGCCTGCCGCCGGACCGGTCGCCGTCTGACGGGTCGCCCGCGGACGGGCCGACTGCCTAGGGTCGGGCCACCGGATCGAGCTGGAGGAGAACGATGACCGAGCCCGGAGACGCCGACCGATCCGCACCGCAAGGCGGGATCGTCGGCCGATCGATCGACGAGTTCGTCAGCCAGCTGCGCACCTTCACCGACCGGGCCCGCACGGTCGCCGGCAGTGCGACGTCGCGGCTGCCCCTGCCGGCCCTGCCCAGCCCGCCCGGTGCGATGTCGGCCGCCCAGCTGCGCGCGGTCAAGGACATGGTCACCGCCCAGCGCAGCTCCATCGCCGCCATGCGCGCCCAGCTCGACGCCTTCGATGCTCAGCTCGCCGTCTTCGAGCGGATCCTCGACCCGCTGGTCGAGTGGAGCTCCACCTGGGCGCGGCTGGAGGAGGCCGTCGGTGACCTGGTACGCCGGGAACCCGGGGCGGACGGCCCGGCTCAGTAGCCGTCGTCCTCCTCGTCGTCCCGCGGCTTGCGGGGCGGGCGACGGAGCAGGCCGGTCACGGTGCCCATTCGGGTCTGCGCCTGGCGCAGCCCGGAGATCAGCGGCATCAGGTCGTCGTGGATGCGGCGCAGCGTGTCGGGCACCGTGTCGACGGCGGGGTCGTCGAGCACCCGTCCCACCCGCTCCAGTCCCGGCTTGAGCGCCCGCACCGGCTCCTCGAGCTCCTCGACCAGCGTCTCCAGCCGCTCGGCCATCCGCTGCGCCGACGCAATCGTCTCGCGGGCCGAGCTCACCGCCTCGGTGAGCTGCCGGACGGTGCCGTTGAGGTCGGACAGGGTGCGGGGGAGCTGGGCCAGCGCCTCGGTCTGCGTCTGCAGCAGCGTGATCAGCTCGCCGAAGCCCGGGATGCGGGGCAGGCCGAGACCTCGGAAGGGATCCACCAGGAAACCGTCCGCGACCTGCGCCGGGCGTGCAACCCGGCGCGCGGGATCAGGCGGCCGCGGCGAAGGAGACGCCGGCCCACTCGTCGAGGCCCAGTAGCCGCCAGGTGCGCCGGAGCAGGGCGGGGGCGTTCCACAGCTGCACCTGACCGCCGTCCTCGACGACGGCGCGGGCCCAGGCAGCGATGACCCGGCAGGCGGCGACGTCGGCGAACTGCAGCTCGGCCATGTCCAGCGCGTGCGCCCCGGCGTGGGTGGGGGAGGCGCTCAGGGCCCGGGTGAGGCGCTCCGCGCCGACCGTGTCGACCTCGCCGGCCAGCACCAGCCGTCGCCCGTCGAAGAACAGCCGGAACGGCGCCGTGCCAGCCGGCCCGTGCACCTGCGGGTGCACGGCGGCGACGTCGGCGAGGGCGGCGACGGGGAGGTCGGCCCGGTAGGTGCACATCGCCGACATCCCGGGACCGTTGGCCATGAAGTGGTCGGCGACGTGCTCCCAGCCCACCAGTTCGTCGTGGTGTACCGGGTCCCCGGCCAGGTCGCTGACGTCGGCCAGCACCCGGAGCCCGGTGTAACCGTCCGCGAGAGCCTGGCGGGTGGCGGCGTCGTAGAACTCGCGCTGCCCCTCGGCGCTGAAGCCGCCGGCGGCCACGTAGGCCTCCGTGAGGGTCAGCGTCCGGAGCGTCCCGGCGAGGACGAGCGCGTCGACGTCCCCGAGGGCCGGGACCTCTCCGCGCAGCCCCTCGATCGCGCGCTCCCCGACCACCACCAGGCGCTCGCCGCGGGCCAGACCACCGGCGAGGAACGCGATCCCGGCCTCGTGCAGCTCGGCGTCGTCCCGGTAGATCCAGCACACGTGGTCGCGTGCCATCGCGCCAGGGACTTCGCTGACCTGTCCGTGACCGCGCACGTACCTACCGTAGTTCCTCGAGGCCTATCGGAACAGGGACGTTCGGCACTGATCTCGCAGCGATCTCACAGGGCGCGGAGGATGTCCTCCACGCGCTCACGGGCGTCGCCGAACAGCATCCGGCTGTTCTCCCGGAAGAACAGCGGGTTCTGGACCCCGGCGTAGCCGGTGTTCATCGAGCGCTTGAACACCACCACCCGCTCGGCCTCCCAGACCCGCAGCACCGGCATGCCGGCGATCGGGCTGCTCGGGTCCTCCGCCGCGGCCGGGTTCACCGTGTCGTTGGCGCCGATGACCAGGACGACGGAGGTGGCGGCGAGGTCGTCGTTGATCTCGTCCATCTCCAGGACGACGTCGTAGGGGACCTTGGCCTCGGCGAGCAGCACGTTCATGTGGCCGGGCAGCCGGCCGGCCACGGGATGGATGCCGAAGCGCACGTCGACCCCGCGGTCGGTCAGCTTGCGGGTCAGGTCGGCGACCGCGCCCTGCGCCTGGGCCACCGCCATGCCGTAGCCGGGGGTGATGACGACGGACTCGGCGTCGCGCAGCAGCTCCGCGACCTCCTCGGCACCGATCTCGGTGTGCTCGCCGTAGTCGACGTCGGCCGACGCCGCGCTGCCCTCGTTGCCGAACCCGCCGGCGATGACCGACAGGAACGACCGGTTCATGGCCCTGCACATGATGTAGGAGAGGTAGGCACCCGAGGAGCCCACCAGCGCACCGGTGATGATCAGCAGGTCGTTGCCCAGCAGGAAGCCCGACGCCGCCGCGGCCCAGCCCGAGTAGCTGTTCAGCATCGAGACGACGACCGGCATGTCACCGCCGCCGATCGAGGCGACCAGGTGCCAGCCCAGCGCCAGCGCCAGCGCGGTGACGACCGCCAGCACCAGCAGGTTCGGCTCGAGAACGAACACCACCGTCAGGACCGCGAACAGCGCCAGTGCCCCGACGTTGAGCCAGTTCTTACCCGGCAGCACCAGCGGGTTGCTCTTGATCCGTGCCGACAGCTTGAGGAACGCCACGACCGAGCCGGTGAAGGTGACCGCGCCGATGAAGACACCGATCACCACCTCGGCGGAGTGGATGCCCGACTCGGCGCCGGTGAGGACCGGGCCTCCGTCGGAGGGGTCCACGCCCTCGACCGACAGATAGCCGTTCCAGCCCACCAGGACCGCGGCGAGGCCGACGAAGCTGTGCAGCAGGGCGATGAGCTCGGGCATGCCGGTCATCTCGACCCGGCGGGCCCGCCAGATCCCGATCGCGGCACCGATCACCACGGCGATCACCAGCAGGATCAGCCCGATCGCCGAGATGTCGCCGATGACCACGCCGACGGTCGCGGCCAGCGCGAGGGTCATGCCCGCGATGCCGTAGGCATTGCCGGCCTTGGCCGTCTCGTGCTTCGACAGCCCGGCGAGGCTGAGGATGAACAGGAGGCCCGAGACGATGTAGGCCGCCGAGGCAGCGGAGGTGGCGGTCATCGGATCGCGCCCTTCGGGCTCGGGCCGCGGGAGAACATGCCCAGCATGCGGCGGGTGACGGCGAAGCCGCCGAAGACGTTGATGCTGGCGAGCAGGGTGGCGACGAAGGCCAGCGCCCGGACGAATCCGTCGTCACTGCCCAGCTGCAGCAGGGCCCCGACCACGATGATCCCGGAGATCGCGTTGGTGACGCTCATCAGCGGGGTGTGCAGCGCGTGGTGCACGTGCCCGATGACGTAGAAGCCGACCACCACGGCGAGCGCGAAGACGGTGAAGTGCCCGACGAGCTCGTTGGGGGAGAAGGCGGTCACGAGGAACAGCAGCGCCGCGCCCAGGCCGACGAGGGCGAACCGTCGTCCCGGTGAGGCCGGCTCCGGCGGGGGAGCGGGTTCCCTGCGGGCCGGAGGGGCCGCGGCCGGGGCCGGGG
>NZ_POQU01000077.1 GCF_002938425.1 Blastococcus atacamensis | reverse complement strand
TTTTGATTTATATATTTTGTTTTTGTTTTTTTATCGTTACTGCTCCCACCTACCTTTCAATTCTCCTCTTCGCCGGCAGACTCGAAGGAGTATAAGAGACACTTCCCGCCCCCGCCCCCGCCACTGACGGCGTCCAGCGCCGCAGCGGTTCGGCCGTCCCGTTCTCCGCCGTGCCTGCCGCGCACGGCCTCTACGACCCGGCCAACGACAAGGACGCCTGCGGTGTGGCCTTCGTGGCCGACGCACGCGGACGGCGCAGTCGCCGCATCGTGCAGGCCGGCCTGACGGCGTTGCACAACCTCGACCACCGCGGCGCTGCGGGCTCCGAGCCCAACTCCGGCGACGGCGCCGGGATCCTCACGCAGGTCCCCGACGCGCTCCTGCGCGCCAGCGTCGACTTCGACCTGCCGCCCCTGGGCGAGTACTCCGTCGGTATCGCGTTCATGCCGGCCGACGCCGACGAGCGCGCCGGCCGGGTGGCCGACGTCAGCCGGCTCGCCGAGGAGGAGGGCCTGACCGTCCTCGGCTGGCGCGACGTGCCGGTCGACCCCGACGGCGCCGACCTCGGCCCGACCGCGCGCGCGGTGATGCCGCACTTCGCCCAGCTCTTCGTCGCCGAGACGATGGGCGCCCGCGCCGACGCGGCCGCGTTCGGCGGCAACGTCGAGTGCAACGGCGTCACCCGGCTGGAGCGGCGGTCCTTCGTCCTGCGCAAGCGGGCCGAGCGCGCCGCGGTGGACGCCGGCAGCTCGCTCTACATCGCCTCGCTGTCGTCGCGCACCATCACCTACAAGGGGATGCTGACCACCGACCAGCTGCCGCTGTTCTTCCCCGACCTGCGCGACGAGCGCTACGAGTCGGCGATCGCGCTGGTGCACAGCCGGTTCTCCACGAACACGTTCCCGAGCTGGCCGCTGGCCCACCCGTTCCGCTTCATCGCGCACAACGGCGAGATCAACACCATCAAGGGCAACCGCAACCGCATGCGGGCCCGTGAGGCCAAGCTCGCCACCGAGATGTTCGACGGCCCCGCCGGGCCGGCCTCCGAGCTCGGCCTGGACCGGATCTTCCCGGTCACCGCGAGCGACTTCAGCGACTCGGCGACCTTCGACGAGGTGCTGGAGCTGCTGCACCTGTCGGGCCGGTCGCTGCCGCACGCGGTGCTGATGATGATCCCGGAGGCGTGGGAGAACCACGACGAGATGGACCCGGCCCGCCGGGCCTTCTACCGGTTCCACTCCTCGATCATGGAGCCGTGGGACGGACCGGCCGCGGTCTGCTTCACCGACGGCACCCTGATCGGCGCCGTCCTCGACCGCAACGGCCTGCGCCCGGGCCGCTGGTGGCACACCAAGGACGACCTGGTGGTCATGGCCAGCGAGGTCGGCGTGCTCGACATCCCGGCCGCCGACATCGTCGCCAAGGGCCGGCTGCAGCCGGGCCGCATGTTCCTCGTGGACACGGCCTCGGGCCGGATCGTCTCCGACGAGGAGGTCAAGGGCGCCCTGGCCGCCGCGCAGCCCTACGACGACTGGCTGCACGCGGGCCTGGTGCACCTGCCCTCGCTGCCCGAGCGCCGCCGCTCGCGGCCCAGCCACGAGTCCGTCGTCCGCCGGCAACTGCTCTTCGGGTACACCGAGGAGGACCTGCGCCTGCTCATCACGCCGATGGCCGCCACCGCGGCGGAGCCCATCGGCTCCATGGGCACCGACACCCCGATCGCGGCGCTGTCGGACCGGTCCCGGCTGCTCTACGACTACTTCGGGCAGCTGTTCGCCCAGGTGACCAACCCGCCGCTGGACGCGATCCGCGAAGAGCTGGTCACCAGCCTGGGCCGCACCTTCGGCCCGGAGCAGAACCTGCTGACGGCGTCCCCGGCGTCCTGCCGGCAGGTCCACCTGCCGTTCCCGGTCATCGACAACGACGAGCTGGCCAAGATCCTGCACATCGACGACGACGGCGACCTGCCCGGTTTCGCGGCGGTGCGGATCACCGGCCACTTCGACGTGAACGGCGGCGGGACGGCGCTGACCGACGCGATCGAGCAGCTGCGGACGAAGGTCTCCAAGGCCATCTCCGCCGGGGCGCGGATCATCGTGCTGTCCGACCGCGACTGCGACGAGCAGCGCGCGCCGATCCCGTCGCTGCTCATGACCGCCGCGGTGCACCACCACCTGGTGCGGGAGAAGACCCGCATGGAGGTCGGCCTCGTCGTCGAGTCCGGCGACTGCCGCGAGGTGCACCACGTGGCGCTGCTGCTCGGCTACGGCGCGGCCGCGGTCAACCCGTACCTGGCGTTCGAGTCGATCGAGGATCTCATCCGCGACGGCGAGCTGACCGGCATCGAGCCGGCGCAGGCCGTGCGCAACGTGGTCAAGGCGCTCGGCAAGGGCGTCCTCAAGGTCATGAGCAAGATGGGCATCAGCACCGTCGGCTCGTACACGATGGCCCAGATCTTCGAGGCCGTCGGCCTGTCCCGCGAGGTCGTCGACGAGTACTTCACCGGCACCTCCGCCCCGCTCGGCGGCGTCGGCATCGACGTGCTGGCCGAGGAGGTGGCCCTGCGCCACCGCCGCGCCTACCCGGTCAACCCGACCGAGCGCGCGCACCGGCGGCTGGAGACCGGCGGCGAGTACCAGTGGCGCCGCGAGGGCGAGGTGCACCTCTTCAACCCCGAGACGGTGTTCCTGCTCCAGCACGCCACCCGCTCGCGGCAGTACGACGTCTTCGAGAAGTACACGCAGACGGTCGACCAGATGTCGGAGGACGCCGCCACGCTGCGGGGCCTCTTCACGCTCCGGACCGGCGTGCGCCCGCCCGTGCCGATCGACGAGGTGGAGCCGGTCAGCGAGATCGTCAAGCGGTTCAACACCGGCGCGATGAGCTACGGCTCCATCTCGCAGGAGGCCCACGAGACGCTCGCCATCGCGATGAACCGGCTCGGTGGCCGGTCCAACACCGGTGAGGGCGGCGAGGACCCGAACCGCTTCACGCCCGACCCGAACGGCGACCTGCGCCGCTCGGCGATCAAGCAGGTCGCATCGGGCCGGTTCGGCGTCACCAGCGAGTACCTGGTCAACGCGGACGACATCCAGATCAAGATGGCGCAGGGCGCCAAGCCCGGCGAGGGTGGCCAGCTGCCCGGCGGCAAGGTCTACCCGTGGGTGGCCCGCACCCGGCACTCGACGCCGGGTGTCGGCCTGATCAGCCCGCCGCCGCACCACGACATCTACTCGATCGAGGACCTCAAGCAGCTCATCCACGACCTCAAGAACGCCAACAACGAGGCGCGGGTGCACGTCAAGCTGGTCGCCGAGGTGGGTGTCGGCACGGTCGCGGCCGGGGTCAGCAAGGCCCACGCCGACGTGGTCCTGATCTCCGGGTTCGACGGCGGCACCGGTGCCGCCCCGCTGACCTCGCTCAAGCACGCCGGCTCCCCGTGGGAGCTGGGTCTGGCCGAGACGCAGCAGACGCTGCTGGCCAACGGGCTGCGCGACCGGATCACCGTGCAGGTCGACGGGCAGATGAAGACCGGGCGGGACGTCGTCGTCGCCGCGCTGCTGGGTGCCGAGGAGTTCGGTTTCGCGACCGCGCCGCTGGTCGTCTCCGGCTGCGTGATGATGCGCGTCTGCCACCTCGACACCTGCCCGGTCGGCGTCGCCACCCAGAACCCGGAGCTGCGCAAGCGCTTCACCGGGCGGCCGGAGTTCGTCGTCACCTTCTTCGAGTTCCTGGCCGAGCAGGTGCGCGGGTACCTCGCCGAGCTGGGCTTCCGGTCGATCGACGAGGCCGTCGGCCACGCCGAGCTGCTGGACACCCGCAAGGCGGTCGGCCACTGGAAGGCGCAGGGACTGGACCTCTCGCCGGTGCTGGTCGTGCCGGAGCTGCCCGAGGGTGCTCCGCTGCGCCGGGTGCGCGGCCAGGACCACGGTCTCGACGTCGCCCTGGACCAGACGCTGATCCAGCTGTGCGAGGGCGCGCTGCTCGACGCGCGGCCGGTCAGCCTCGAGCTGCCGGTGCGCAACGTCAACCGCACCGTCGGCACGATGCTGGGCTCCATGGTCACCCGCCGCTTCGGCGGTGAGGGCCTGCCCGACGGAACGATCGACCTGACCTTCGGCGGGTCGGCCGGGCAGTCCTTCGGCGCCTTCGTGCCCCGCGGCATCACCATGCGGCTGTTCGGCGACGCCAACGACTACGTCGGCAAGGGCCTGTCGGGTGGCCGGATCGTCGTCCGCCCGTCGCGTGAGGCGCCCTTCCTGGCCGAGGACAACGTCATCGCCGGCAACGTCATCGGCTACGGCGCCACGAGCGGGGAGATCTTCCTGCGCGGCCGGGTGGGCGAGCGCTTCTGCGTCCGCAACTCCGGTGCGCTGGCGGTCGTCGAGGGCGTGGGCGACCACGCGCTGGAGTACATGACCGGCGGTCAGGCGGTCATCCTGGGCCCGACCGGCCGCAACATCGCCGCGGGCATGTCCGGTGGCGTCGGCTACGTGCTCGACCTGGCCCGGCACCGGGTCAACACCGAGATGGTCGACATCGAGCCGCTGGACGGTGAGTCGGCGCAGTGGCTGCGCGAGGTCCTGGTGCGCTACGCCGCCGACACCGAGTCCACGGTGGCCGCTGCGCTGCTGGCCGACTGGGGCCGCTGGTCGGAGCAGTTCAGCGTGATCATGCCGCGCGACTACCGGCGGGCGATGGAGGCCCGGCGCGCCGCCGAGGCCGCCGGGATCGATGTGGACCGCGCGGTCATGGAGGCGGCACGTGGCTGATCCCCGCACCCCCCGGACCAACGAGCAGCAGGAGGAGGCAGCACGTGGCTGACCAGACCGGTTTCCTGAAGTACGACCGCGCGCTGCCGCCGCGTCGTCCCGTCGAGCTCCGGCTCCTGGACTGGAAGGACGTCTACAGCCGGCGGGAGAACGGCGAGGACCCGTTGTTCCCGACGGCGGAGGTCCGCACCCAGGCCGCCCGCTGCATGGACTGCGGCATCCCGTTCTGCCACCACGCCTGCCCGGTGGCGAACCTGATCCCGGAGTGGAACGACCTCGCCCGACGTGACGACTGGCAGGACGCCATCGAGCGGCTGCACGCGACGAACAACTTCCCGGAGTTCACCGGGAAGCTCTGCCCGGCGCCGTGCGAGGGCTCCTGCGTGCTGAACCTGCAGGAGTCGCCGGTCACGATCAAGCAGATCGAGTGGGAGATCATCGACCGCGCCTGGGACGAGGGCTGGGTCACCCCCCAGAACCCCGCCGAGCGCACCGGCAAGAGCGTCGCCGTCGTCGGTTCCGGACCGGCCGGCCTGGCCGCCGCCCAGCAGCTCACCCGGGCCGGGCACGACGTGACGGTCTTCGAGCGGGCCGACCGCGTCGGTGGCCTGCTCCGGTACGGCATCCCCGAGTTCAAGATGGAGAAGTCCGTCCTGGACCGGCGGCTGGACCAGATGCGCGCCGAGGGCACCCGGTTCGTGACCGGCGTGGAGGTCGGTGGGGGTGCCGAGGCCGACCTGTCGGTCGAGCAGCTGCGCGGGGACTTCGACGCCGTGGTGCTCGCCGGAGGCGCGACCGTCGGCCGCGACCTGCCGGCCCCCGGGCGGGAGCTGGCCGGCATCCACCTGGCCATGGAGTACCTGCCCTACGGCAACCGCCAGGCGCTGGGCGAGCTCGACGAGCCGCCGATCAATGCCAAGGGCAAGCACGTCGTGATCATCGGTGGCGGTGACACCGGCGCCGACTGCCTCGGCACCTCCCACCGCCAGGGCGCGGCCTCGGTCACGCAGCTGGAGATCATGCCGGCCCCGCCGGACCGCCGGGACCAGGGCAGCAACCCGTGGCCGACCTACCCCATGATCATGCGCGTCTCCAGTGCGCACGAGGAGGGCGGCGAACGGCTGTACTCGGTCAACACCGAGCGCTTCCTGGGTCATGAGGAGGGCCCCGCCCGCGGCAACGTGCGGGCCCTGCTGCTGCACGAGGTCGAGCGGGTCGAGGGCCGTTTCCAGAAGATCGAGGGCACCGAGCGGGAGCTCCCGGCGGACCTGGTCTTCCTGGCCATGGGGTTCACCGGTGCGCAGACCGAGGGCCTGGTCGACACCCTCGGGGTCGAGGTCGACGGCCGGGGCAACGTCTCCCGCGACGGCGAGTTCATGTCCACCGTGCCCGGTGTCTTCGTCGCCGGCGACATGGGCCGGGGGCAGTCGCTCATCGTGTGGGCGATCGCCGAGGGTCGTGCCGCCGCGGCCTCGGTCGACACCTGGCTGACCGGCAGCTCCATGCTGCCGCGACCGGTCACCCCGACGGCGGTCGCGCTCCGCTGAGGGGCCCGGGGGCGGCTCCCGCACAGGAAACGCGGAACCGCCCCCGGGTCGCTCCGGCACTGAGTTCGTCGTGGCACTAGCGTTATCCCCATGTCACGGCGCGCGAAGATCGTCTGCACCCTCGGTCCGGCCACCAGTTCCGCCGACCAGATCAACGCCCTGGTCGAGTCCGGCATGGACGTGGCCCGCCTCAACTTCAGCCACGGCGCGCACGAGGACCACGCGGCGGCCTACCGGCTGGTGCGCGAGGCCTCCGACCGCGTCGGCCACGCGGTCGCCGTCCTGGCCGACCTGCAGGGCCCCAAGATCCGCCTCGGCACCTTCGCCGAGGGGCCGGTCACCTGGGTCACCGGCAGCCAGGTGTGCATCACCGTCGAGGACGTCGCCGGCACCGCCGAACGGGTCTCCACGACCTACAAGAACCTGTCGAACGACGTGAAGGTCGGCGACCGGCTGCTCGTCGATGACGGCAACCTCTCGCTCAGCGTCGTCCGGGTCGAGGGCCCCGACGTCTTCTGCCTCGTCGTCGAGGGCGGGAAGGTGTCGAACAACAAGGGCCTGTCGCTGCCCGGCGTCGCGGTGAGCGTGCCGGCGCTCTCGGACAAGGACGAGGAGGACCTGCGCTTCGCGCTGGCGCTCGGGGTGGACTTCATCGCGCTGTCCTTCGTGCGCTCGCCCACCGATGTGGCCCTGGTCCGCGACATCATGCGGCAGGAGGACATCTACGTCCCGGTGATCGCCAAGCTGGAGAAGCCGGAGGCGGTGCGCAACCTCGACGCGATCGTGGAGGCGTTCGACGGGATCATGGTCGCCCGCGGCGACCTCGGCGTCGAGCTCGCGCTGGAGCAGGTGCCGCTGGTGCAGAAGCGCGCGATCCAGGCCGCCCGCGAGCGCAACAAGCCGGTCATCGTGGCCACCCAGATGCTCGAGTCGATGATCACCAACTCGCGGCCGACCCGGGCCGAGGCCTCCGACGTCGCCAACGCCGTGCTCGACGGCGCCGACGCGGTGATGCTGTCGGGCGAGACCTCCGTGGGCGCGTACCCGATCGGCGCGGTGCGCACGATGGAGCGCATCATCGTCGCCGTCGAGAGCGACCACCTGTGGGTGCCCGAGGTGGCCCGCCGCTCGCGGTCCCGCTCCGGCGCGATCGTCCGGGCCGCGCGCGACATCGGCGAGGCCCTGGACGTCAAGGCGCTGGCCACCTTCACGCAGACCGGCGAGACCGCGCGCCGGCTGGCCGCGCTGCACCCCCGGCAGCCGCTGCTCGCCTTCACCGTCGACGCCCGGGTGCGCAGCCAGCTCGCCCTGTCGTGGGGGGTGGAGACCTTCCTGGTGCCCGCCGTCGAGCACACCGACGACATGGTGGAGCAGGTGGACTTCTCGCTGCTGTCGATCGGGCGGCTCAAGGTCGGCGACCGCGTCGTCGTCGTGGCCGGCAGCCCGCCGAACACGGTCGGCTCGACCAACCTGATCCGCGTGCACGAGGTGGGTACCGACTCGTGAGCGGTGGACGGGGCGACAGCCAGGCGGCCGCGCTCCTGGCCGTGCTCGATCTCGAGGAGCGCGACACCGACGTCTTCGTCGGCAAGACCCCGAGCACCGAGCGCCAGCGGATCTTCGGCGGGCAGGTCGCCGGGCAGGCGCTCGTCGCGGCCGGCCGCACCGTCCCCGCCGACCGGGGCGTGCACTCCCTGCACGCCTACTTCCTGCGACCCGGGGACCCGTTCGCGGAGATCCGCTACGCCGTCGACCGGATCCGCGACGGGCGGTCGTTCACGACCCGTCGCGTGGTGGCCTGGCAGGAGCGCAAGGGCGAGGAGGTCGCGATCTTCGCGCTGACCGCCGACTTCCACGCGGGGGAGGACGCGGTCGCCGAGCACAGCGCCCCGATGCCCGTGGTCCCCGCGCCCGAGGACGCCATCGGCACCGCGGACGTCGTCGCACGGCACGGTGACAAGGCGGCCTGGATGTCGGCCATGGCCCACGTGGTCGAGCAGCGCTTCCTGCAGGACCCGTTCTCCGCTCCGCCGAAGTCCCCGCCGCACACCGAGACCCAGACCTGGTTCCGGGTGGCGGGCAACCTCGGGGACGACCCGGCCGTGCACGCGGCCGCGCTCACGTTCGTGAGCGACCTGACGCTGCTGTCGGCGGGCTTCGCCCGGCTCGGCGGCGGCTGGCCGGACTTCGCCGGGGCGAGCCTGGACCACGCCGTCTGGTTCCACCAGCCGGTGCGCGCCGACGACTGGCTCCTCTACGAGACCGACAGCCCGGCCGCCTCCGCCGGGCGGGCGCTGTGCTTCGGCAAGCTGTGGTCGGCCGACGGCCGGCACGTCGCCACGGTGGCCCAGGAGGGCCTCATCCGCTCCGCCGACGACTGACCGAGCGCGGCGCCCCGCCGGTCAGGCAGGGTCGGCCACCTCGTCGGGAGCCGGTGCGGGCGCCTCCGCAGCTCCAGCCTCGACCCGCACGCGCTCCTGCTCGGCCCGCTCCTGCTCGGCCCGTTCCTGCTCGGCCCGTTCCTGCTCGGCCCGTTCCTGCTCGGCGCGCTCGCGCTCCGCGGCGCGGGCAGCGGCCTGCTCGGCAGCCTGCGCGGCGAAGTCGGCGGCGAGCCAGTCGTGGCCCTCGACCAGCAGCGCCCAGACCCGCTCGACGTGCGCGCGGGTGGTGGCGGGGGAGCCCACTGCGACGCGGAGCACCGGCTGGCGCTCGACGGTGGTGTGGGTGAGGAACACCTCGCCGCCGTCGTTGAGGCGTTCCAGCAGCGTCATGGTGGCGACGTCGGCGTCGACCCCCTCGGGCCAGCGCGGCTTGAGGCAGACCAGCGACAGCGGATGGGGTGCGACGACGTCGAACCGTTCGTCGGCGTCGGCCCAGCCGGCCAGTTCCTGGGCGAGGGCGACGTGCTCGCGGATGTGCGCCCGGAGCCCCTCGGCGCCGAACCAGCGCAGCACGAACCACAACTTCAGCGCGCGGAACCGACGGCCCAGCGGGATCTGCCAGTCGCGGAAGTCGACCACTGCGCCGGCGTCGGTGGCGGCGTTGCGCAGGTACTCGGGGAGGATGGACAGGGCCCCGGTGAGCGCGGCCCGGTCGGCGACCCAGAAGAGGGTGGCGTCGAAGCCGGTGAGCAGCCACTTGTGCGCGTCGGTCGTGTAGCTGTCGGCCCACTCGACGCCGGCCTGCAGGTCCCGGAGCTCCGGGACGACCGCGCTCACGCCGGCGTAGGCGGCGTCGACGTGCAGCCAGACGCCGTACTTCTGGCAGATGGGGCCGATCGCCGCGAGCGGGTCCACCGCGGTGGTGGAGGTGGTGCCGACGGTGGCGCACACCAGGACCGGGCGGAAGCCTCGGGCGACGTCGCGCTCGAGGCGGGCGGCCAGGGCGCCGGGGTTCATGGCCAGGTTCCCGTCGACCTCGACGATGCGGACGGTGTCGGTGCCGAGGCCGGCGATCCGGACCGCCTTCTCCATCGAGGAGTGCGTCTCGCTGGAGACGTAGACGGTGGCCCGTTCGGGCTCCACGCCGTGCCGGACGGTGGCGCCGCCGGAGGACCGGTGCAGGGCGGCGAGCAGGGCCACGAGGTTGGCCCCCGAGCTCGAGTCCTGCACCACCCCGCCGCCGGTGCCGGTGGAGCGGAACGCCTCGGGCAGGCCCAGCAGGTCGGCCAGCCAGTCCATGACGTGCTGCTCGAGCTCGGTGGCCGCCGGGCTGGTCACCCACGACATGCCCTGCACGCCGAGGCCGGCGGAGACGAGGTCGCCGAGCACCGAGGGCCCGGAGGTGTTGGCCGGGAAGTAGCCGAAGAATCCGGGGTGCTGCCAGTGCGTGACGCCGGGGAGGACGACGCGGTCGAGGTCGCCGAGGATCGCGTCGAAGGACTCGCCCTGCTCGGGCGCGGATGCCGGCAGCGAGGCGCGCACGTCGCCGGGGGAGAGCTGGGACCGCACGGGGAGCGACCCGATCCGCGTCCAGTAGTCGGCGATCCAGTCGACCACCTCGTGGCCGTGGCGCCGGAACTGCTCAGGAGTCATGTGCGGAACGGGCTCGGTCACCGGCCGAGCGTATTGCCCGGACCGGCGCGAACTCTGGGTGCCCCCGGTGCGACTCGAACGCACACTGCGCGGGTTTTGAATCCGCTCCCTCTGCCGATTGGGGTACGGGGGCCTGCCGGGTGCGACCGGCGCCCGGGAAGCGTAGCGGGGCGGTGGCGGACGCCCGACGCCGATAGGCTCCCGCTCCGTGAGCAGCGACCCGATCCGCGTTCTGATCGCCGAGGACGAGGCGCTCATCCGTCTCGACCTCAAGGAGATGCTCGAGGAGGAGGGCTACAGCGTCGTCGCCGAGGTCGGTGACGGCCAGCAGGCCGTCGACCGGGCGCAGGAGCTGCACCCGGACCTGGTCATCCTGGACATCCAGATGCCGGTGCTGGACGGGTTGTCGGCTGCCGAGCAGATCGCCTCGGCCCGCATCGCCCCGGTCATCGTGCTCACGGCGTTCAGCCAGCGCGAGCTGGTGGAGCGGGCACGGGACGCGGGCGCCATGGCCTACCTGGTGAAGCCCTTCTCGAAGAACGACCTGGTGCCGGCCATCGAGGTGGCCCGCGGTCGGTACGCGGAGATGACGGCGCTGGACGGCGAGGTCCGGACGCTGGAGGAGCGGCTGTTGACGCGCAAGGTCGTGGAGCAGGCGAAGGGCCGGTTGATGGCCGACCAGGGCATGACCGAGGCCGAGGCCTTCCGCTGGATCCAGCGCACGGCGATGAACCAGCGCACGAGCATGAAGGGGCTGGCCGAGGCCATCCTGTCCGGAACCGCGACCGGCGACACCCCGGCCTGACCGTCCGGGCGCGCCCGCTCCAGGGCCCGTCACAGCACGACGTCACTCGACGATCACGCTCCGTCGATGAGCTTCCCCTGTGCGGACATCGAGGTCACGACCTCATCACGGTCGCTCCGTGGCCGGGTCCGTACCAGCGAACGGAAGCTAGGTTCTGCCCACTGATCGGGCGCCTCCCGGCTGGTTCGTCCCGTCGAGGCGTGCCCCACCTCTGTCAGATGACACTGGGAGTTGCTTGATGCGCACTGGCACCACTGCCCGAGGCATCGCCGTCACCGGTGCCGCCCTCCTCGCCGTGACCGCCTGTGGCGGCGGCGACGGCGGCGGCGACACCGCTGATGGCGGCGACAGCGGCGAGAAGCAGGTCAAGGTCTACGGCACCGACGGCAACATGGGCAACGCCCTCGGTGAGGACTTCTCCGAGGACGGGGCGCTGGCCGGGATGCGGGGCACCACGCCGCTCACCGACCTGTCGGCGGAGTTCACCGATCGCCTGATGGAAATCGACCCCGCCCTGCAGGACTTCAACTACGCCGGCGAGACCTACGACGCGGTCGTCCTCGTCGCCCTCGCCGCGCAGGCGGCCGGGACCAACGACGCGAACGTCTTCAAGGACTACGTCAACGGTCTGACCTTCGGTGGCGACACCTGCACGGACTTCGCCAGCTGCTCGGAGATCCTCGCCGCCGGCGGGAACGTCGACTACGACGGTGCCTCCGGTCCGCTGAGCTTCGCCGACGCCGGTGAGCCGGCGCAGGCCAGCTTCGGCCTCCTGCAGTTCGGTGACGACAACACCCTCGACGACGACGCGACGGAGTTCGTCATCGCCGGCGACGAGGAGAACGCGGCCACCGACGAGGGCCCGGCCCCGGCCGCGGCGCCCGCCGGCGGCGAGCCGCTCGTCATCGGCACGCTCCTGCCGCTCACCGGCAACCTGGCGTTCCTCGGTCCGCCCGAGGTCGCCGGCGCCAAGCTCGCGATCCAGGACATCAACGCCGCCGGCGGTGTCTTCGGTCAGCCCGTGCAGCTCGTCGAGGGTGACTCCGGTGACGCCTCGACCGACACGGCCACGCAGAGCGTCGACCGCCTCCTGCAGTCCGGCGTCAACGCGATCGTGGGCGCGGCCTCCTCCGGCGTGAGCCTGACCGTCATCGACGCCATCACCGGCGCCGGTGTCATGCAGATCTCGCCGGCGAACACGTCGGACCAGTTCACGACCTACAACGACAACGGCCTGTACTTCCGTACGGCGCCGCCGGACACGCTGCAGGCTCGCGCCCTGGCCGACATGATCATCGAGGACGGCAACAACACCGTCGGGATCCTCGCCCTCAACGACCCGTACGGCACGGGCCTGGCGGAGAACACCACGCAGAACCTGATCGACGCCGGCCTCGCCGAGGACGACATCGTCAACATCACCTACGACCCGCAGGCGGCGAACTTCGACTCCGAGGTCCAGGAGATGGTCGAGTTCAACCCCGACGCGATCGTGGTCATCGGCTTCGAGGAGTCCTCGCGGATCCTCGAGGGTCTCAACTCGAACGGCGTCGGCCCGCAGCGTTGATCCCCGCGACCGGGTCCTGATCCGGTAGCAGCCATCCAGTGGCCCGGCACCCTCGTGGTGCCGGGCCGCTGTGCTGTGCGGGACGGTCGCGTGCCGCCCGGTCCTCCGTGGAGCCGGCCCGGGGTCCTGACGTGCCGCAGTGTTGACCCTGCAGGCGCCATTCGGGCCCCCGGAATGACGCCCTCGGGGGAAATGCCGCCCTGCGCCGTGCGCCTTCGGCGGCTGCCAGGGCGCTCACCCGCGGCGACGCCGCCCCGGCCTGCCCGCCCCGGGAACGCCGACGGCGCCGGTCCCAGAGGGAGCCGGCGCCGTCAGGTGTGGAGTGGGGTTACTGCGCCTTGGCCAGGGTGCCCAGGTAGAGCTCAATGACCTTGGGGTCGTGCATGAGCGACTCGCCGGTGTCGGTGTAGGCGTTGCGCCCCTGGTCCAGCACGTAGCCGCGGTCGCAGATCTGCAGGCACCGGCGGGCGTTCTGCTCGACCATGATGATCGAGACGCCCGTGGCGTTGATCCGCCGGCAGCGGATGAAGACCTCGTCCTGGTAGGCGGGGGAGAGGCCGGCCGAGGGCTCGTCGAGGAGCAGCACCGACGGGTTCATCATCAGCGCCCGGCCCATGGCGACCATCTGCCGCTCGCCGCCGGAGAGGGCCCCGGCCTTGCCCTTGCGGCGCTCCCCGAGCAGCGGGAAGAGGTCGATGACGTAGTCGAAGCGTTCCTTGAAAGTCTTCGGCCGCAGGTAGACGCCCATCTGCATGTTCTCCTCGATGGTGAGCGAGGGGAACACGTTGTTGTTCTGCGGGACGTAACCGACGCCCAGGGAGACCAGGCGGTGCGCCGGGGCGGCGGTGATGCTCTCGCCGCGCAGGGTGACCGAGCCCGACCGCACCGGGATGAGGCCGAACAGCGTCTTGAGCAGCGTGGACTTACCGGCCCCGTTCGGGCCGATGATGCCGACGAGCTCGCCCTCCTGCAGGTAGAAGTCGCAGCCGCGGAGGATGTTCACCCCCGGCACGTAGCCGGCGACCAGCTCGTCGGCGCGGACCAGCGCGCCCTCGGCCAGCCGCACGTGCTCCTCGCGGGTCGCCGCCTTCTCGGCGGGGGAGAGCTGCGTGCTCTCCACCGTCTCGGCGCGCGTGCGGCCCTCGCCCGACTCGTCGACGTCGAACACCGGCTCGCTCATCGGCCCGTCCCCTCATTGCTGTCGGAGGAGCCGGCGGTGCCGCCGTGCTCCTCGCGGGCGATCTGGGCCTCGACCTCGGCCAGCACCCGGTCCTCGTCCTCGACCGTCAGGGGCGCGTCGTGGTGCGCCCCGAGGTAGGCGTCGACGACGGCCTGGTTCTGGCTGATGGACTCCGGCGGCCCCTCGGCGATGACCTTGCCGGCGGCCATGACGACGACCCAGTCGCTGATGTCGCGGACGACGTCCATGTCGTGCTCCACGAAGATGACCGTCATGCCCTCCTCGCGGAGGTCCTTGACGTGCCCCAGCAGGCTCTGCGTGAGCGCCGGGTTCACGCCCGCCATCGGCTCGTCGAGCATGACCACCTGCGGGTCGCTCATGAGCGCCCGCGCCATCTCCAGGAGCTTGCGCTGACCGCCCGAGAGGGTGCCGGCGAAGTCGTCCTTCTTGGCATCGAGCTTGAACCGCCGCAGCAGGTCCATCGCCTTCTCGGTGTTCGCCTTCTCCTGGGCCCGCCAGGTGCCCGGGACCAGCGCCCGGAAGAAGCTCTCGCCGCGCTGCCCCTGGGCGCCCAGCAGCATGTTCTGCAGCACGGTGAGCCGGGACAGCGCCTTGGTCAGCTGGAACGTCCGGACGACGCCGAGCCGCGCGACCTGGTGCGGGGCCAGCCTGCCCAGCGACCGGCCGTTGAACGACCACGTACCGGTGTCGGGCTGGTCGAACCCGGTGAGCAGGTTGAACAGCGTGGTCTTGCCGGCGCCGTTGGGCCCGATCAGCCCGGTGATGCCGCCCCGCTGGATCTCCAGGTGGTCCACCGAGACCGCCGTCAGGCCACCGAAGGTGCGGGTGACGCCGTCGACGACGACAGCGGCGTCGGGCTTGGCGACGCCCACCTCCCAGGGGAGGTCGCGCAGCGCGGCCTGGGCCAGTCGCTGGGGTGCGGCCCCGGTCGTGCCTGCGCCGGAAGCCGTCGCCCCGTGCGGGGTCGGGTCAGCGGGCATCGAGCATCACCTCTCGTCGGTCACCGAAGATGCCCTGGGGGCGGAAGATCAGCAGCAGCATCAGGCCGATGCCGACGAGGACGAAGCGGATCTGCGCGACGTCGGTGGAGGAGAGCAGGTCCTCCGGGATGATCCCGTTGCTGATCAGCAGGCGCAGGCCCGTGTCGGCGAACTGCAGGATGAACAGCAGGATCATCGAGCCGACCACCGGCCCCAGCACCCGCGCGGCGCCGCCGAGGATCAGGGCGGCGTAGGCCAGGAACGTGTTGGCGTTCTGGTACTGGTCGGGCACGGCCGAGCCGGTGCCCACCGCGTAGACCATGCCTCCCAGGGCACCGAAGACGCCGCCGAGCACGAGCGCCTGCATCTTGTAGACGTAGACGTTCTTGCCCAGGGCGCGGACGGCGTCCTCGTCCTCGCGGATCGACTTGAGCACGCGGCCCCAGGGGCTGCGCATGAGCGCGAAGACCAGCAGGCTGCCCAGGACCACGAGCACCCAGCCGACCAGCGCCACCCACAGCTCGCCGCCGGACCAGCTGGTCCCGAGGATCGAGTAGCGCTGCGAGGTGTTCCACGGCGCCAGCGCGATGAAGTCGCCGTTGAAGGCGGACAGGCCGCGCGTGCCGTTGGTGACCGGCGTGGCCGACACCGAGCGGAACAGCAATCGCAGGCCCTCGGCGGTCGCGATGGTCGCGATGGCCAGGTAGTCGGCGCGCAGCCGCAGCGTCGGCAGGCCCAGGAGCAGCGCCAGGACGACGGCGGCCAGCAGGCCGACCAGCACGCCGACCCAGAAGGGCAGGCCCCACTTGCTCACCGAGATGGCGATGCCGAACCCACCGAGCAGCGCGAAGGCGATCTGGCCGAAGTTGAGCAGGCCGGCGTAGCCGAACTGCACGTTGATGCCGATGGCCAGCAGCGCGAAGAAGATCGCCTGGAAACCGAGCGCGGACTTGCCCGCGACCGCCAGGGCGTTGAGGAGGTCGGCCATGGGTCAGCCGATCCGTGCGCGGCTGCCCAGGATGCCCTGGGGTCGGATGACGAGGATGACGATCAAGAGCAGCAGCCCTCCGACGTACTTCACGTCATTCGGGATGACGAGAGTCGACATCTGCACGAACACACCCACGATCAGGCTGCCCACCAGGGCGCCGTACGCGGTTCCGAGGCCACCCAGGGTGACGCCGGCGAACATGAGGAGCAGCAGGCGGAAGCCCATGTCCCACTGCACCTGGTCGGACAGGCCGAGCAGCACGCCGCCGAGTGCGGCCAGCGCGCCACCCATCATCCAGACCACGAGGATGACGCGGTTGACGTCGATGCCCGACGACGCCGCCAGGTCGCGGTTGTCGGACACCGCGCGCATGGCCTTGCCGATCTTCGTGCGTTGCAGCATGACGGCGACGAGCAGCAGGACGACCACGGAGATGATCACCGAGGCGAGGTCGGCGTTGGTCATGGTGAAGGGGCCGTAGTCGACCGCGCGCCCGCCCTGGAAGCCCTGGTAGGGGCTGGACCGGCCGCCGTACACGATCTGGATCAGGTAGCGCAGCAGCAGCGACAGACCGATCGAGACCACCAGGGCGGCGATGAGGCCCGTGCCGCGCCGGCGCAGCGGCCGCCAGAGGGCGAGCTCGTTGAGCGCACCGACGGCGGCGCCGACGATCATCGCCAGGATCGTGGCGACGAACAGGTTCACGCCGCTCGAGACGTTGATGTACCAGGCGGCGACGGCGCCGATCGTGACCAGCTCGCCGTGGGCGAAGTTGGTCAGCCCGGTCGTCCCGAAGATCAGCGAGAGGCCGACGGCCGCCATCGCGATCAGCAGACCGAACCGGATGCCGTCGACCAGCAGCTGGACGGCCTGGATGTTCCCGCCTCCGGAGTTCCGGCTGCCGTCGCTCAGGCCGATGATGACCGCCTGGCGGCGGCCCTCGTCCACGGTGACGGTGCGGCTGTCCTCACCGGCGAGCTCCACTCCCTCGGGCAGGCCGTCGGCGTCGATGGTGACCGTGTAGCGGCCCGGACCGGGCAGGTCCACCGACCAGCGGCCGTCCTCGTCGGTCTCGACGGTGTCGACCACCTGACCGCCGTCGGCCGAGGTGACCTCGACCTCGACGTCGGGGATGGGGCCGCTGCGGCTGGTCTGCAGGGTGCCGGCGAGCTGCTCACCCTCTGCCTGGGCGATGCCCGGGCCCAGGGCGGCGAGCCCGAGACCGAACGTCAGGACCAGCAGCAACCGGACGACGACGCGCGACGCCTCGATCGGCCGCCCGCGGCCTCGCAGTCGCGGCAGGAGCCCCAGGGATCCCGCTCGTCGACCATGCCGGCGGGCACGGTTTCCCGCGTGCGTCACTCGACCTCCCAGACGATGATGTGAGGCAGGACCCTAACCCGGTTCCGTGTCCGCGCTGTTGCTGCGTGCTGAGCTGTGACCTTTCCGCGACACGCCGAGGCGTTCACCCTGCGGAGTCGGCCGGTACGCCCGCGTGATCTCAGCAGGTGGACGGCGGGGTCGGGGCACGTTGCCCCTGGGCGCGACCGGGGGGTCAGCTCTTCCGCGGGGCGGTCAGGGTCATGCAGGTCAGCCGCGCCGTCGCCGTCTGCCGGCCCTGGTCGTCGGCGATCTGGATGAGGAAGGTGGAGAGCGTGCGGCCGCGTCGCACGGGCGTGCAGACGGCGGTGACGGTCCCCGCCGTGGCGGCGCGCAGGTAGCTGGCGTTGAGCTCGATGCCGACCACCTGCTTGTCCGGGCCGGCGCCGACCGCGGCCGCCATGGAGCCGATCGTCTCGACCAGGGTGCACGTCGCACCGCCGTGCAGCAGGCCGAAGGGCTGCTCGTTGCCGGCCACCGGCATGGTCGCGACCATCCGGTCGGGGTTCCAGTCGGTGATCCGGACGCCGAGCTTGTCGTCGAGGGGGCTGCTCACGCCCTCGGGGAGCCAGGAGGGGGGAGGGGTGGTCATGCCGGCACCGTAACCGCCGCTTCGTCGGGTCGGCCGGCCCTCCCGCAGGGGCCTGTATCTTATGCACATCT
>NZ_POQU01000076.1 GCF_002938425.1 Blastococcus atacamensis | reverse complement strand
TTACTACATTTTCCTCTTCGTCGGCGGCGTCAGATTGTTATACGGGACATGGGACTGATCGTTCGCCCGGACGGGGGAGATCCACGCCGGTCGCTCCAGCACCGGCCCGCACGCGCCGACCTGATCGGGGACACCACCCACCGGTCAGGAAGAGAACTTCGTGGCGATCAGCGTCCTCGACGTCCGCGACACCGTTGCGCCGCCGTACGTCCGCGGGCGGCGGGCGGTCGACGCCACGTACGACGCCGACGCGCTGCGCCGCGTGCCGGTCGCGGCGCTGGTGGCCGGAGTGCTGTCGGTCCTGCAGGCGGTCGCCCTGCTGGCGTCCGGGCTCTCGGGCATCGACGGTGTGCTGGCCTCGCCGTCGCGTCCGGCCGGTCTGCTGATCGTCGGCGGCCTGGCCGCGCTGGCGGCGTGGATCGTGCTCGCCGCCGGTGGCGGGGCGGCGCTCGTCGACGGGTCGGGCCGGCGCCTGCTGGTCCTCACCTCGTCCGTCGAGCTGCTCGTCGTCGCGGTCGCCGGTGCCGTCGCCGTCTTCTGGCCGGTCCCGGCGGCGCTGACCTTCGGCCTGCCGGTGCCGGTGGCCTTCGCCGGTGCCGTCGCCCTCCCCGTGGCCAAGCTGCTGCTGGCCGACGCCCCGACCGCCCGTCGCTGGGTGGCGCAGGGGCCGCGGCTGCGCAGCCGGCGCCCGGGGCCGGATCCGGTGGTGGCCCACCGCGCGCTGTGCACCGTGACCCTCGGCGTCATCGCCCTCGGCCTGGCCGCGGTCACAGTGCTGGCTCCGGCCGACGCGGCGATCGGCACCCCCGCGTCGAGCGTCGTCTACCAGCCCTGAACCGCCCGTCCGGGTGCTCGGCGGGACCCGGAGCCTAGGCTCACCGTGTGAGTGATCGGCACATCCTGACCGCAGTCGCCTGGCCCTACGCGAACGGGCCGCGGCACATCGGCCACGTCTCCGGGTTCGGCGTGCCCTCCGACGTCTTCAGCCGGTACCACCGCATGGCCGGGGACAAGGTCCTCATGGTCAGCGGCACCGACGAGCACGGCACGCCGATCACGGTCGCCGCCGACGCCGAGGGCATCACGCCCCGGGAGATCGCCGACCGCAACAACCGGATCATCGTGGGCGACCTGCAGTCGCTCGGGCTGAGCTACGACCTCTTCACCCGGACGACGACGGTCAACCACGCCGACGTCAGCCAGGAAATCTTCCTCGGCCTGCTGAAGAACGGGTACGTCTTCCCGAAGACGACGCTCGGCGCGATCAGCCCCTCGACCGGCCGCACCCTGCCCGACCGCTACATCGAGGGCACCTGCCCGATCTGCGGTTACGACGGCGCCCGCGGCGACCAGTGCGACAACTGCGGCAACCAGCTGGACCCGACCGACCTGGTCAACCCGGTCAGCAAAATCAACGGCGAGACGCCGAAGTTCGTGGAGAGCGAGCACTACTTCCTCGACCTGCCGGCGTTCACCCGAGCGCTGGGCGACTGGCTGGCCACCCGCAAGAGCTGGCGGCCCAACGTCCTCAACTTCAGCGTCAACCTGCTCGAGGACCTCAAGCCGCGCAGCTACACCCGCGACATCGACTGGGGCGTGCCGGTACCGCTGGACGGCTGGCGGGACCGGAACGACAAGCGCATCTACGTGTGGTTCGACGCGGTGGTCGGGTACCTGTCGGCGTCCATCGAGTGGGCCCGCCGCTCCGGTGAGCCGGACGCCTGGCGGCAGTGGTGGCAGACGCCGGACGCGTCCGCCTACTACTTCATGGGCAAGGACAACATCGTCTTCCACTCCGAGATCTGGCCCGCCCAGCTGCTCGGCTACAACGGCGAGGGCGACAAGGGCGGGACCCCGGGCGCGCTCGGCCGGCTCAACCTGCCCACCGAGGTGGTCTCCAGCGAGTTCCTGACGATGGAGGGCAGGAAGTTCTCCAGCAGCCGGCAGGTCGTCATCTACGTGCGGGACTTCCTCGCCCGGTACGACGCCGACGCGCTGCGCTACTTCATCGCCGTCGCCGGCCCGGAGAACCAGGACACCGACTTCACCTGGGAGCAGTTCCGCCGGCGCAACAACGACGAGCTGGTGGCCGGCTGGGGCAACCTGGTCAACCGCAGCATCTCGATGGCCGCGAAGAACGTCGGCGCTGTGCCGACCCCCGGCGACCTCACCGACGCCGACCGCGCGCTGCTGGAGACGACGAAGAACGCCTTCGGCCCCATCGGCGACCTGCTGGCCCGCAACCGGCAGAAGGCCGCCGCCACGGAGGCGATGCGCGTCGTCGGCGAGGCCAACAAGTACCTCTCCGACCAGGCGCCGTGGAAGCTCAAGGAGGACCCGGCCCGCCGGGACACCGTGCTGCACACGGCCCTGCAGGCGATCAGCGACTGCAACACGCTGCTCACGCCGTTCCTCCCGCACTCGGCGCAGAAGGTGCACGAGGCGCTGGGCGGCACCGGCGTGTGGTCACCGGCGCCGGACATCGTCGAGACCCAGGACCTGGACGACGGCTCGCCGTACCCGATCATCACCGGGAACTACGGGGAGGCACAGGCCGCCTGGGCCTCCCGGCCGCTGCCCTCGGGCACCCCGCTGGCCCCGCCGACTCCGATCTTCAAGAAGCTCGACGAGTCCGTGGTCGAGGAGGAGCTGGCCCGTCTCGAGGGCGGGGCGTGAGCCGGTCGGCGTCCTCGCGGGCCAACCGGCGGGGCGAGCCGCCGCCGTCCCCGGAGCCGCTGCCGGCGCCGGCGCTGGACAGCCACACCCACCTCGACATCGTGCTCGGGGAGCGGCCGGCCGACGGCGAGCACGGCGAGTGGGCCTCGGAGGAGGCCGTGGACGCCGAGATCGCCGCGGCCGCGGCCGTCGGTGTGACCCGCCTCGTGCAGGTGGGGGTCGACGTCGCGTCGTCCCGCTGGTCGGCCGCGCTGGCCGCCCGGCACCCGGGCGTGCTGGCCGCCGTCGCGATCCACCCCAACGAGGCCGGGGCAGGCGGTGCCGACGACGACGCCCTCGCCGAGATCGACCGGCTGGCCGCGGAGCCCCGCGTGCGGGCCGTGGGGGAGACCGGCCTGGACCGCTTCCGCACGGGCGAGGAGGGCTGGGCGGCGCAGGAGGCGTCGTTCCGGGCGCACATCCGCATCGCCAAGGAGCACGGCATCGCGCTGGTCATCCACGACCGGGACGCGCACGAGGAGATCTTCCGCGTCCTCGAGGAGGAGGGCGCACCGGAGCACACCGTCTTCCACTGCTTCTCCGGCGACGCGGCGTTCGCGAAGGCCTGCGTCGAGCAGGGCTACGTGCTCTCCTTCGCCGGCACGCTGACGTTCGGCAACGCGGGCTACCTCCGCGAGGCCGCCGCGCTGACCCCGGCCGGGCAGCTGCTGGTGGAGACCGACTCGCCGTTCCTCACCCCGGCGCCGCACCGAGGCCGGCCGAACGCCTCCCGGCTGGTGCCGTACACCGTGCGTGCCCTGGCGGAGGTGACCGGCATCGAGCTGGCGGAGCTGTGCGACACCCTCACCGGCAACGCCGAGCGCGTCTTCGGTTCCTGGTAGAAGGACCACCCTTCCCCCCACACCCCGCTCCGCTCGCTGCGGGCCCCGGAAGGGTGGCCGTTCCATTCCGTCGCCTCACAGCGATCGGGGGGACACTGGCACCGTGGGTCGTCTCATCGCGGTTGTCCTGTTCGTAGCCCTGCTGGCACCCGGCGTGCTGCTGGCCCGCGCCTGGGGTCTGGCGGCCGGCCGGCGGGCGGTGGCCGGGGCCGCCGTGGAGCTGGCGGAGCCCACGCCCGAGGGCGTGGACACCCTGCGCCGGCAGGCCGCGCACGGACGGCGCTGGCGGCGGTCGGGGCTCATGCTGGGCATCGCCGGGATCGTGGTCAGCGTCGTGCTCTTCGCCGAGGCGTCGGTGTTCCTGTGGGTCCCGGCGCTCGCGCTGGGACTGCTGGCCGGGGTGCTGCTGGCCGAGGCGACCCGACCCCGGCCGCGCTGGGTCCTCACCTCTCCGGCGCGCCGGCCGAGCCAGGTCGAGCAGATCTCGGCGTGGCTGGTCTGGACGATGCGGGCGGTCGTCGCCGGCGAGCTCGTCGCAGCCGGCCTGATGTGGGACGCGGGAGACCTCCGGGGGCCGACCGGCGTCGCCGTCGTGGCGGTGCCGCTGGTCGCCTGGCTGGCGGCCGAGGTCGCGCTGCTGCGCGCCCTGCTGCGGCCCATGCCGGCGGTGGGTGCCGACGTACCGCTGGACGAGGCGCTCCGCACCTGGACCGCGCACCTGGTGACCGCGGCGGCGAGCATCGCCGCACTTCTCCCGCTGGGCACGCTGCTGCTCCGGGCGGGCCTGGACCTGGGGGACCGCCCCGGGGGCGCTCTCGACGTCCTGCCCGTCGCGCTCGTCGCCGGCGGGTTCTCCGCGCTCGCCGCCGGTCTTGCGGTCACCGGTTTCCTCGTGACGTGGCTGCGACCGGTCCGTTCGGCCGCGCCGGCCCTCGCCGGCTGACCGGGCGCCGCGTTTCCCTGCGCGGGCCCGGTGACACCGTGGCCTTCGTCACGGCAGGAGCGGCAGCGAATCGGTCGCCCCACCGACCCCACGCGGCACGTCGCTGACACGCTGTACCGGCGCGCCCCCGGAATGCAGTCAGCGAGCCCTGCTTCACTCGTCGTGCTCCGTTGTTCCGTGCGAATCGTTCGTTATCGTGTCGTGACCGACAGCCGGGGTGGAGAAGTCGACACCGGTGGCCGCCCCGCTGACCGGTGGCGCGGACGCCCTCCTGCCCGGGTTCTGTGACCACTGGAAGTGCCGTGCGCCGCTCGCTTCAGCTCAGCCTCTTCGCCCTCGTCCTCGTCGGACTCGTGGGCGGGACGCTGGCCTTCTTCATCGCCCAGAAGTCCGTGACGCTCACCGTCGACGGGCAGACCCGCGACGTCGGCACCTACGCCGACACCGTGGGCGACGTGCTGGAGGACGAGGGCCTCGCGCTGACCGCGCACGACATCGTCCTCCCGTCGCCGGACGCCCCGGTCGGCGACGGCGACGCGGTGGTGCTGAACCGGGCCCGCCCGCTGAACCTCACCATCGATGGCGTCTCCCGCGAGGTGCACGTCACCGCGCTCTCGGTCGAGGACGCGCTCGACCAGCTGGGTCTGCGCGCCGAGGGCCTGGTCGTGTCGGCCAGCCGCAGCGAGCGCCTCCCGCTCGAGGGCATGCAGCTGACGATCACCACGCCCAAGGAGGTCGTGCTCGTGGCCGACGGCCAGGAGCGCGTCGTCGTCACCACGGCGGCCACCGCCGGCGACCTGCTCGCCGAGCAGGGCATCGCGCTGAGCGAGACCGACCGCACCAGCCTGCGGCTCGAGCAGGGGCTGCTCCACCGCATGCGGCTGCAGGTCTTCCGGGTGCAGGTCGGGGACGTCACCGAGACCACCGCGATCCCGCACGGCACCGTCGAGACCAAGGACGACGCAGCGTTCCAGGGCGACGAGAAGGTCACCCAGCAGGGCGTCGACGGCGAGCAGCGCACCATCTGGCGCGTCACCCTCGTGGACGGCCGCGAGACCGGCCGCGAGAAGCTGGCCAGCGAGGTCACCCGGAAGCCGGTCGACGAGCACGTCACCGTGGGCACCAAGGCCCGGCCGGCGAACTCCCCGGCCGCCGACGGGCTGGACTGGGCGGCATTGGCCCGCTGCGAGTCCGGCGGCCGCCCCAACGCGGTGAGCGCCTCGGGCAAGTACCGCGGGATGTACCAGTTCTCGCAGAGCACCTGGAACGCCGTCGGTGGCACCGGGGACCCCGCCGCGGCCTCCGCGGACGAGCAGACCTACCGGGCGCAGCTGCTCTACAACCGGTCGGGCGCCGGGCAGTGGCCGCACTGCGGCAAGAACCTCTGAGCGGTCCTGCTGAGCACTCCGCCTGAGCAGGCCGACGGGCTGCTGGGCCCGGCCGCCATCCGCGAGCTGGCCCAGCAGCTCGATCTGCGTCCCACGAAGACCCTCGGGCAGAACTTCCTGCACGACGCGAACACGATCCGGCGGATCGTGCGCACGGCCGAGGTGCGCCCCGACGACGTCGTCCTGGAGATCGGCCCCGGCCTCGGATCGCTCACCCTGGGACTGCTGCCCGCGGCCGCGCGCGTGACCGCGGTGGAGATCGACCCGCGTCTGGCGGCACTGCTCCCGGGGACCGTGGCCTCCCGGCGCCCCGAGCTCGCCGACCGGCTGACCGTCGTCGAGGCCGACGCGCTGCGGGTCACCGAGCTGCCCGGCCCGCCGCCGACGGCGCTGGTGGCCAACCTCCCGTACAACATCGCCGTCCCGGTGCTGCTGAACATGCTGGAGCTGCTGCCGACCCTCGACCGGGCCCTGGTGCTCGTCCAGGCCGAGGTGGCCGAGCGGCTGGCGGCCGGCCCGGGAACGGGCGTCTACGGCATCCCGTCGGTGAAGGCGGCCTGGTACGGCGACGTCCGCCGGGCCGGCAACGTGGGGCGCCGGGTCTTCTGGCCCGAGCCGAACGTCGACTCCGGGCTGGTCGCCCTGGTGCGCCGCCCGCCACCACCCGGCGACCGGCAGGCCACGTTCGCCGTCGCCGACGCGGCCTTCGCGATGCGCCGCAAGAGCCTGCGGGCCGCGCTCGCCCGCTGGGCCGGGAGCCCCGCGGCGGCCGAGACGCGGCTGAGGGCCGCCGGCATCGACCCCTCCACGCGGGGCGAGCAGCTCTCGGTCACCGACTTCGCCCGGTTGGCGGCCACCGACCCGGTGCCCGCGTGACCGGCGCCGTCGTCGCCCGCGCACCGGCCAAGGTCAACGTCCACCTCGGGGTCGGACCGCTCCGGGACGACGGCTTCCACGAGCTGCACACGGTCTACCTGGCCGTCTCGCTGTTCGACACCGTCACCGTCCGACCCGGCGAGGGCCTCTCCCTGACCGTGTCCGGCGAGGGGACGGGAGTGGCCGGCGGTCCCGGTCAGGTGCCCGGCGACCGGACCAACCTGGTGTGGCGCGCGGCCGAGCTGCTGGCCGAGCGCGCGGGCGTTCCCGCCGATGCGGCGCTCGACGTCGCCAAGAGGATCCCGGTCGCCGCCGGGCTCGCCGGGGGGAGCGCGGACGCCGCCGCCGCACTCGTGGCGCTGGACGCGTTCTGGGGCACCGGAGCCGCACGGGAGGACCTGCTGGAGCTGGCCGCCAGGCTGGGCAGCGACGTCCCCTTCAGCCTGGTCGGCGGGGTGGCCCTCGGCACCGGCCGGGGCGAGCAGGTCTCGCCCGTGCTCGCCGGCGGTCGCTCGCACTGGGTGCTGGGCATCTCGGGCGAGGGCCTGTCGACCCCGGCCGTCTACGGCGAGCTGGACCGGATGCGCGCCGCCGGGAGGCTTCCCCAGGTGACGGGACCGGCGCCCGCGGAGCCGGTGATCGCGGCCCTGCGGTCGGGCTCGGCGGCCGACCTCGGGGCGGCGCTCACCAACGACCTGCAGTCGCCCGCGCTGAACCTGCGGCCCGACCTGCGCCGCGCCCTGCGGGCGGCGACCGACGCGGGTGCTCTCGCCGCTCTGGTGAGCGGGTCCGGCCCGACCGTGGCCGCGCTGGCGGTCGACGAGGCGGGTGCCGTGCGGCTGGCCGCGGAACTGGCCGGGACGGGCGTCTTCCGGACGGTGCGCGCGGTCAGCGGCCCGGCGCCCGGCGCCCGGCGCGTCCCCTAGCCGGCCGGGGGAGCCGACCGCGGGCCGAGGTGCGACAGCCCGTCGTAGGCCAGGGCCACCAGGTGCGCGGCGACCTCGTGCTTGCCCGGAGAGCGGGTGTCCAGCCACCACTGGCCCGCGAGCGCGACCATGCCGACCAGTGCCTGGCTGTACAGCGCCGCCAGCCCTGCGTCGTCGGAGCCGCGCACGGCGACGTGGGCCCCGAGGATGTGCTCGACCTTCCGGGCCACCTCGCCCATGAGCGATCCGAACGGCCCCGCCCCGCTGGTGACCGGCGCGTCCCGGGTCAGCACCCGGAAGCCGTCGGTGTCCTCCTCGATGTAGTCCAGGAGCACCAGGGCGGCGCGTTCGAGCAGTTCCCGGGGGGAGCCCGGCGCGGAGAGCGCGGTGGTGAACCGGGCGAGCAGCCGCTGCATCTCCCGGTCGACGACGTCGGCGTGCAGACCCTGCTTGCCGCCGAAGTGCTCGTAGACGACCGGCTTGCTCACCTCCGCGCGGGCGGCGATCTCCTCCACCGACGTCGCGTCGAAGCCCTTGCTGGCGAAGACGCCCCGACCGACGTCGAGCAGCTGGCGCCGTCGCTCCGGCCGGGACATGCGCACCCGCGCGTGCGGCTCCCTGGCGGGTACCGCCCCGTGCGCGCGAGGGGTGGCGGGGAGGGGGTCCTTCCTCAGCTGGCGGCAGGCGCGGGCGTGCGCCGCTTGGACGCGAGCCGCACCGGGTCGGGCCACTTGACCTGCCAGGCCCAGCCGAGCTTCTCGAAGGCCCAGATGACCCGGGCGCTGATGTCGATCTGGCCGCGCAGCACGCCGTGCCGGGCGCACGTCGGGTCGGCGTGGTGCAGGTTGTGCCAGGACTCGCCGGCGCTCAGGATCGCCAGCGGCCAGAAGTTCGTCGCGCGGTCGCGACCGGGGGAGACGAACGGCCGCTCGCCGACCACGTGGCAGACCGAGTTGATGGACCAGGTGACGTGGTGCAGCACGGCGATGCGGACCAGCCCGGCCCAGAAGAACGCCGACAGGGCACCGGCCCAGCTCGTCGTGACGAGCCCGCCGATGACGGCGGGCAGGAAGAGGCTGATCCCGGCCCAGATCACGAACATCTGGTCGGTGCGGACCAGGGCGGAGTCCTTCAGCAGGTCCGGCGCGTAGCGCTCCATGCTGGTCTTGCGCCGCTCGAACAGCCAGCCCAGGTGAGCGTGGAACATGCCCTTGAGCAGCGAGCGGAGGTCCGTGCCGTAGCGCCACGGCGAGTGCGGGTCGCCGTCGCGGTCGGAGAAGGCGTGGTGCCGGCGGTGATCGGCCACCCACTGCACGACCGGGCCCTGGATGGCCATCGACCCGGCGACGGCCAGGCCGAGGCGCAGCGACCGCTTGGCCTTGAACGAGCCGTGCGTGAAGTAGCGGTGGTACCCGACCGTCACGCCGAGCAGGGTGAAGAAGTAGAAGCCGATCGCGAGGCCGACGTCCAGCCAGGACATCCCCCAGCCCCACGCGGCCGGCACGATCGCCGCCAGGGCGAGGAACGGCACGATCACGATGACGTAGAGGGTCACGATCTCCAGCACGCTCTTGCGCCGGCCGATCGCGTTCGCCGGCAGCCCCTCGTGGGGTGCCGCTTGGCGCGGGGGAGACATGGGCCGGGTGCGAGCAGGAGCGGACAAGGGGCCTCCGAGGGCGACCGACGGGAAGATGCGACGGGCGCACGTCGGGCCCGGCTACGTGGCCGTAACCTACGGCACCGTAGGCGCCCCGGCGACCCGGCCCGGAGGCCGCGAGGCGAGGACCCTCCCGGCCGGCAGGTGCCCTGCGCACCCGGCGGGCCCTAGTCTCGCGGGGAGCGCCGGCGCAGCCGGAGCTCCCGGGTCCCGACGGACCCGGGGATGGGGGATGGGGTAATCGGCAGCCCGCCGGCCTTTGGAGCCGTGCAGTCTCGGTTCGAGTCCGAGTCCCCCAGCGAGAAGTGCGCCGACGCCGACCGAGGAGTTCCGTGACCCACGCCCAGCCGGTCCCCACCCCCGACGCGCCGACGGTGGCCGCCGTCGTGGTCCTCGCCGCCGGGCAGGGCACCCGCATGCGGTCCGCCACGCCCAAGGTGCTGCACCCGCTCGGCGGCCGGAGCATGCTCGGTCACGTCCTGGCCGCTGTCGCGCCGCTGGGCGCCGGCGTCACCGTCGTGGTGGTCGGAGCGGGCCGCGAGGCCGTGAAGGAGCACCTCGCCGAGATCGCCCCCGGGACCCTCCCGGTGGTGCAGGAGGAGCAGCGCGGGTCCGGGCACGCGGCCGCGGTCGCCCTGGCCGCGGTGCCGGAGCTCACCGGGCCGGTGCTCCTGGTCAACGGTGACGCACCGCTGCTGCGCGCAACCACCGTCGCCCGGCTCGTCGAGGAGCACCTGAGCCGCGACAACGCCCTGACGGTGCTCACGGCCGAGGTCGAGGACCCCACCGGTCTGGGCCGGATCGTCCGGGACGACGACGGCGCCGTGCGGGCCATCGTCGAACAGCGCGACGCCACCGACGAACAGCGGGCCATCCGCGAGATCAACGCCGGCGTCTACGTGGGGAACGCCGCCGCCGTGCGGTCGGCGCTCGGCCGCATCGGCACCGACAACGACCAGGGCGAGCTGTACTTCACCGACGTGCTGGGCCTGCTCGTCGGTGACGGCGCCCGGGTCGGCGGCGTTCTCGCCGAGGACCCCGACGACGTCCTGGGGTGCAACGACCGGGTCGAGCTCGCCGCCCGCCGCCGCACCCTCAACGACCGCGTGCTCGACGACCTGATGCGCAGCGGCGTCACCGTCGTCGACCCGCTCACGACGTGGGTCGACGTGACCGTCACCGTCGGCCGCGACGCCGTCCTCGAGCCGGGCACCCACCTCCAGGGAGCGACGTCGGTGGGTGACGCTGCCCACGTGGGCCCCGACACGACCCTCGTCGACACCGAGGTGGGCGAGGCGGCCACCGTGGTGCGCGCCCACGCGGTGGGTGCACGGATCGGGCCGCGGGTGTCGGTGGGCCCCTTCGCCTACCTGCGCCCGGGCACCGACCTGGGGGCCGGCGCCAAGGTCGGCACCTTCGTCGAGACGAAGAACGCGCAGGTCGGAGAGGGATCCAAGATCCCGCACCTGTCCTATGTGGGTGACGCGACGATCGGCCGCGGGACCAACATCGGGGCGGCCACGGTGTTCGTGAACTACGACGGCGTGGCCAAGCACCACACGACGATCGGCGACCACGCGCGCACCGGGGCGGACAACATGTTCGTGGCGCCGGTCACCGTCGGGGACGGGGCCTACACCGCCGCGGGCTCCGTGATCACCTCCGACGTACCTCCCGGAGCGATGGCCGTCGCTCGGGCGGCCCAGCGCAATGTGGCAGGCTGGGTCCGTCGCCGACGGCCCGGAACGCCTGCTGCGCGAGCCGCGGAAGCAGCCGAGAACCGGGCCGGGGCACCCCGGGAGGAGTCGTCCGGGCCCTCCCGTGCGGACCACGACAGCTAGGGACACGCAGAGCCGATGAGTGCGATCCGGCAGACGACGAACAAGAGCCTCATGCTCTTCTCCGGTCGGGCCTACCCGGCACTGACCGACGAGATCGCCGGCCACCTCGGCGTGACGCCGACCCCCACCGCGTCGTACGAGTTCGCCAACGGCGAGCTGTTCGTCCGGTTCGAGGAGTCGGTACGCGGATGCGACGCCTTCGTCGTCCAGAGTCACACGGCGCCGATCAACACCTGGCTCATGGAGCAGCTGATCATGGTCGACGCGCTCAAGCGCGCCTCGGCCAAGCGCATCACCGTGGTCGCGCCGTTCTTCCCCTACGCCCGCCAGGACAAGAAGCACCGCGGTCGCGAGCCGATCTCGGCCCGCCTGGTCGCCGACCTATTCAAGACGGCGGGGGCCGACCGGCTGATGGCCGTCGACCTGCACACAGCGCAGATCCAGGGCTTCTTCGACGGGCCGGTGGACCACCTCTTCGCGATGGACCTGCTGGTCGGCGAGGTGAAGCGGAAGTGGGGCCACTGCGACCTCACCGTCGTCTCCCCGGACGCCGGCCGGGTGCGGGTCTCCGAGCGGTGGAGCGACAAGCTCGGTGGCACGCCGCTGGCCTTCATCCACAAGACGCGTGACGTCAGCCGGCCCAACGAGGTCGTGGCCAACCGCGTCGTCGGTGACGTCGAGGGCCGCGTCTGCATCCTGGTCGACGACATGATCGACACCGGCGGCACGATCGTGAAGGCCGCCGACACGCTCTTCGCGCAGGGTGCGACCGATGTCGTCATCGCCGCCACCCACGGCGTCCTCTCCGGACCCGCCGTCGACCGGCTCAAGAACAGCCGGGTGAGCGAGGTGCTCATCACCAACACGCTGCCCATCGAGCCGGCCCGGCAGTTCGACAAGCTCACGGTGCTGTCGATCGCCCCGCTGCTCGGGCAGGCGATCAAGGCGGTCTTCGAGGACGGCTCGGTCACCAGCCTCTTCGGCGGGGAGAGTTGAGCGATGACATCGCGATCCTCCGGATCGCACCGCGGCCAGGTGCCGTTCCCCGGTTGAGCTGAGCCGCCCCCGTCGCACCTCGGGGGAGCCTCCGGCCCCCCGCTCGGGCGGACCGTCGGCCGGGTCGCGTATCGTGTCTCCCGTTGCCCGGCGAGGGAGCTCCTGCTCCGTGATCGACGTGCGTGTGCCCGCTGAGGGTGCGTTGCGCCCACTCGCCGGCACGCACGCAGACCCTCTTCGCTAGGAGCACACCACCGTGGCTGACTTCCGCCTCGACGCCGAGATCCGTACCGAGTTCGGCAAGGGCAGCGCCCGTCGCACCCGTCGTGCCGGCCGCGTCCCCGCCGTCCTCTACGGGCACGGCCAGGACGTCGTCCACCTGTCGCTGCCCGCCCGCGAGTTCGCCGCGGCGCTGCGCAACGGCGGCTCGAACGTGCTGCTGACCGTCGTCCTGGACGGCAAGGAGCAGCTCGCGCTGACCAAGGCCGTGCAGCGCGACCCGCTGACCCGCGTCCACGAGCACGTCGACCTGGTCATCGTCCGCAGCGGCGAGAAGGTCACCGTGGACGTCCCCGTCCTCACCGTCGGCGAGACGACCGCCGACGTCCTGGTGAGCATCGAGCTCAACACCGTCTCCCTCGAGGCGCTCGCCACCGCGATCCCCGAGTCGATCGAGGTCGACGTCACCGGCCGCGGCGCCGGTGACGGCGTCACCGCCGGTGCGCTGACCCTGCCCGAGGGCGCAACGCTGGTCACCGACCCCGACGCCCTCGTGGTCAACTTCATGGCGGCGCCCAGCGCCGAGGCCCTCGAGGCGGAGCTGGAGCAGGCCGAGACCGAGGCGGGCATCGAGCGCGAGGAGTCCGACGAGGCCGCCGGCGGCACCGGCGAGGGCGACGTCGTCCCCGAGCCGCAGGATCAGGGCAGCGGCGAGTCGATGGACTCGGCGGAGAAGTCCGCCGACAACGGCTGAGGCATCCACTGACCGAGAGCACGACCCGCAGGGGCGCCGGCACCGCCGGCGCCCCTGCGGCGTCCCCGCCGCCCGAGGGTTCGTTCGTGATCGTCGGTCTGGGCAATCCCGGGCCGGCGTACGCCGGCAACCGGCACAACGTGGGCGCGATGGTGCTCGAGGAGCTCGCCCGCCGCGCCGGCGTCAAGCTGGCGCCCGGCAAGGGTGCCCGGGCTCGGGCGGTCTCCGGAGAGGGGCGGCTGGTCGGCCGGCGGGTCGTGCTGGCGGTGCCGCTGACGTACATGAACGAGTCCGGAGGGCCGGTGCGCGGGCTCCTGGACTACCACAAGCTGCCGCCCGAGCAGCTGGTCGTGCTGCACGACGAGCTCGACATCCCCTTCTCCGCCGTGCGGCTCAAGCGCGGCGGCGGCGAGGGCGGCCACAACGGGCTGCGCTCGATCAGCCGGTCCACGGGTACCAAGGACTACCTGCGGGTGCGCGTCGGGATCGGCCGCCCCCCCGGCCGGCAGGACCCGGCCGACTACGTGCTCAAGGACTTCTCCGCCACCGAGCGCAAGGAGCTCGACCTGCTGCTGGTGGAGGCCGCCGACGCCACCGAGCTGCTGCTCACCCACGGCCTGGAGGCCGCGCAGAACCAGGTCCACCCCCGTAGCTGAACCCCCCGTTCGTGGTCCGCGCGGTCCGATCGGGTGAACCCGTGACGCTCCGTGTTGACGGTTCCCCTGACGCTCTGTGAGTGTGGCGGGGAATCAGCGCGACAGCGCGGCACGAAGCGCCAGCTCACAGGCCTGTGGCATGAAGTCACGGTATCGAGGCGACTACGCTGCGTGACATCGTTCGGGGGGACGCATGCTTTTGGACCGCCAGCAGGTGAGCACGGGGGCGGTGATCCTGTCCGGGGCTCCCGGGGGATCGACCGCTCCGACCCTGCCACGCCCCCGCCCGCTCGTCCGGCGCTCGGCACCCGCGTGGGTGCGCGGGTACACCGTCGCGCTGGTCGTCACCGAGACGCTGATGGCCGCCACGGCCGGAGCCGCGGTGCTCCTGAGCCGGGGGGCGGCAATCGCCCCGGGCGCCGCGCTGCTGTGGGCCGCCCTCGCGCTCGTGGTGGCCTGGCCGGTCCTCCTGGGCTCGACCGGTGCCTACGCCGAGCGCGTGTACGGCACCGGGAGCGACGAGTACCGCCGCGTGGCCCGGGCCGGCTTCCTCCTGCTGGCCTTCGCCGGGTTCCTGTCCTACGCCTTCGCCCTCGACCTCAGTCGCGCGCTGGTCGTCGTGGCCATCCCACTGCTCACCGGCGTGACCCTGCTCGGCCGGTACGTCGCCCGCACCCGGCTGCGCGTACTCCGCGCGCAGGGCCAGTGCACCAAGAAGGTCGTCGTCGTCGGCCGCGGGGGAGCGGTCCTCGAGCTGGTCGGCCGGCTCCAGCGGGAGCAGTACGCGGGCCTGGACGTCGTGGCCGCGGCCGTGACCCCGAGCGACCGGGTGCGGGTGGCCGAGCGGGCCGGCGTGCCCGTCGGCGGCCTGGACGACGTGCTGCTGCTGGCCGACACCTACGACGCCGACACCATCGCCGTCACCTCCGCCAGCGAGACGGCCGCGCAGTACCTCCGCCAGCTGTCCTGGCAGCTCGAGGGCACCGGTATCGAGCTGCTCGTGGCGCCGGGTCTCATCGAGGTGGCCGGCCCCCGGCTGCACATCCGGCCCTTCGAGGGGCTTCCGCTGCTGTCGATCGAGCAGCCGTGCTTCGAGGGCTGGCGGCGCGTGGTCAAGGGCGGCTTCGACCGCGCGGCCGCGGCGCTCGCGCTGCTGGTGCTCGCCCCGGTGCTGCTGGCCGTCGCCGCGGCGGTCCGGTTCACCAGCTCCGGCCCCGTTCTCTACCGCCAGGAGCGCGTCGGGCTGGGCGGGCGCACCTTCACGATGCTGAAGTTCCGCAGCATGGTCGTCGATGCCGACCGGCAGCTCGACGCCCTGCGCGGCGACAACATCTCCGACGGACTGCTGTTCAAGCTGCGTGCCGACCCCCGGGTCACCCCCATCGGCCGGCTGCTGCGCCGGCTCTCCCTCGATGAGCTCCCCCAGCTGCTCAACGTCCTCGGCGGCTCCATGTCGCTGGTGGGTCCGCGCCCGCCCCTGCCGGCCGAGGTGGCGCGGTACGACACGTCGGTGAGCCGGCGTCTGCTGGTCAAGCCGGGACTCACCGGTCTGTGGCAGATCTCGGGCCGCAGCGACCTCTCGTGGGAGGAGTCGGTCCGGCTGGACCTCCGCTACGTGGAGAACTGGTCGCTGGCCCTGGACGTGCTGATCCTCTGGAAGACCGGGCGGGCCGTCCTCTCCAGCTCCGGGGCGTACTGACCCCCCTCTTCAGGGCGTCACTCGCACGGGTCACGGGGTCCCGCGAAGCGGTGCCCGAGCACCGTGCGATGGGTGAAGCTCCTGGTCAGAAGGCGTCGGTACGGCATCCACAAGATGTCCGCGCGATCGCCTCGAGACACGGATGGAGGGGTCATGCGGATCGCCATGGTCGGCACGCGCGGTGTACCCGCCCGGTACGGCGGCTTCGAGACCGCTGTCGAGGAGGTGGGCCGCCGGCTCGCCGACCAGGGCCACCGGGTGGTCGTGTACTGCCGCACCGCCCCCGGTCAGGAGCGGCCGGCGCGGCACCTGGGCATGGACCTCGTGCACCTCCCCGCGGCGCGCAAGCGGTCCCTGGAGACGCTGAGCCACTCGGCGCTGTCGGTCGGGCACCTGCTGACCCACCGCGCGGACGCGGCGTTCGTCTTCAACGCCGCCAACTCCCCGCTCCTGCCGGCGCTGCGCGCCGCCCGCATCCCGGTCGCGACGCACGTCGACGGCCTCGAGTGGAAGCGGGCCAAGTGGGGCCCGGTCGGCCAGCGGTACTACCGCATGGCCGAGGCGCTTGCCGTGCGCTGGTCCGACGCGCTGATCGCCGACGCCCAGGGCATCGCCGACTACTACCGGTCGGAGTTCGGCGTGCCGACCACGCTGCTGACCTACGGCGCCCCGATGATCGCGCCGGGGACCGACAAGCTCGCCGAGCTCGGGCTGGCGCCGGGTGGGTACCACCTGGCCGTCGCCCGGTTCGAGCCCGAGAACCACGTCGACGTGATCGTCGACGGCTACCGCCGCAGCGGTGCCACCAAGCCGCTGGTCGTCGTCGGCTCGGCTCCCTACTCCGACGCCTACACCGCCCGGGTGCACCGGCTGGCCGACGAGCGGGTGCGCTTCCTCGGCGGCGTCTGGGACCAGGACCAGCTCGACCAGCTGTACGCCCACGCCTACACCTACCTGCACGGTCACTCCGTCGGCGGGACGAACCCCTCGCTGCTGCGCGCGATCGGCGCCGGCACCGCGGTCCTGGCGTACGACGTCGACTTCAACCGCGAGGTCGTCGAGGACTCCGGCCGCTTCTTCGGCAACCCGGCGGACGTCGCGGCGCTGGTGGACGCCGCCGAGGCCGATCCCGACTCGGTGCGCCGGTCCGGTGTGCGGGCCCGCGAGCTCGCGAAGGGTTACGACTGGGACGACGTCGCCGCCGGGTACGAGCAGCTCGCCCGCCGGCTGGCCGGCCGGCACGTGCCGAACCGGCGCCCCTCGGGCCGCCGCTTCCCGGCCCCGACGTCGGTACCGGCGCCCGTGCCGTTCCCGCGCCCGGCGTCCGAGCCGGCTCGGGCGCCCCTGCCGGCGTTCGGTGCGACCACGGACGTGATCCCGTTCCCGGGAGCGGCGCAGCAGTGATCGTCACCGACCCCGTGCGGCAGCCGCCCGCCCCGGCGGAAGGACTGCGCGACACGCTCCGCCGGCTGTCCGCGGCGCAGAAGGGTGCCAAGGGCGCCCCGGCCTACTCGCGGTTCGTCAACCGCAAGCTGGGCCGGTTGTTCGCGGCGCTGGCCTTCCACGCCGGGCTGACGCCCAACGCGGTCACCGGGATCAGCGCGGTGTTCACCTTCACCGGCGTCGCGCTCCTGGCGCTGGTCGAGCCCACGGTCGCCATGGGCGTGGGGGTGGCCGCCTGCCTGGTCGTCGGCTACGCGCTCGACGCCGCGGACGGGCAGCTCGCCCGGCTGCGCGGCGGAGGGTCGCCGGCAGGGGAGTGGCTCGATCACATGGTCGACGCCGCCAAGGCGTGCAGCGTGCACCTGGCGGTCCTGATCGGCATGTACCGGTTCGAGTCCGTGCCCGATGCCTGGCTGCTCGTGCCGCTGGGCTACTGCGTGGCCGACTCGGTCCTCTACTTCGGCACGATGCTCAACGAGGCCCTGCGCGCCCAGCACGGGGTGCGCACGCGGGCGCAGCAGTCCGACGAGCGGCCCAGCGTGGTGCGTTCGCTGCTGGTGCTGCCGACCGACTACGGCCTGCTGTGCTGCGTCTTCGTCCTGTTCGGCGCGACCGGCCTGTTCGTGCCGGTCTACACGCTCCTGTTCGCCGCGATGGTCGGGTTCCTGTTCCTCGCCTCGATCACGTGGTTCTCCGAGATGAAGGGACTGGCCCGATGAAGGCCCCCGCCCGCTCGTCGCTGCCGGAGTGGTTCCGGCGCCCCGTGGTGCTCGGTGCGATCGCCGTCGCCCTCGTCGCACTGGTCGTCGTGCTGCTGCTCGTCGTCCGCGACACCGATGACGACGCTCCCCGCCCGCAGGCCTCGGCGAGCCCGACCTCCCTCGCGCCGCCGCCCTCCCTGGCGCCCACGCCGGTGACGCCGGCGCCCACGGGGCCGACCAGCGACGCCGACGAACCGCCCGCGAGCCTGGCTCCCGTGGCGCTGGACCAGCCTGGCCCTTATACACATCTGACGCTGCCGCCGAAGACGATCGTTTATAACTAGGTGGGCTCCGAATCATTAAAAAAAAAAAAGAGAGACAAATGAACCAGATAAGAAAGAA
>NZ_POQU01000075.1 GCF_002938425.1 Blastococcus atacamensis | reverse complement strand
GGGTGCGGACGGCGGCCATTGCGACCAGCCGCGCACGGGCACGGGCCCGGTACTGGGGGTCGGGCTCGTCGCCGAGGGCCGTGGAGAGCGCCTGCAGGCGCGCGACGACCGCGGCCTCGCGATCGCCCGCGGGGGCGGCGTCGGGTGCCGCTGTGCCGTCGTCCTGTCGGATCACCTGCGGCCTCCTGTCCTCTCCGACCGGGTCCCGCCACCACCGGGGGACCGCTCCGGAGGGCACAACGACGGGCGGGGGCCGTCGGTTACGCCCGGGAGCGCGGAGAGATTCACCGCAGGCCCTCGGGCAGCAGCCCCGCCAGCCGCCGGACCGCCCGGTGCTGGAGCGCCTTGATGGCGCCGTCCTTCTTGCCCATGATCTCGGCAGTCTCGGACACGGAGAGACCGTGCAGGAAGCGCAGGACGATGCACTCCTGTTGCTCGCTCCCCAGTTGTTGCACGCACGCCAGCAGTTGCTGGTTGGTGAAGTACTGGAGGACGGCGTCCTCGGGCCCGTCGGTGACCCGGTCGGCGTCCCGCATGTCGGCGGTGCTCACCTCGAGCCGGAACCGGCTGCTCTTCACCTGGTCCCGGATGATGTTGCGCGCGATCGTCACCAGCCAGGCGCCCACGTCGCGGCCCTGGAAGGACAGCGAGTCGATGCGGCGCAGCGCTCGCACGAAGGTCTCGCTGGTCACGTCCTCGGCCGTGGCCCGGTCGCCGACGCGGTGGTAGGCGTAGCGGTACACGAGGGTCACGTAGTGGTCGTAGAGCCGCCCGAAGGCCTCGGCGTCGCCCTGCTGCGCCTGGCGCACCAGTGCCCACACGTTCGTGGCCGTGGCCTCCGCCTCGGCCTCCACCGCGGCGATGTCGTCGGCGACCTCCACCGGCAGCTCCGAGGTGGCCGGGACCTCGGTCGGGACGCCGTCGGACGGGGTGACGCCGCCCTCGGAGGGAGGGACGTCGTCGGTCGCTCCGGGACCGGCAGCCGGCCCGTCGACCGCGTCCTCGTCGACCGGGTGCTCGTCGACCGGGTGCTCGCCCCTCCCGTCGGTCAGCGCCTCGGCGCTGCTGCGGGGGAACGGGGTAGGGCGCGGCCGCCGCGGCGCGGGGAGACCGGCGGGTCGCTCGGCGTCCAGGGGATGGGGCATGCGGGCGATCGACCTCCTCGTCGGCCCGCTGTGCCTGGACCGTCTCGTCGCCCCGCACGCCCCCGGAGGGCGTTCGTGGGCTGCGGCGCAGGCCCCATGGTGACAACATCGCCCGTGCTCGTCCACGGCAGCCTCGCCGGGCAGGTCTCCGGAAGCGCCCGCCGGCGGCCGGTTGCCGCCCCCCGACGACAGGAGACCCCGTGTCCGACGCAGGCACCTCGCTGGCCGCTCTGGTCCGCGCGGCGGCGCAGCGCGACCCCGGCGCCCCGGCCGTGGTGGCCGGGGACCAGCGGCTGAGCTGGGGCGAGCTGGACGCCGTCGTCGACCGCGTCGCCGCCGGCTACACCGCCCGGGGGCTGGCCGCCGGCGCTCGCATCGCCGTGCAGCTGCCCAACGGGCTGGACTGGCTGCGCGCGGTGCTGGGTGCGCTGCGGGCCGGGCTGACGGTCGTCCCGGTGAACACCGCCTACACCGACCCGGAGCTGGAGCACGTGCTCACCGACTCCGGTGCGGAGCTGCTCGTGGCCGCGAGCGAGCGCGACTCGCTGGCGGGGGTTCCGGTGTGCCCCGGGCCGCCGGAGGGCGACGGCCCGATCGGTGCCGTGGCCGACGACCCGACCGCGCTGGCCTTCCTCTGCTACACCAGCGGGACGACCGGGCGACCGCGCGGAGCCATGCTCACCGCGGGTGCCCTCAAGGCCAACCAGGAGCAGTGCCTGGCGATGAGCCCGCCCCCGGTGCGCAGCGACGACCGGGTGCTGCTCGTCCTCCCGCTCTTCCACGTCTACGGGCTCAACGCCGGGTTCGGCCTGATCGCCGCCACGGGCGCCTGCGCCGTCCTCGAGGAGACCTTCGACCCGCGCGCCTCGCTGGCGCTGATGGCCGCCGAACAGGTCACCGCGGTGCCCGGTGCCCCGCCGATGTACCAGGCGTGGCTCGCCGCGGCGGACGCCGCGGGCAGCGACGCCGACCTCCGCCGGGCCTTCGCGGCCGTGCGCGTCGCCTCCGCCGGTGCCGCACCGCTGCCCGAGGACGTCTGGCGGGCCATGCGCGACCGGGCCGCGGTCACGGTGTGGGAGGGCTACGGGCTGACCGAGGCGGCTCCGGTCGTGGCCAGCACGCTGGCCACCGGCCGGGCCAAGCCCGCCTGCATCGGGGGAGCGGTGCCCGGGCTGGAGCTCGTGCTGCGGGACACGGCCTCGGTCGGCGCGGGCACGGTCGACACGCCCGACGAGGACGACGGGACCGGTGGGGACGACGGCGGCGACCCCGACGAGGGCCCCGGCGAGATCTGGGTGCGCGGCCCCAACCTGTTCTCCGGGTACTGGCCCGACGGGACCGACGGCCCGGACGCAGAGGGATGGCTGGGCACCGGCGACCTCGCCTACCGCGACGCCGACGGCGACCTGCACCTGGTCGACCGGCGCAGCGATCTCGTCCTGGTGAGCGGTTTCAACGTCTACCCGGCCGAGGTGGAGCGGGTGCTCGAGCAGCACCCCGCCGTGGTCGAGAGCGCCGTCATCGGCGTGCCCGATCCGCGGACCGGCGCGGCGGTGCGCGCCGTCGTCGTCCTCGCTCCGGGGGAGCAGCTCGGCGTGGCGGAGCTGCAGGCGTTCGCCGGGCAGTCCCTGGCCCGCTACAAGGTGCCGACGTCGGTGCACTTCCTGGGATCCCTGCCGCACTCGCTCACCGGGAAGGTGAGCAGGGCCCGGCTGCGCGAGCTGGGCCTGACGGGGGCCGACGCGGACGTCGCGGTGCCCGCCGGCAGCGCCGCCGGTGAGTGAGCCGCGGCTGCAGTTGCTCGGGCGGGCCGGCTGCCACCTCTGCCTGACCGCGGCCGAGCAGCTGGGACCGGTGGCTGCCGAGGCGGGTCTGACCGTGCACGACGTCGACGTGGACACCGACCCCGAGCTGCAGGCCGAGTACGGCGACCGGGTGCCGGTCCTGCTGCTCGACGGGCGCGAGCACTCCTACTTCACCCTCGACGTCCCGCGCCTCCGGAGGGATCTCGGACTGCGCTGACTGCCCCATCCGGGTGGCTCCTGACCTGCGGATACGGTGGTCTCCACCACAGCCGGACGCATCCGGCCTGGTCAGCGGGCGGGGCGGTGCCCGGCGACTTTGTTCCTGCGTTCACAAGCGGCTACCGTGGCGGACGCGAGCGCAGCAGCTGCTCGCGTCCCGATGTCGCAGATCCGCACCCGGCGCCCGCCGGGGGTCCCGGGTGCGACCGCTGTGGAGTGCCCGTGATCCAGCCACGGCCCCGGACGATCCCGGAGGCCACCGTCGGTCGTCTGGCCGTGTACCTGAGGGTGCTCACCGGTCTGGCCGACGGCGGTCGGACGACGGTTTCCTCCGGTGAGCTGGCCTCCGCAGCCGGGGTGAACCCGGCCGGCCTGCGCAAGGACCTCTCCCACCTCGGCTCGTGCGGCGTCCGCGGCGTCGGCTACGAGGTCACCGCTCTGCGGGAGCGGATCGCCCGCGTGCTCGGCGCCGAGCGGTCCCGTGCCTGCGTGCTCGTCGGCATCGGCAACCTGGGCACGGCGCTGGCCGACTACGCGGGCTTCGGCAGTCGGGGTTTCCGGTTCGTCGGCCTCTTCGACGCCGCCCCCTCGCAGGTCGGGCAGGAGATCGGCGGCCTGACGGTGCAGCACATGTCCGAGCTCGAGGCCACGGTGGCGGAGCACGAGGCGACCATCGGGGTCATCGCGACACCGGCCGAGGTGGCCCAGTCGGTCTGCGACCGGCTGGCCGCGGCCGGGATCAGGAGCATCCTGAACTTCGCGCCGGTGACGCTCACGGCCCCCGTCGGCGTCGACGTCCGTCCGGTCGACCTCTCCGTGGAGCTGCAGGTCCTGGCGTTCCTCGGTCAGCAGCGCACCGCCCGGGCCGCGGAGGTGACGGCGTGAGCCTGCTCGCGGTGGGCGTCAGCCACCAGACCGCACCGGTCGCGCTGCTCGAGCAGTTCGCGATGGACGGCGACGACCGGGTCAAGGCCCTGCACGAGCTGGTCGGCAGCGACCACGTCAGCGAGGCCCTCGTGCTGGCCACCTGCAACCGCATCGAGGTCTTCGCCGAGGTCGACCGCTTCCACGGCGGGGTCACCGACGTCGGCCGGGTGCTCGCCCGCCAGGCCGGGGCGTCGGTCGAGGAGCTCTCCCCGTACGTGACCGTCCACTACGAGGACCAGGCCGTCGAGCACCTGTTCACCGTGGCCGCCGGGCTGGACTCGATGGTGGTCGGCGAGACCCAGGTGCTCGGGCAGCTGCGTGCCGCCTACGCCCTCGCCCGGGAGGAGGGCACGGTCGGCCGTGCCCTGCACCCGGTGGCCCAGCGGGCCCTGCGGGTGGGCAAGCGGGTGCACTCGGAGACCGGCATCGACAAGGCCGGTGCCTCCCTGGTGTCGGTCGCCCTCGACCGCGCCGAGGCGCGCATCGGGAGTCTGACGGGCCGCCCGGTCCTCGTCGTGGGTGCCGGGTCCATGGGTGCGCTGGCCGCCACCACGCTGGCCCGCCGCGGCGCCGACGTCGTGGTCAGCAGCCGGACCGAGGCCTCCGCGCAGCGGCTGGCCGAGACCGTGGGCGGCCGGACCGCGCCGCTGGACCGGATGGCCGAGGAACTGGCCGCCGCCGACGTGCTGCTCACCTGCACCGGCGCCACCGGGCTCGTCGTCGGCACCGAGGTGGTCGCGGCGGCCATGTCCGGCCGCGCCGAGCGCCCCCTCGTCGTGGTCGATCTGGCACTGCCCCGGGACGTCGACCCCGGCGTGGCGGCGCTGCCCGGCGTCCACGTCGTCGACCTCGCGCTGCTGCAGGGCGAGCGGGCCGCCGACGACGGCAGCACCGCGGGCCCGGTCGCCATCGACGACATCAACAGCGCCCGCGCGATGATCGAGGCCGAGACCGCGCTGCTGCGGGCCGAGCGCCGCGCCGCCGAGGTCGGTCCGACCGTCTCCGCGCTGCGCTCGCAGGCCGCCGAGGTGGTCGACGCCGAGCTGCTGCGCCTGGCCGGCCGGCTGCCCGACCTCGACACGCGCGCCCGCGCGGAGATCGCCCGGACCGTGCGCCGCGTCGTCGACAAGCTGCTGCACGAGCCCACCGTGCGGGTGAAGGAGCTGGCCGCGACGCCGGGGGGCACCGACTACGCCGGTGCCCTGCGCGCGCTCTTCGGTCTCGGCATCGACGCCGACGTGACGCCGGGCGCCGGGCGCCTGGCCGACGCCGTGACCGTCGACCCCGACCGCCCAGGAGGTGCGGCGTGACCGAGACCGAGGTGCAGGGCGTGCCGGCCGCGAGCGCCGTCGCCGGTGTCCCGCTGCGCCTGGGCACCCGGGCCAGCCAGCTCGCCCGGACCCAGTCGCAGACCGTCGCCGACGCCATCACCGCTGCCACCGGCGTGCCGGTCGAGCTGGTCCTGATCAGCACCGAGGGCGACCGCTCCTCCGCTGCGATCGCCCAGCTGGGCGGCACCGGGGTGTTCGTCGCGGCGATCCGCCGCGCGCTTCTCGACGGCGAGGTGGACCTGGCCGTGCACAGCTACAAGGACCTGCCGACCGCACCCGAGCCGGGGCTGATCCTGGCCGCGGTGCCCGCGCGCGAGGACCCGCGGGACGCGCTCGTGGCCCGCGACGGCCTGACCCTCGGCGAGCTGCCGGCGGGGTCCCGCATCGGCACCGGTGCCCCCCGCCGGGTCGCGCAGCTGCGCGCGCTCGGCCTCGGCCTCGACATCGTGCCGATCCGAGGCAACGTGGACACCCGCCTCGGCCGGGTGCCCGGCGCCGGTGAGGGCCCGGGCGACCTCGACGCCGTCGTCCTGGCCCGCGCCGGGCTCAACCGGATCGGCCGGCTCCAGCACATCACCGAGACGCTCGACCCGCTCCAGGTGCTGCCCGCCCCCGCCCAGGGCGCCCTGGCCGTCGAGTGCCGCACCAGCGACGCCCGGACCCGGGAGCTGCTCGGCCGGCTCGAGCACGCGCCCACCCGCGCCTGCGTGGTGGCCGAGCGGGCCACCCTGGCCGCGCTGGAGGCCGGCTGCAGCGCGCCCGTCGCCGCCTACGCGGAGGTGGCCGAGGGCGAGAACGGCCCCGAGCTGTACCTCCGGGCCTCGGTGACCGCCCTGGACGGCAGCGACGGCGTCCGCGGCTCGGTGACCGGACCGCTGACCGAGGCCGCCGCCCTCGGCCGGTCCCTCGCCGCCGAGCTGCTCGACCGCGGTGCGGCCGAGCTGATGGCGGCCGGCGGGTGACCGCGACCGCGCGGTCCCGGCCCGCACGACCCCCCCAGACCCCCGTAACGGCCCGCACCCGGGCCATGACAGACGCCCGAGCGATTCGGGCCAGGATCAGGAGCACGCGATGACGCGCTTCCGCAAGACCCCAGGCCAGTCGGGCCGGGTCGTGTTCGTCGGCGCCGGGCCCGGTGACCCGGGCATGCTCACCGCCCGGGCGACCGCGGCGCTGGCCGAGGCAGCCGTGGTGCTGGTCGACCCCGACGTCGCCGCGCCCCTCCAGGACGCCGTCCGCGAGGCGAACCCGGACACCGAGCTCACGCCGGTCTCCGGTGAGCCCGGCGACATCGCCAAGGGCGCCGTCGCCGCGGCCAAGAACGGCTCGGTCGTGGTCCGGCTGGTCATCGGTGACCCCTACACCTCCGACGAGGTGATCAAGGAGGTCCTCTCCGTCGCCCGCACCTCCGTGCCCTTCGACGTCGTCCCGGGTGTCGCGCCCGCCACGGCGGTCCCGGCCTTCGCCGGTGTGGCCATGGGCAGCACGACCGTCAGCGCCGACCTGCGCAGCGGCGTCGACCTGACCGCGCTGGGCGGTGCCACCGCCGCGACCGGCGGGACGCTGGTCCTGCAGGGCACGGCCGAGGAGCTCCCCGACGCCGCCGCGCGCCTGGTCGAGGGCGGGCTCTCGGGCAGCACGCCGGTCGTCGTCACCGTCGGCGGCTCGGGCACCGGCCAGAAGAGCGTCGTCGCCAAGCTGGCCGCCGTGGCGGAGAAGACCGCCGGCCTCGACCCGCTCAGCGGCCCGGTCGTCGCCACCGTCGGCGCCGTCGTCGACAAGCGCGCCCGCATGTCGTGGTGGGAGAGCCGGCCGCTGTTCGGCTGGCGGGTGCTGGTGCCGCGTACCAAGGACCAGGCCGGCGACATGAGCGACCGGCTGCGCGCCTACGGCGCGGTCCCGGTCGAGGTGCCGACGATCGCGGTCGAGCCCCCGCGCAGCCCCGCGCAGATGGACCGCGCGATCAAGGGCCTGGTCACCGGCCGGTACGGCTGGATCGTCTTCACCTCCGTCAATGCGGTGAAGGCCGTCCGCGAGAAGTTCGTCGAGCTCGGCCTGGACGCCCGCGCCTTCGCCGGCGTGAAGGTCGCCTGCGTCGGCGAGCAGACCGCCCAGGCGGTCCGCGACTTCGGCATCGTCCCGGAGCTGGTGCCCTCGGGCGAGCAGTCCAGCCAGGGCCTGCTGGCCGACTTCCCGGACTACGACGACGTCCTGGACCCGATCAACCGGGTGCTGCTCCCGCGGGCCGACATCGCCACCGAGACCCTCGCCGCGGGCCTGGTCGAGCGCGGCTGGGAGATCGACGACGTCACGGCCTACCGCACCGTCCGGGCGGCCCCGCCGGCCGCGTCGGTCCGGGAGGCCATCAAGGGCGGCGGGTTCGACGCGGTGTGCTTCACCTCGTCCAGCACCGTGCGCAACCTGGTGGGCATCGCCGGCAAGCCGCACGCCAAGACCGTCGTCGCGGTGATCGGTCCCGCCACTGCCGCCAGCGCGCAGGAGTTCGGCCTGCGGGTGGACGTGCAGCCGGAGACGGCGGCCGTCGCGCCGCTGGTCGACGCACTGGCCGAGTACGCCCTGTCGCTGCGCGAGGCGGAGGACGGCGAGGGCAAGTGAGCGCGGGCAGCGTGGGTGGGGGAGCGCACGGGGCGAGTCCCGGGTTCGCGCGCGGGCGGCGTCTCCGGTCGACGCCCGCGCTGCGGCGGCTGACCGCGCAGACCCGGGTGGCCCCGGCCGACCTGGTGCTGCCGGTCTTCGTCAAGGAGGGCATCGACGCACCGGTCGCCATCGGCTCCATGCCCGGCGTCGTCCAGCACAGCCACGACTCGCTCCGGAAGGCGGCCGCCGAGGCCGCGGAGGCCGGCATCGGCGGGCTGATGCTCTTCGGCATCCCGTCGGAGAAGGACGCCGTGGGGTCGCAGGCCGACGCCGCCGACGGCGTGGTCAACACGGCGCTGCAGAACCTGCGGGCCGATCTGGGCGACGAGCTCGTCCTCATGGCCGACCTGTGCCTGTGCGAGTACACCGACCATGGGCACTGCGGGATCGTGACCCCGGCCGGCGTCGTCGACAACGACCCGACGCTGGACCGGTACGCGGCCGTGGCGATCGCGCAGGCGCAGGCCGGCGCCCACCTGGTCGCGCCCAGCGGGATGATGGACGGCCAGATCGCCGCCATCCGCGCCGGTCTGGACAGCGCCGCGTTCACCGAGGTGCCGATCCTGGCCTACGCCGCGAAGTACGCCTCGGGCTTCTACGGGCCCTTCCGCGAGGCGGCCGAGGGCGCCCCGCAGTTCGGCGACCGGTCGACCTACCAGATGGACCCGCCCAACGCCGACGAGGCGTTGCGGGAGGTCGCGCAGGACCTGGCCGAGGGAGCGGACGCCGTCATGGTGAAGCCGGCGCTGCCCTACCTCGACATCGTGGCCCGGGTCGCCGACGCGGTGCAGGTGCCGGTCAGCGCCTACCAGGTCAGCGGCGAGTACGCGATGGTCGAGGCGGCCGCCGCCAACGGCTGGATCGACCGCGAGCGGGCGATCCTGGAGACGCTCACCGCCATCCGGCGCGCCGGGGCGGGGCAGGTGCTCACCTACTGGGCGGTCGAGGCCGCCCGGCTGCTCGCCCGCGGCTGAGGCCATGCCCGCGCCGGCCGAGGACTACGTCGAGCTGGGGGGCTCCTGGCGACCGCTGTGGGTCGTCGGCGGGTTCGCGGGGGTGTGCGTCGCGCTCGCCCTCATCCTCCCGGGGCCGGACCTGCCGCTGTTCGCCTGGGCCGCGCTGGCCGGGGTGGTGGCCGTCGTGGCTTGCGGCTGCCTGGCCGGGCGCCGGCTCTGGACGGTGCGCGTCGAGGGGGCCGGCGACGACGGCGGGCTGAGCGTCGGGCGCGAGCGGGTGGCGCTTCCCGAGATCGACGCCGGGCACCTGCGCTCGGTCGAGTCCGGCGTCGACGCCGGCGCCCCGGTGCTCGGTGGCGGCTGGTCGGTCCCCAAGGGGTCCACCGGGCTGCCGCTCAAGCTGGCGGACGGGCGGACCGTGCTCGTTCCCACACGGGATCCGGACGCCCTGCGGACCGCGTTGCTCACCGCGAAGGGGACACTGGAGCCGTGACCTCGCCGGACAGCTCACCCTTCCCCTACGAGGCGCCGGTCTCGGCCGCGCTCTTCGCCCGCGGCCAGGAGATCACCCCCGGGGGCGTGAACTCCCCGGTCCGCGCGTTCCGGGCCGTGGGCGGTACGCCGCGGTTCATGGTGGAGGCCGCAGGGCCGTGGATCACCGACGCCGACGGGCGCCGCTACGTGGACCTGGTCAGCTCCTGGGGCCCGATGCTGTTGGGCCACGCCCACCCCGCCGTCGTCGACGCCGTCGCCTCCGCGGCCCGCCGCGGGCTGTCCTTCGGCGCCCCGACGGAGGGCGAGCTGGAGCTCGCCGAGGAGATCCGGTCGCGGGTCGCCCCGGTCGAGCGCGTGCGGCTGGTCAACTCCGGCACCGAGGCGGTGCTCTCCGCCGTGCGGCTGGCCCGCGGCGCCACCGGCCGACCGCTGCTGGTCAAGTTCGCCGGCAACTACCACGGCCACGTCGACGCGCTGCTCGCCTCGGCGGGCTCGGGGGTCGCGACGCTCGGCCTGCCGGACACCCCTGGGGTGACCACCGGCGCGGCCGCCGACACGATCGTGCTGCCCTACAACGACGTCGCCGCCGTGGAGGCGGTCTTCGCCGAGCGGGGCAGCGACATCGCCGCCGTCATCAGCGAGGCCGCCGCCGGCAACATGGGGGTCGTCCCGCCGCTGGACGGCTTCAACTCCGAGTTGCGCCGGATCACCGCCACGCACGGCGCGCTGCTGATCCTCGACGAGGTCATGACCGGTTTCCGCGTCTCGCGGTCGGGCTGGTACGGCCTGGACCCGGTGGACGCCGACCTGTTCACCTTCGGCAAGGTCATGGGCGGTGGCCTGCCGGCCGCGGCGTTCGGCGGTCGCGCCGACCTCATGGCCCACCTCGCGCCCAGCGGGCCCGTCTACCAGGCCGGCACCCTGTCGGGGAACCCGGTGGCGGTCGCCGCCGGCCTGGCGACGCTGCGGAACTGCACCGACGACGTGTACGCGCACTGCGACGAGGTCTCCGCCGTGCTCCGCGGCGCGGCCAGCGCCGCGCTGTTCGCCGCCGGCGTGCCGCACCGGGTGCAGCAGGCCGGCAACATGTTCTCGATCTTCTTCGTGCCCGACGAACGGCGGGTGCGGAACTACGACGACGCGAGGACGCAGGACGTCGCCCGCTACACCGCCTTCTTCCACGCCCTGCTGGCGCGCGGGGTCTACCTGCCGCCGTCGGCGTTCGAGGCGTGGTTCGTCAACGCCCAGCTCGGCGGCGAGGCCCTCGACCGCGTGCTCGAGGCCCTGCCGGCCGCGGCGCGGGCCGCGGCCGCCGCCGGGGGCGACCCCCGCCCGGCCGACCAGGACCTGTCCGAGGTGAGCTCGTGACCGAGCGGACCACGGTGCACCTCCTCCGCCACGGGGAGGTCCACAACCCCGACGGGATCCTCTACGGCCGGCTCCCCGGTTTCCGGCTCTCCACCGCCGGCGAGGGCATGGCCCGCCGGGCCGCCGCCTGGTTCGCCGGTCACGACGTCGTCCACCTGGTGTCCAGCCCCCTGGAGCGGGCCCAGCAGACGGCGCGGCCGCTGGCCGAGGCGACCGGCCTGGACGTAGGGATCGACGACCGGCTGATCGAGGCCGGTAACGCCTTCGAGGGCATGGCCGTCGCCGGCGGTGCCGGGGTGTTCCGGGCACCACGGAACTGGTGGAAGCTGCGCAACCCGTTCGCGCCGTCGTGGGGCGAGCCCTACGTGGAGATCGCCGCGCGGATGATCGCCGCGGTCGAGGCCGCCCGCGACGCCGCCCGGGGCGCCGAGGCCGTCCTGGTCAGCCACCAGCTTCCGATCTGGGCCACGAGGCTGCACCTGGAGGGGCGCCGCTACCTGCACGACCCGCGGCGCCGGGAGTGCGCGCTGGCCAGCGTCACCTCGATCAGCTACGACGGCGACCGGCTGGCGGGGGTCTCCTACGCCGAGCCCGCCGGCGCCACCGATCCCGATGCGGTGCCGGGCGCATGAGGGCAGCCGTGGTCGCTCTGCTGGCCGGTGCCCTGCTCACCGGCTGCAGCACCGGCTCCGACGCCGTCGACGTCAACAACGGCGGGGAGTTCCGGTTCGTCGCGGGCACCCCGCGCGGTGAGGTCATCGCTCCCGAGGAGCGGGCCTCGGCGCCGGAGTTCGCGGGCACCCTCCTCGGCGGGGGCGAGTTCTCGTCGACCGAGCTCGACGGCGAGGTCGCCGTGCTCAACTTCTGGGGCTCGTGGTGCCCGCCCTGCCGGGTCGAGACGCCGGAGTTCCAGGAGGTCTACGCCGACGTGCGGGACGAGGGCGTGGAGTTCCTCGGCATCAACGTGAAGGAGACCAGCGACCAGTTCGCCCTGGCCTTCGTCGACAAGTTCGGGATCGAGTTCCCCTCGCTCTACGATCCGCGGGGCGAGGTGGCCCTGGCGTTCCGGGACTACCCGGCCACCGCGATCCCCTCGACGATCGTGCTCGACCGCGAGGGCCGGGTCGCCGCGGTCTACACCGCGGAGGTGTCGCAGGAGGACCTGCGCGCCACCCTGGACCTCGTGCTGGCGGAAGGAGCCTGACGTGGGGGACACCTTCGCCGCTCTGGTCTCCGACGGGCCGCTGCTCGTCGCCGCCGCCGTCGCCGCGCTGGTCGGGCTGATCAGCTTCGCCTCACCGTGCGTGCTCCCGCTGGTGCCCGGCTACCTCTCCTACGTCGCCGGGCTGGTCGGCGCGGGCGTGCGGGAGACCGCACCGGTTCCCGCAGGGGGTGCCGGGCCCGGCACGACGGCGACCGTGGTCCGGGTCGACGAGCGCTCCCCGCGCGGCCGCATGGTGCTGGGCGCCGTCCTGTTCGTGCTCGGCTTCACCGCGGTGTTCGTCGCGATCAGCACCGCGTTCGGCGGGCTCGGGCGGCTGCTGCTCGTGCACAACGACGTCATCACCCGGGTCATGGGCGTGGTCACCGTGCTCGTCGGCCTGGGGTTCCTCGGCTGGCTGCCGCTGCTGCAGCGCACCAAGCGGCTGACCCTGCGCCCCTCCATGGGGCTCGCGGGCGCGCCGCTGCTCGGGATCGTCTTCGGTCTCGGCTGGACGCCGTGCCTGGGTCCCACGCTCGCCGCCGTCCAGAACCTCGCCTTCCAGGAGGCGACCGCCGGCCGGGGGGCGCTGCTCGGGCTGGCCTACTGCCTCGGGCTCGGTGTGCCCTTCGTCCTGGTCGCGCTGGGCGCGCGTTGGGCGCTCGGTGCCACGACGTTCCTGCGGCGGCACGCGCAGGCGGTGACCCGGTTCGGCGGGGCCGTGCTCGTGCTGGTCGGGCTGCTGCTGGTCACCGGCGCGTGGACCGAGATGATGGAGTGGCTGCGCTCCTGGATCGCGGCCACCGGGTTCGGGGAGTCGGCGCTGTGAGCGTCGAGGCGCCCGCCCGACCGGTCACCCCGCCGCCACCGCCGTCCGGGCTCTCCGCCGGCCGTCGGGTGGCCGGCCTCCTGCTGCGCTGGTGGCGCCGGCTCACCGCCATGCGGACGGCGATCATCCTGCTGTTCCTGCTGGCGCTCGCGGCGGTGCCGGGATCGCTGCTGCCGCAGCGGTCGCTGTCGCAGAACAACGTCCGCCAGTACTTCACCGACCACCCGGACCTCGCGCCGGTGCTGGACGACCTGTACCTGTTCGACGTCTTCAGCTCGCCGTGGTTCGCCGCGATCTACCTGCTGCTGTTCCTCTCGCTGATCGGTTGCGTGCTGCCGCGGGCCGCCGAGCACCTCCGGTCCCTGCGCACGCCGCCGCCCCCGGCTCCCCGGAACCTGCTCCGGCTGCCCGACTCCGGTCGGCTGGAGAGCCCGCTGGCGCCGGCCGCCGCTCTCGACGTCGTCGAGGAGGAACTGCGCGTCCGCCGGTTCCGCGTGGTGCGCCGCGAGGGCGGCACATCCTCCGCCGGGTCCAGCGGTCGCGCCCCCGAGGTCTCGGCCGAGAAGGGCTACCTCAAGGAGAGCGGCAACCTGCTGTTCCACCTCTCCCTGCTCGCGCTCCTGCTGGGGCTGGCCGGGGGGAAGATGTGGGGGTACGAGGGCAGCATCCTGGTCACCGAGGGCCAGGGCTTCTGCAACGCCTTCCAGCAGTACGACACCTACTCCTCGGGTCCGCTGGTCGACAGCGGCGACCTGAGCTCCATGTGCGTGGACCTCGACCAGTTCCGGGCCGAGTACGAGGAGAACCTGACGGCGTCCTCCTTCACCGCGGACATCCGCTACGGCGATCCCCAGGGCGAGGAGCGGAAGACCACCATCGGCGTCAACGAGCCGCTGCGCATCGACGGCGACCGCGTGTACGTCACCGGCCACGGCTTCAGCCCGACCTTCTCGGTGACGCTGCCCGACGGCACCGCGTTCACCGACGTCTCGACGCCGTTCCTGCCCGCCGACCAGCGGACGCTGGCCAGCGAGGGCGCGCTGAAGCTCCCCGACCTGGGCGCGGACGAGGACGACCAGCTGGCCCTGGAGGGCTTCTTCGCCCCCACCGGGCTCATGCAGGGCGGGGTGCTCACGTCGGTGGACCCGCGTCCGCTCGCCCCGCAGGTCGCGATCATCGCCTACCGGGGCTACCTGGGCCTGGACTCCGGGCTGCCGCAGTCGGTCTACTCGCTGGACCGCAGCCAGATCGAGCGCGGCCGGCTGACCGAGGTGGGGGCGGCGAACCTGTCGGTGGGGGAGAGCCTGGACCTGCCCGACGGCACCCGGGTCACCTTCACCGGGTACAAGGAGTTCGCCGCTCTCCAGTACTCGCACGACCCCGGTCAGCTGTGGGTGCTGGCCGCGGCGATCGCCCTGCTCGGGGGCCTGCTCGGCCTGCTGCTGCTCCGCCGCGAACGGGTCTTCGCCCGGGCCGAGCCGGCTCCCGGTCGCAGCGGTACCGTCCTGACGCTGGCCTCGCTGACCCGCGGTGGCGGCGAGAGCGGATCGCGGTTCACCGCGCTGTCCGACGAACTCCAGGGGGCGCTCACCACCGCGGCCCCCGGCACCGCACCGTCCGATCCGGAGGTCCCCCCGCGTGACTGACCCCTCGCTCGCCGAGCTGTCGAACACCCTCTTCTCCGTGAGCGTCGCGCTCTACTCGGTGGCCCTGGTCGCCTTCTGCGCCGAGCTGGCCTTCGGTCGGCGGCGCGAGCGGGCTCAGGAGCGCGTCGGCGCCGCCGCCGGAACGGGTGGCGGGGGTGTCGCGCTCGCCGACCGCCCGGCTGGGACCGTGGAGACGGCGAGCAGCAACCGCTGGGGCGCCATCGCCCTCGGTGTGACGGTGATCGGGGCGCTCGCGCACGCCGGCGTGCTGCTGACCCGCGGCCTGGCGGCCGACCGCCTGCCCTGGGGCAACATGTACGAGTTCGCGACCGCGGTCGTGCTCGTCGCCGTGGTGGCCTTCGTGGGCTTCGCGGTCCGCTCGCCCAACCTGCGCCACATCGGCGTCTTCGTGCTCGCCCCGGTGATCCTCGGCCTCGTCGCCATCGGTCTGGGCCTGTACACCGAGGCCGCGCCGGTCGTCGCCGCCCTCCGGTCCTACTGGCTGGCCATCCACGTGACCGCGGCGATCCTCGGCTTCGGCATCTTCATGGTCAGCGGCATCGCCAGCGTCCTCTACCTGGTGCGCTCCCGGCCCGGCGCCGACTCCGGCACCGGGTTCGTCTCCCGGCTGCCGTCGGCGGCGGCGCTGGACCAGCTGGCGCACCGGACCGCGGTGTTCGGCTTCCCGATCTGGACCTTCGCGGTCATCGCCGGCGCCATCTGGGCCGAGGCCGCCTGGGGCCGGTTCTGGGGCTGGGACCCGAAGGAGACCTGGTCGTTCGTGGCGTGGGTGGTCTACGCCGCCTACCTGCACGCCCGCACGACGGCGGGCTGGCGCGGGCGTCCGGCGGCGTGGGTCAACGTCGTCGGCCTGGTCGTCATGATCTTCAACCTGACGTTCGTCAACCTGGTCTCCACCGGGCTGCACAGCTACGCCGGGGTCGAGTGAGCTGACGCGCCACCCCGTCCGGGCGAGAAGCGCGCCGGGGACCGGTGACCATGTCCGATGCGCGTGCTTCCATGCCCTCATGGAGTACCGAGAGCGGGGACGGGCCGTCGCGGTGGTGCGGCGTGGGTAGGCACACGGCGGCCGACGGCGCCGGCGCGGACCCGCTCGTGGCGGCCGCCCTGGCACAGCGTTCCGACGGCGGCGGCGGCGCCCACCACGGCGACGCGGCGTCGTCGTCCGGGGAGGGCGGCCTCGGCTGGCCGGTCGCTCCCGAGGCGCCGGAGCCCGGCGACGGCGGGCTGGGCTGGCCCGGCGGCGGATCCGGGCAGGACGCGGAGGACGCGACGGCAACGGAGACGCCCGCGGCACTGCCGCGGCGCGGCTGGCGGCGGCTGTTCGGATCGGCGCCCGCCGCCTGACCGAGGGCCCCGTCCCGCTGGACGGGGAACTCAGGCGGGGGAGCCGTCGTCCTTGCGGGCGCGACGGCCCAGCTCGCGCAGGAACTCGGGGTCGTCGTCGGGCGCCAGCGGCCGCGTACGGCCCTGCGGCGGACGCGGGGCCCTGCGCGGCCGGCGAGCGGCACGGTCGGGACTTCCCGAGACCGCCGCGGCACGGACGACCACCAGCAGGACGACCACCGCCGCCACGAGCACCACCAGGAACACCACGGGCCCACCCCCTCGTCGCCGTCCAGCGTACGACCGCCGGATACTCGGTGCCGACGACCGGACGGATCCGGCTCGCGACGCACGGACGGAGACCTCCCATCGACGCGGTGGACCGGCAGCTGATCGACCTGCTCCGCGCCAACGGCCGCGCCAGCTACGCCGAGCTCGCCCGCCAGGTCGGGCTCTCCTCGCCGGCGGTGCACGAGCGCGTCGGAAAGCTGGAGGCGGCCGGCGTCGTCACGGGCTACCGCGCCGTGGTCGACCCGTCTGCGGTGGGTCTGGACGTCACCGCGCTGATCGGGGTGATCGAGAGCGACTCGGTGGACGACACCGGGCTGGAGGCCGCCATGCGCGAGGTCCCCGGCATCGAGGACTGCTGGCGCGTGGCCGGCAGCGAGGGCTACGTGCTCAAGGTGCGGGTGACCGACATCCCGGCACTCGAGGCCACCGTCAACGCGTTGAACCGGATCAGAGGGGTGGCACGCACCCGGACGACGGTCGTCCTGTCGACCAAGTGGGAGGGCCGTCATGGCTGAGCAGAACGATCCGACGAAGGCCCCGGCAGCGCGGCCCAAGGTCGCGCCCTGGCTGCTGATCTACGTGATCGGCCGCTTCGGCATCGCGGCCCTGCTGGTGCTCATCCTGTGGCAGCTCGGGCTGGGCAGCTTCCCGGGCCTGCTGTTCGGCCTGCTGCTGTCGATGCCGGTGTCCTACCTGCTGCTGCGCCCCTCGCGCGACCGGCTGACCGAGGCGCTGGCCGCCCGGGCCGTCGAGCGGCGGGCCGCGAAGGAGAACCTGCGCGACCGGCTCAGCGGCGGCCAGTGACCCTCAGCTGAGGGCGAGCCCCGCTCCCAGCAGCACGCCGGTGGCCAGGGTGACCAGGCCGGCTCCCTGCAGCGCGCCGATCAGCGCCGGGCCCCGGCCGCCGGAGAGCACCGTGCGCACGGGCGCGACGGCCAGCGGGGCGGCCAGCAGGCCGAGCAGCGCCCAGGGGCGCGTGACCCCCACCGCCGCGATCACCGCGAACGCGACGACGAAGAGCCCGGCGAACAGCAGCCGCGTCGCCCGATCGCCCAGGAGCACGGCGAGGGTCCGCTTGCCCACCTCGGCGTCACCGGCCAGGTCGCGCAGGTTGTTCACCACGAGGATCGCCACGATCAGCAGCCCGATGGGCACCGAGACCGCGAACGCCAGTCCCTCCAGCGTGCGGGTCTGCACGAAGGTGGTGCCGACGACGGCGACCAGCCCGAAGAAGACGAAGACGAACACCTCGCCCAGCGCCCGGTAGCCGTAGGGCAGCGGCCCACCGGTGTAGGTCCAGGCCGCGGCGATGCAGACCGCGCCGACGGCCACCAGCCACCAGCTGGACAGCGCCGCCAGCACCAGCCCGGCGACCCCGGCGACGGCGAACGACAGCAGCGCCGCGACGAGCACCTCCCGCGGAGCAGCCGCACCGGAACCGACCAGGCGCATCGGCCCGACGCGGTCGGCGTCGGTGCCGCGCCTGCCGTCGGAGTAGTCGTTGGCGTAGTTGACCGCCACCTGCAGGGCGAGGGCGACGAGCAGCGCCAGCAGGGCGGGCGCCGGCCGGAACCCGTCGAGCGCGGCGGTCGGGCTTGCCCGTGTGCAGGGTCGGGACGGAGTCGATCAGGTGCAGTTGCCGGGGGGCCGCGGGG
>NZ_POQU01000074.1 GCF_002938425.1 Blastococcus atacamensis | reverse complement strand
TTTTGAATGGTGGAGGGTGCTTAGGGTGTTTGGTTGGGTGTCGTGGGGGCGGAGAGGTGTAGAGGGGGGGGGGGGCGGGGGTGGGGGCAGCTACGACCCCGACGCCCCGGTGACGTTGACCGTCGGCACGTTCGGGACGTTCGACTTCGACAACGCGGGCCTGTACGAGGAGTACATGGAGCTGCACCCGAACGTCACGATCAAGGAGAACAACGTCGCCCAGTCCGCCGCCTACTACCAGGCGCTGCAGACCCGGCTGGCTGCGAACTCCGGGCTCGACGACATCCAGGCGCTGGAGATCGGCTTCATCGCCGACGTCGTCCGGAACCACTCCGACGCGTTCGTGGACTGGAGCCAGGAGGACAACGCCGACGAGCTGGAGGGCAACTTCTACGACTGGAAGTGGGGGCAGGCCAGCTCGGAGGACGGTCAGGTCGTGGGTCTGGGGACCGACACCGGTCCGCAGGCGATGTGCTACCGCAAGGACCTGTTCGAGCAGGCCGGACTGCCCACCGACCGCGAGCAGGTCGGCGCGCTGTGGAGCAGCTGGGACGAGTACCTCGACGCTGCCCGTCAGTACCAGGCGGCACCGGGCAAGCCGGCCGGCAGCGCCTTCGTCGACAGCCCGGCCAGCATCTTCTCCTCCGCCGTGTACCAGGGCGACCTGGCCTACAACGACGAGGAGGGCAACCCGATCCCCGAGGAGAGCGACGGCGTCGAGTCCGCCTGGAGCTACGCCAGCCAGGCCGCCGAGGAGGGCCTGACGGCCAACCTCAGCCAGTTCGGTGACGAGTGGAACGCCGCCTTCTCCAACGGCGCGTTCGCGACCATCGCCTGCCCGGCCTGGATGCTCGGCTACATCAGCTCCCAGATGGGCGACGCGGGGGCCGGTCTCTGGGACATCGCCCCGCTGCCCGGTGCGGCCGAGTCGGCCAGCAACTGGGGCGGCGCGTGGCTCGGCGTCCCCAAGGACGGCGAGAACGTCGAGGCCGCCAAGGACCTCGTCGAGTGGTTGACCGCTCCGGAGCAGCAGGTGAAGCTGTTCACCCGCACCGCGCACTTCCCGTCGAGCCCGCAGGCAGCCGAGGACCCTGAGGTCGTCGGCGCGGTCAACGACTACTTCAGCGGCGCCCCGACCGGCGAGATCTTCGGTGAGTCGGCGGCCAACATCCAGCGGACCCCGATCGGCCCGTACGACACCCAGATCCAGGAGGCGTTCACCACGGCGCTGACCGACATCGCCTCCTCGGGGACCGCGCCGGACCAGGCGTTCGAGAACGCCCTGGAAGCGGCGCAGCAGGCGATCGGCGGCTGAGCCACCGGCTCGTCGACCGATGACGGACGCGGTGCCCGGGAGCGACTCCCGCTCCCGGGCACCTGCATCGTCCGCCTCCGACTCCGGGGACCGATGCCCCAGGGGTAAACCGCTCGCTCCTCCTCAGAACCGCCGAGGCCCCGCATGACCATCGCCAGTCAGACCGCGCGCAACGCGGCCATCGTCGCGCCGCCCCCCGACACGGCCGACCCGGTGACCCGCCGCCGTCGGAGGCGGCTGTCCGAGAACCGCTGGGGCTACGCCTACGTCGCCCCGTTCTTCCTCGTCTTCGGCGCGTTCAGCCTCTACCCGTTCGTCTACACGGCGTGGATCTCGCTCCACCGGACCAGCCTGTCGAACATCAACGGTGGTGAGTTCGTCGGCCTGGAGAACTACCGCAACCTGCTGGGGAGCGAGTTCTTCTGGAACGCCGCCCGCAACACCCTGACCATCGGCATCCTCTCCACGGTGCCCCAGCTGGCACTGGCGCTTGGCCTGGCGCACCTGCTCAACTACAAGCTTCGCGGGCGCACCTTCTTCCGCACGATGATGTTGATGCCCTACGCCACCAGCATCGCCGCCGCGACCCTCGTCTTCGCCCAGCTCTTCGGCCGCGACTACGGGCTGATCAACACCGTGCTGCAGGCGGTGGGCCTCGAGCGCATCGACTGGGAGAGCGGCACCCTCAGCAGCCAGATCGCGATCTCCACGATCGTCATGTGGCGCTGGACCGGGTACAACGCGCTGATCTACCTCGCGGCGATGCAGTCGATCCCAGGGGATCTCTACGAGGCAGCCGAGATCGACGGTGCCAGCAGGTGGAAGCAGTTCATCCACGTGACGATCCCGTCCCTGCGACCCACCATCCTCTTCACGATCGTCGTCTCGACGATCGGCGCGGTCCAGCTGTTCGGTGAGCCACTGCTGTTCTCCGGAGACGGCACGACCAGCGGAGGTTCGCGCGGCCAGTACCAGACGCTCGGCCTGCTGATGTACCAGCAGGGGTGGCGCAACTTCCACATCGGCCAGGCGGCCACGACCGCATGGACCATGTTCATGATCATCCTGTTGATCGTGGGGATCTACGCCCTCGTCCGGCGTCTCCGCGCCCGGACGGAACGGTAGGGACCCGGCCATGGCCACCAGCACGCTGTCTCGCAACCCGGACAACGCCGCACCCTCGGCCCGCCCCGGGGGCCGGCGCACCCGCGCCGGCCGGGCCGGACCGGTGACCTACACCCTCCTGACCCTCACGGCGCTGGTATCGATCTTCCCGCTGTACTGGACCGTCGTCGCGGGCTCCCACTCCAACTCCGAGATCGCCGCCACGCCGCCTCCGTTCCTGCCCAACGCCAGCCTGTTCGACAACTTCCGGCAGGCCCTGGACCAGGCATCGATCGGGCTGGCGATCGTCAACTCGATCATCGTCGCCGGCGCCATCACGATCGGCACGGTGCTGTTCTGCACGCTGGCCGGCTTCGCCTTCGCCAAGCTGCAGTTCCGCGGCAAGGGGCTGCTGCTCGCACTGGTGGTCGGCACGATGATGGTGCCGACCCAGCTGGCCGTCATCCCGTTGTTCATGATGATCGCCGAGCTGGAGTGGGTGAACCAGCTGCAGGCGGTCATCCTGCCGACGCTGGTGAGCGCCTTCGGTGTCTTCTTCATGCGCCAGTACCTGATCAACGCTCTGCCGACCGAACTGCTCGAGGCCGGTCGGGTCGACGGCGCCTCGACGTTCCGCATCTTCTGGTCCATCGTGATGCCGATCGCCCGGCCCGCGATGGCCGTGCTGGCGATGCTGACGTTCCTCACCGCGTGGAACGAGTTCTTCTGGCCGATCATCGCCCTCACCCAGCAGAACCCCACCGTCCAGGTCGCCCTGGCCGGGCTGGGATCCGGCTACGTCCCGCAGCGTTCGGTCATCATGGCCGGCACACTGCTGGGCACGCTGCCGGTGCTCATCGTCTTCACGATCCTCGGCAAGCAGATCGTCGGCGGCATCATGCAGGGCGCGGTCAAGGGATGACCGCCTCTTCCGCTACCGGCCCGCGCACCTCGAGCGCACCCGTCCATCCTCGTGCCCGGAGAGGGGCCTGACCCATGGCCACCGTGACCTTCCAGCAAGCCACCCGCATCTACCCCAAGTCCGAACGCCCGGCCGTCGACGCGCTGGACCTGGCGATCGCCGACGGCGAGTTCCTGGTGCTGGTCGGACCTTCCGGCTGCGGCAAGTCCACCTCGCTGCGCATGCTCGCGGGCCTGGAGGAGGTGGACACCGGCTCCATCCTCATCGGCGACCGCGACGTCACCGACCAGCCGCCCAAGGAGCGCGACATCGCGATGGTCTTCCAGAACTACGCGCTGTACCCGCACATGACCGTCGAGGAGAACATGGGCTTCGCGCTCCGGCTCAGCGGCGTCAAGAAGGACGAGATCGGCCGCCGGGTGACCGAGGCGGCGAAGATCCTGGACCTGCAGGACTACCTCACCCGGCGTCCCAAGGCGCTCTCGGGTGGTCAGCGGCAGCGGGTGGCCATGGGCCGGGCCATCGTGCGCGACCCGCAGGTGTTCCTCATGGACGAGCCGCTGTCCAACCTCGACGCCAAGCTCCGGGTGCAGACCCGCACCCAGATCGCGGCGCTGACGCGGCGCCTGGGCACCACGACCGTCTACGTCACGCACGACCAGGTGGAGGCCATGACGATGGGCGACCGCGTCGCGGTCCTCAAGGACGGCGTCCTGCAGCAGTGCGATACGCCTGGAACGCTCTACGACCGCCCGGCCAACGTCTTCGTCGCCGGCTTCATCGGGTCCCCGGCGATGAACATCCTCACCGGCGACGCGGTCGAGGGCGGTGTGCGCCTGGGCGGCGAGGTGCTCGCCGTTCCGCGCCAGCAGCTGGACCGCGCCGCCGCCGGCGACGGCACCGTGACGATCGGCTTCCGCCCCGAGGCGCTCCAGGTGGTGGGTCCGGGGGAGGGCATCCCGGTGGTCGTCAACGTGGTGGAGGAGCTGGGCTCCGACGCCTACCTCTACACCAAGCTGGCCGCCGACCGGACCGACGACGTGCTGCATCCCTCCGACGTCGTCGTCCGCACCGCGCCCAGGAGCACCCCGGCGTCCGGTGACCGCCTGCACCTGGCCGTGCGCCCCGGCCACCTGCACGTCTTCGACCCCACCACGGGGCTGCGCGTCGACTGACCCACCGCCACACCATCCTGCCCGGACCGGCACGTGCTCGGTCCGGGCCCGCTCGTCCCTGCACCTGCCCAAGGAGAACGACCTTCATGACCTCGACCGACGTGCGCGGGCTGTCCGGCACCGGGTTGACCTTCCCACCCGGCTTCACCTTCGGGGCCGCCACGGCCTCGTACCAGATCGAGGGCGCCGTCGACGTCGACGGCCGGGGTCCCTCCATCTGGGACACCTTCAGCCACACCCCCGGCAAGACCTTCGAGGGGCACACCGGTGACGTGGCCTGCGACCACTACCACCGGTTCCCGGAGGACGTGTCCCTGATGAAGGAGCTGGGGCTGTCCGCCTACCGCTTCTCCGTCGCCTGGTCGCGAGTGCTGCCCGAGGGTGCCGGCCCGGTGGAGCAGCGCGGCCTGGACTTCTACCGCCGACTGGTCGACGAGCTGCTGGAGGCGGGCGTCGCCCCCTGGCTGACCCTGTACCACTGGGACCTCCCGCAGACGCTGCAGGACCGCGGCGGCTGGGCCGACCGGGACACCGCCGCGCGGTTCGCCGACTACGCCGGTGTCATGTACGACGCGCTCGGGGACCGGGTTCCGCACTGGTCGACGCTCAACGAGCCGATGTGCAGCTCTCTCCTGGGATACATGGCCGGCCAGCACGCGCCCGGTCACCGCGACCCGGTCGAGGCCTCGCGGGCCGTGCACCACCTGCTGCTGGGCCACGGCCTCGCCACGGGCCTGCTGCGCGACAAGGGCGCCGATCACCTGGGCATCACGCTCAACTTCACGCCGATGTCCCCGGCCACCGACGACCCGGCCGACGTGGATGCGGCGCGCCGCCTCGACGGCCAGCAGAACCGGATGTTCCTGGAGCCGATCGTCACCGGCGCCTATCCCGTCGACGTGGCCGAGGACCTGGCTGCCGCGGGCGCTCCGTTGCCGGTGGAGGACGGGGACCTGGAGGTGATCTCCACCCCGATCGACTGGCTGGGGGTCAACTACTACTTCGAGTCGACGGTTCGGGCGGTGACCGAGCCCACCGGCAAGCCCAGCCCCTGGATCGGCGGCGAGCGCATCGAGGACGTGGAGCCCGAGGGCGCCACGACGACGATGGGCTGGGGGATCAGCCCCTCGGGCTTCACCGGACTGCTCACCCGGCTGCACCGCATCGCGCCGGGGCTGCCGCTGTTCATCACCGAGAACGGGTCGGCGTGGAACGACGTGGTGGACGACGACGGCCAGGTGCACGACCCCGAGCGCGTGGAGTACCTGCTGCAGCACCTCGCCTCGGTCGTCGACGCCATCGAGCAGGGCGTCGACGTGCGTGGGTACTTCGCCTGGTCGCTGATGGACAACTTCGAATGGGCGCGGGGTTACGACCAGCGCTTCGGGCTCGTGCACGTCGACTACCGGACCCAGCAGCGCACGCTCAAGGACAGCGCCCGCGTCTACGCCGAGATCCTGCGACGGCACCGGGACGGTGCATGACGCCGTCCGCGGCGGGAGTCGGCGTCCAGGACCCGGGGGCCATGAGCGGCCGCCGGGTCCTGGTGACCGGTGGCTCGCGCGGGGTCGGCCGGGCGATCGTCCATCGGCTCGTCGAGGCCGGCGCCGACGTGCTCGCCACCGGGCGGGACGCGCCACTGCTGGCCGAGCTCGCCGAGGAGCTTGGCGGCGGTCCCGGGAGCATCGGGGTGGTCGCCGCCGACATCACCGAGGACCGCGCCCCGGCGGTGCTGTCGGGAGCCGTGGCCCGGCGGTGGGGCGCGCTGGACGCGCTGGTGAGCAACGCGGGCGTGATGCTGGCCCGCGCCGAGCGGTTCGAGGACGAGCCCGACGGGACCCTCGAGGAGACCGTCGCGGTGAACCTCGTGGCACCGCACCGGTTGGTGGTCGCCCTCCTGCCGGCCCTGCGTGCGGGCGCCGAACCCCGCATCGTGCACGTGAGCTCGGGCGCCGGCACGCGGGAGGGCATGGCGGAGCCGGGCATCGGGAGCTACCGGGTGAGCAAGTACGCGCTCAACGGGCTGGTCCTCATGCAGGCGGCGCAGCTGCGGGGTGAGGTGGCGGTCAACGCGCTGGACCCGGGATGGGTGCGCACCGGGCTGGGTGGCGACCAGGCGCCCGGGACCGTCGCGGAGAGCGCGGCGGGCGCGATGGCGCTCCTCGGGCTGCCGGCCACGGTGACGGGACGGATCTTCAAGGACGGCGAGGAGATCTCGTTCTAGGCCCGGCCGCCCGTCGAGCGGTGCTCACCTGCCTGCTGGTCGCGCAGCGGCACTCCTGGGACCAGGGGCTGACCGCGGCCGTCCTGGAGGACTCGGGGGAGGAGGACGCGCTGCGGGTGCTCGTCGACGACGCCGTCGCGCGCCAGCTGTGCGACGGCCGGCTCGCCGAGCTCGACCCGGCCTGCTCGGTCAACGGCGCTGCCCTGGCGGAGTTCGTGGGCCGGGTGGCGCAGCGGGCCGGGGACGAGAGCCTCGCCCGGGCGGCCGCCCGCCAGCGCTCGTGGCTGCTCCGGGAGGCGCCGCGGACCGCGGACGGAACCCTGTGCCACCTGGTGGGGTCCCGCCAGGTGTGGGCCGACACCGTGTACATGGTGGTGCCGGCCCTGGCGTCGGCCGGGGCGACGCGGGAGGCGCTGGCCCAGCTGGAGGGCCACCGCGCCCGGCTGCACGACCGGGAGACGGGTCTGTGGGCGGCGCGGTGGGACGAGGACGCCGGCCGGCTCGTCGACGCGCGGGCGTGGGGCACCGGCAACGGCTGGGTGGCCGCAGGGTCGGCGAGGGCCGTGCGCTGGCTGCCGGGAGCGTCCGGCGCGGAGGTGGCGGCACACGTGCGGTCCCTGCTCGAGGCATGTCTGGAGCGACGCCGCTCCGACGGGCTGTTCGGCGCCGTCCTCGACGACCCGGCGGGACCGGCGGACACGAACGTGGCGTCCATGCTGGCCTACGCGGCGCTGACCGGTGCCGCCGAGGGCTGGCTCCCGTGGCGTTCCGGCCGTACGGGGGAGTCCCTGCTCGCGGCCGCCGCGGCCCGGGTGGACGATCTCGGCCGCGTCGCGGGGGCCAGCGCCGCTCCGCACTTCGACCGGCCCGGGCACGCCCCGGAGGCGCAGGCGTTCCTCCTGCTCGCCGACGGCGCGCACGAACGCTGGCGCGAGGCCGGGCGCCGGGGTGTCGCGTCGACGTGACGCGGCGCCCCTGCGGCGCGCCGTCGGCTCACAACCCCTGGGTGCCGGCGTAGCGGTTGATGCCGGCCGTGTTCGATGCCGGGCTCGCGGCCGTGTCGCTCCGCTCCGCCACGAGTTCCGCGCCCCCTCGGCAACCGCTGGCCGGGCCACCGCCGCAGTACCGGTCGCCGCAGCCGCTGGAGTTCTCGACGGCGACGACGGCGACGACGGTCGCGTCGGCCAGGCGCTGGAGATCCACGTGTCGTACGGGGGCAGATCGGCGGTGTTCTGGTGGGTCGACGTGTTCAGCGCGACCCGGGAACTGCGCCACGCCCGCCAGGTCCGGCGGTCGAGCGGAAGTGCTCTCACCCCCCGCCGGCCGGATCCCCAACGAGGAGAAGGCGGGGTGTGAGAGCGCTCTCAGTATGCAGGCCGCAGGGCCGAAAGCAATGGATCCGGAGCGCCCGTTTCGGCGATCTCCGGTGCCCGGCCCCCGGCGGGAGCCGCCCGCGCCAGGGCGTGCGGCTCCCGCGGGGGGTCAGGTCGCCGGGCTCGGGTCCGACCGCTCCTCGGCCGGAGCCGCCTGCACGTCGCGGACCTGGTACTTCTCCACGGCCTGGCGGACGACGGCGCGGTCGATCTCGCCGCGGTCGGCCAGCGAGGCCAGCGCCCGCACGACGATCGACTCGGCGTCGACGTGGAAGTGCCGGCGCAGCGCCGGGCGGGTGTCGGACAGGCCGAACCCGTCGGTGCCCAGCGTCGACATGCCGCCGGGCACGTAGGGCGCGATCAGGTCGGGGACGGCGCGCATCCAGTCCGAGACCGCGACGACCGGGCCCTGCGCGTCCCGCAGCTGCGCGGTGACGAACGGCACCCGCGGCTCTTCCTCGGGGTGCAGCAGGTTGTGCTCGGTGACCTCGTCGGCCTGCCGGCGCAACTCGCCCCAGGAGGTCACCGACCACACGTCGGCGGAGACGTCCCAGTCCTGGGCGAGGAGCTCCTGTGCCCGGAGCGCCCACGGCACCGCGACGCCGGACGCCAGGACCTGTGTCCTGGGACCGTCGGTCGCCGGGCCCTCCGAGTACCGGTACATGCCGGCCAGCAGGCTGGCGACGTCGAGGCCCTCGGGCTCGGCCGGCTGGACGAACGGCTCGTTGTAGACCGTCAGGTAGTACATGACGTCGGGCGAGCGGTGCCCGCCCAGCGGGGCGCCCGGGTCGTCGCCGTACATGCGGACCAGGGCGTCGCGGGTGATGTGGGCGACCTCGTAGGAGAACGCCGGGTCGTAGGACACCACCGCGGGGTTGGTGTGCGCGAGGAGCAGCGAGTGCCCGTCCTCGTGCTGCAGGCCCTCGCCGTTGAGCGTCGTCCGCCCGGCGGTGGCCCCGAGCACGAACCCGCGGGTCATCTGGTCGGCGGCCGCCCAGAAGCCGTCGCCGGTCCGCTGGAACCCGAACATCGAGTAGAAGATGTAGATCGGGATCATCGGCTCGCCGTGCGTGGCGTACGAGCTGCCGACGGCGGTGAACGATGCCGTGGAACCGGCCTCGTTGATGCCCTCGTGCAGGATCACCCCCTGCTCGGACTCCTTGTAGGCCAGCATCAGCTCGCGGTCGACCGAGGTGTAGCGCTGTCCGGCCGGGTTGTAGATCTTGTGCGACGAGAACAGGGAGTCCAGGCCGAAGGTGCGGGCCTCGTCCGGGATGATCGGCACGAAGCGCGGGCCGAGCTCCTTGTCCTTGAGCAGCTCCTTGAGCAGGCGGACGAACGCCATCGTCGTCGCCACCTCCTGCTTGCCCGAGCCCCGGCGCAGGACCTCGAGGGCCTTGTCGTCGGGCGCCTTGAGCGCCTTGGCCTCCGACCGGCGCCGCGGTACCGCGCCGCCGAGCTGACGACGCCGCTCGAGCATGTACTTCATCTCGTCGGAGTCCGGGTCGGGCTTGTAGTACGGCGGCAGGGTCTTGTCGAGCGCCGAGTCGGGGATGTCCAGGTAGAGGCGGTCGCGGAACCCGGCGAGGTCCTCCGCGGTCAGCTTCTTCATCTGGTGGGTGGAGTTGCGGCCCTCGAAGTGGCTGCCCAGCGTCCAGCCCTTGATGGTCTTGGCGAGGATGACCGTGGGCTGGCCCTTGTGGTCCATGGCGGCCTTGTAGGCGGCGTAGACCTTGCGGTAGTCGTGGCCACCGCGGGCGAGGTCCCACACCTCCTTGTCGCTCATGTGCTCCACGAGCTTGCGGGTGCGGGGGTCGCGCCCGAAGAAGTGCTCGCGGACGAAGCCGCCGTCCTCGGCCTTGTAGGTCTGGTAGTCGCCGTCGGGCGTCGTGTTCATCAGGTGCACCAGCGCGCCGTCGCGGTCGGCGGCCAGGAGCTGGTCCCAGCCGCGGCCCCAGATCACCTTGATGACGTTCCAGCCGGCGCCGCGGAAGAACGACTCCAGCTCCTGGATGACCTTGCCGTTGCCGCGCACCGGCCCGTCGAGCCGCTGCAGGTTGCAGTTGATGACGAAGGTGAGGTTGTCGAGCTCCTCGCGGGCGGCCAGGCCGATGACGCCGAGCGACTCCGGCTCGTCCATCTCGCCGTCGCCGAGGAAGGCCCAGACGTGCTGGTCGGAGGTGTCCTTGATGCCGCGGTCGTGCAGGTAGCGGTTGAACCGCGCCTGGTAGATCGCGTTCATGGGGCCCAGGCCCATGGAGACCGATGGGAACTCCCAGAAGTCCGGCATGAGCCGCGGGTGCGGGTAGGACGACAGCCCGCCCCCGGGGTGGCTGACCTCCTGGCGGAAGCCGTCGAGCTGGTCCTCGGTGAGCCGGCCCTCGAGGAAGGCGCGGGCGTAGACGCCGGGGGAGGCGTGGCCCTGGAACCAGATCTGGTCACCGCCGCCGGGGTGGTCCTTGCCGCGGAAGAAGTGGTTGAAGCCGACCTCGTACAGCGACGCCGAGGAGGCGTAGGAGGAGATGTGGCCGCCGACGCCGACCCCGGGCCGCTGCGCCCGGTGCACCATGATCGCCGCGTTCCAGCGGATGTAGGCGCGGATCCGGCGCTCGATGTGCTCGTCGCCGGGGAAGTAGGGCTCCCGCTCCGGCGGGATGGTGTTGATGTAGTCGGTGCTGCGCAGCGACGGGACGCCGACCTGCTGCTCGCGGCTGCGCTCCAGCATCCGCAGCATCAGGTACCGCGCGCGGCCTCTGCCCGCGTGGTCGATGACGGCGTCGAGGGACTCGACCCACTCCTGGGTCTCGTCGGGATCGGTGTCGATCAGCTGGCTGGGCAACCCGCTGGTGATGACCGGGCGGGGCTGGCCTGCGTCGCGGGCGGGATCGCCGCCCGGCTGCTGCGGTGCGCTCATGGACACATCGTCCCCCGCGGGGGGCGTCGCCGTCACGTCTCGTGCCGTCGTGCGGAAGGCCGCGTGTCGCATTCCCCGCGCGGCGGCGCCCGATCGGGCCGTGCACACAGGCTTGCGTCGTGCCCGCCATGCCCTACGCTTCCGCCTGCGGCGCCTTCTCTCCGGCGGAGCCGCCCCGGATGCCCGGCCTTCCCGGCCGGACGACGGGCGCGTCGGCGAGAGGGGTGACATGACCGGGGTGCGGGTGGTTCTCCCGCTGGTCGTGTCCGCTGCCTCGTGCCCGCTGCGCTCGCGACCCGTCCTCGTCGTCCACCCGGGTGTTTCGTGACGCCTCCGCGCGCGCTCACCGGCCCGACAGGGCACCATCCACGTCACACCGGATCTGCAGGAGCAGCACGCATGGAGGAACAGCAGGGATGAGCGTCGACAGCACCGGCATGGCAACCCGGCTGGGCATCAAGCCGGGCATGGTCGTGCAGGAGCTCGGCTGGAGCGAGGACGCCGACGAGGACCTGCGGGACTCCATCATCGAGGCCTCTGGCAGCGAGATGGTCGACGAGGACACCGACGAGGTGGCCGACGTCGTGATCCTGTGGTGGCGGGAGGACGACGGCGACCTGTTCGACGCCCTCACCGACGCACTGACCTCGCTGGCCGACGAGGGCGTCGTCTGGCTGCTGGTCCCCAAGTCGGGCCGGCCGGGACACGTCGAGCCCGGTGACGTCACCGAGGTCGCGCCGACCGCGGGGCTTTCGCAGACCACCAGCATCTCCGCGGCCAAGGACTGGTCGGGCATCCGCCTGGTCACCCCGAAGGCAGCCCGCTCCCGCCGCTGATCGAAGTCGAAGGACCCTCCTGCCCCCCACCACTCGCAGGCTCGCGGCGGGCCCCTGCAGGAGGGCCGTTCCAGCACCCCACCGGGCGTGCGGCACGATCGGGGGCATGAGCCTCTCCGTCGGTGACCGCGCGCCCGAGTTCAGCCTCCCCGACCAGGACAAGCAGGTCGTGTCCCTCGCCGAGCTGCGGGGCACGCCGGTCCTGGTCGTCTTCTACCCGTTCGCCTTCTCCGGCATCTGCACCGGTGAGCTGTGCCAGCTGCGCGACGAGCTGTCCACGTACACCGATGCGGGCGTGAAGGTGCTCGCCATCAGCACCGACCCGGTGTTCAGCCTCAAGGCATTCAAGGCGCAGGAGGGCTTCGACTTCCCGCTGCTGTCGGACTTCTGGCCGCACGGGGAGACTGCCAAGGCCTACGGCGTCTTCAACGACAAGGCCGGCATGGCCGTCCGGGGCACCTTCCTCGTCGACGCCGAGGGAGCGGTCGCCTTCGCCGAGGTGAACGCGCCCGGGGACGCCCGCGAGCAGTCCGGCTGGAAGGACGCCGTCGCGAAGATCGCGGCCTGATCCGCGGCTCGGGGATTCGGCCACCCGCCCGTACCCTGAGCGCGCGGGGCGCGTAGCTCAGCGGTAGAGCGCTCGGCTTACAACCGAGTGGTCGGGGGTTCGAACCCCTCCGCGCCCACCCGTGACGTGCTGGAACGGCCCTCCTCCAGGGGCCCGCCGCGAGCTTGCGAGCGACGGGGAGGAGGAGGGCCCTTCGTCAGGCGGCGGGCTGCGCCGAGATGTCCACCGGACCCGGCGTGGCCGGGGTGGCCGGCCGGGGGAAGGCGGGGCGCAGGAACGCCGGAGCCTTGAACGGCTTCCACGTGCCCTCGGGCTGGGCCAGCCGGTCCGCCACGGCCCAGATCGCCGCCGGGTGGTGGCCGATGCCGAGGTGGCTGGCCGTGACGGCGATGTTCTCGCAGCGCTCGCCGGGCACGTTGAGGCATGTCTGCCAGTGCACGATGCCGTCGAAGTGCGAGTAGATGGAGGTGGCCGGCACCGGAAGGGGGCAGCCGTCGGCCTCCAGCGGGAACGGGCGCTGCTCCACGTGCAGGTGGGCGAACCGGTCGAACACCTTGGTGGCACGGCTCTGGCTGTGCCGCTCGATCCGGAACGGGCTGCCCAGGGTGATCACCTGGCGGACCATCTCGGGCTTCTGCCGCGCCAGGTCCCGGGCGAAGATCCCGCCGAGGCTCCAGCCGATGACCGTCACCGGACGGCGGTAGCGGCCGTGCAGGTACTCGAGCTTGTCCTGGAGGCCGTTGACGCACACGGCCGTGGGGCCGATGTTGCGGCCCAGGCCCCAACCGTGGACCCGGTACCCGAGACGCCGGAGCACCGCTCGCAGGGCGCGGGTGGACGTGTCGTCGGCCAGCAGGCCGGGGAGCACGAGCACGGGGTGGCCGTCGCCCTTGGGCAGGCGCGCCTCCAGCGGACGGGCGGCCAGGTAGAGGCCCATCTCCGCCACCGCCCGACCGGGCTCGGTCAGGTAGAGGGGGAGTGCGGGGCCGTCACCGTGCTGTCGTGCCACGTCGTCCTCCAGGGAGCCGTCCGTTCATGGCTGGGCTGTACCAATGTGCGGCCTGGCTCACACGTGTCGTTGGCAGCCGCGCAGGCACATGTTGCCGAATTGTGTCCTGCGTCATATCGGACGTGACCGTTCCGCTGCGTCGGAGGCGAAACCCGAGGCTGCGCGCTCTGGCAGGACGTGCCACCGTACGGGCGCACCAGTCCGGGAGAGGGGCGCCGATGAGTGAGCAGGAAACCGCGGGACGCAGCACGACGGTGGACCTGGATGGGCCCGTCCACTACGTCGACTTCGGCGGTCCGGCCGACGGGCCGGTGCTCGTCCTCGTGCACGGACTGGGCGGGTCCCACCTGAACTGGGACCTCTTCGCGCCGCTGGTGCGCGAGCACGCGCGGGTCCTCGCCGTGGACCTCCCCGGCTTCGGCCGCAGCGAGCCCGGTACCCGCACGGCCGGCGTCGCCGCCAACGTGGCCGTGCTGCACCGCTTCCTCGACGAGGTGGTGGGCGAGCCGGTGGTCCTGGTCGGCAATTCCATGGGCGGGATGATCTCCGTCCTCGAGACCGGCGAGCACCCGGAGAAGGTGCGCGGCCTGGTCCTGCTGGACCCCGCCATCCCCGGCCCGCGGCGGGCGCTCGACCCGCTGGTCGCCGTCACCTTCGCGCTCTACGCGCTGCCCTTCGTGGGCGAGCGGTTCCTCTGGTGGCGGCGGCAGCGGAACTCGGCCCTCGCGCGGGTGCGGGAGATGCTGCAGCTCTGCGGCGTCGATCCCGACTCGGTCCCCTCGGAGGTCATCGACCGGTCAGTCACCCTGCTCGAGGAGCGGCAGGACGTCGCCGGCATGGACAAGGCGTTCCTCGCCGCGGCGCGCTCGCTGCTGCGCCTGCTCGCCGACCCCCGCCGCTACCGGTCGGCGATGGCCTCCATCGCCGTCCCGGTGCTGCTGGTGCACGGCGACCGCGACCGGCTCGTCCCGGTCGCGGCCGCCCGCGACATCTCCCGCCAGCACCCGGCGTGGCGCTACGCCGAGTGGGCCGGCGTCGGGCACGTCCCGCAGCTGCAGGAACCCCAGCGGCTGGCCACCGAGGTCCTGGCCTGGCTGCGGGAGTCGGCGCTGGCGGCGCCGGGGGCCTGAGCCGGCCGGCTCAGTCGCGCAGGGTGTCGCGGAGGGCTTCCAGGCCGGTGTAGCGCGGGCGCCACCCGAGCTCCTCGCGGGCCTTCGTGGTGTCCATGATGGCCGGTCGGCTGGCGGCCTCGATCCACTCGGCGACCGGCGGCAGGAACGGCAGCCGGGAGACGACGCGCGCCGCCGCCTGGGCGGGCGCCGCGGGCACCGGGATCGGCAGGGCGCCGAACTCGCGTGCCACGTCCGCGGCGGTCAGGACGCCGTCGCCGGCGATGTTGTAGGCCCCGGCGGGACCGGCACCCACGATGCACAGCAGGAGCGCCTGCCCGACGTCCTCCTCGTGGATGAACTGCAGCGGGTGCTCGGGCACCAGCAGCGGCACGGGGACCGGCAGGCGGCGGGGCCGGTCGAACAGCCGCCGGCCCAGCGGGGCCAGCGGTCCGGGCAGGACGTCCTTGCCCCCGATCGCGTGCGGCCCGACCACGACGGGCGGGCGCAGCAGGTAGAGGTCCAGGTCCGGTGCGGAGGCGGACTCGTCCTGCAGCAGGTGCTCGAGCTCGGCCTTCTCCTGGGCGTAGAACAACCGGGCCGCCGGACGGACCGGCCACTCCTCGCTGATCCGTTCCGGGTTGTCGCTGTGGAAGCCGTAGGCGGCGACCGAGGACGCGTAGACGAAACGTGCGGCGCCGACGGCCGAGGCTGCCCGGAAGACGTTGAGCGTGCCGTCGACGTTGATCGCCCGGGTCGTTTCGCGCGAGGCGTTGCCGGTGATGAGAAAAGCCAAATGGACGACGACGTCGGCGTCGCGGAAGGCCTCGCGCAGCGCCTCGGGGTCGCGGACGTCGCCCTGGCGGTACTCCATCTTCGTCCAGCCGCGCTCGGCCGGGTCGAACGGCCGGCGGGCCATGCCGATGATCCGGCCGATCCGGTCGTCGCCCTGCAGCAGCGGGATCAGGCCTTCGCCGAACGTGCCGGTGGGACCGGTCACCGCCACCGTCAGACCGGTCGCTGCGCCCTTCTTGCCCTTGCCGCCGGCGCCGCCGGTGCGGCGCTGCTTGGCCGGGCTCACCGGGCGGCTGCCTTCTTCTTCGCCGGGACCGCACCGGCGGGCTGGACGACGTCGGGGGTGCCCTTCTCCGCGCGGGCGTACTCCAGCAGCTCCTCGATCCCGCTCCGGATTCCTCCGGCAAGCACGTCGACGTCGGGAAAGGCATCGAAATCGGCGTTGATGCCGAACGTCATGGTCTTCAGGTAGCTGAAGATCCCGATCGAGCAGCGGGTGCCGCCGGCGATCGGCACGTAGGCGTGCGCGGTGCACATGCGCCGGCCCAGCACGTAGAGCGGCACGCGCGGGCCGGGGACGTTCGTCGTCACCGCCTGGCACCACATCTGGCCGGCCTGCACCGCGGCGCGGACGCCGAGCGAGAGGAGTGAGGGGGCCACGAAGTCGCCCATCGCGATGATCGTCGGGACGTCGACGGCCTGCATCGCCTTCTTGTACTCGTCCATCTGGCCACGGACCTTCGTGAGCCGGGACACCGGGTCGGGGTCACCGACCGGCAGGTCGACGAACACCGCCGAGACCCGGTTGTCCAAGCTGCCCTTCTGGTTCTCCGACCGGACCGACACCGGCACCATCGAGCGCACGACCAGGTTCTCCGAGGAGAGCTCGCCCCGGCCCTTGAGGAGGTCGCGGAAGCCCTTGGTGATCGCGGCGAGCACGACGTCGTTAACGGTGCCGCCCAGCGCGGTGCGAACCTCCTTGAACTCGTCGAAGTTGCCCGCGGTCCACGCCCAGCGGCGGTGCGGACCGATGGGCCCGTTGAGCGAGCGGGCGGTGGGCGTCGCGGCCTGCTTGGCCAGCGAGGGCAGGGTCTGGGCGAGGGTGCGCCCCGACTCGGCCATGCCCTTGGCGCTGCGGACGGCGGCACCCACGCTGGGCAGCGAGGTGAGCGTGCGCAGGGGCTGGGTCACCGCCTCGGTGACCGCCCCGGCCACGAGCGCGGCGCCGGACGGGTCGCGGCGCGGCGTCCAGTCGCGGGGCTCGTCGTGCTCGGCGTCGGGGGAGACGTCGAACATCAGCTGCATGAGGTCGGTGCCGGCGACGCCGTCGACCATGCAGTGGTGGACCTTGGAGATGATCGCCCAGCGGCCCTCGGCCAGGCCCTCGACCAGCCACAGCTCCCACAGCGGCTTGGCCATGTCCAGCCGCTGCCCGAGCACCCGGCCGGCCAGGTTGCGCAGCTGCTCGTCGCTGCCCGGAGAGGGGACGGCGGTGTGCCGCACGTGGTACAGGATCTGGAAGTGCGGGTCGTCGACCCACATGGGCCGGCCCAGCTGCAGGGGCACCTCGCGCACCCGCTGCCGGTAGCGGGGGACCAGCGGCAGCTTGCTCAGCAGCAACCGGACGACGTCGCCGTAGGTGGGTGCCGGCCCCTCGAACACGGCGACCGAGCCCACGTGCATGGGCGTGTTCTCGCTCTCCGCGAAGTAGAACCCGCTGTCGAGGGCACTCATGCGGTCCACGTCTCGCTCCTCGCCGCCCCGGTCCACTGCTGGCCGCGGGGCCGTTGCACGATCTCGGTTGGCCGCCGAAGTTAGGTGTGACGCGGAGTACGTGCAACTCCGGCCATGTGGCGGCGGCCACATCCTGCATGCCCCGCGCCTCCGCCGGTCAACCGGCCCTGCGCAGCCCGTCCTGCACGCGGTCGAGCAGGTCCAGGAGCGCCCGGTCGACGACGTCGGTGCGGGTCAGGTTGACGCTGTGCCCCGCGCCCTGGACCACCACCAGCTGGGCGCTCGGACCGATGCCCTCGGCGAGCCGGCGGCCGTGCGCGGCGGGCGTCAGCCGGTCGTGGGAGGCCGCGACGACGGTGACCGGCACCCGGCTCAGCACCGGCAGGGAGTCGTACTCCTCGTGGTCGAGGAAGGTGGCGTAGAAGGCGGCCGTGACCGGGAACGGCGTCTCCTCGAGCAGGCCCTGCACGAGGCGCACGCTCGTGCGGTCGGCGTCGGCGCGGTTGCCGAAGAGGAAGCGACGGGTGAACCAGCGGCCGACCGGGCTGCCCCGCCACCGGAAGCGCTCCAGCAGCGGCGCGACCAGCTGCAGGACGCGCAGGTACAGCGGCAGCAGGTGCAGCCGGCGCACCAGTTTCAAGAGCCACCCGAGCAGGCCGCTCTCCACCAGGCCGCCGGCCGAGGTGGCCAGCAGGAATGCGCCGACGACGCGGGTCCCGAACAGCTCCGGCCGGCGACGGGCCAGCGCCATGATGCTCATCCCGCCCATCGAGTGGCCGGCGAGCACGACCGGACCGGTGGGCACGACGGCGTCCAGCACCTGGGCCAGGTCGCGCCCGGTGCGGTCGATGGTGGCGTCCGGCAGCGGGGTGGCTGCCGAACGGCCGTGCCCGCGCTGGTCCCAGAACACCATCCGGTAGCGGTCGCGCAGCGCCAGCCGCTGCAGCTCCCACTCGGCCAGGCGCGCGGTGAACCCGTGGCAGAACACCACCGTCGGCGCGCCGGCATCACCGCCTCCGGGTGGACCGTCGAACTCGACGTGCAGGCCGACGCCGTCGTCGGTGGTCACGACCCGGGAGCCCGGTCTCATATAAACATCTCACCTTGCCGACGCGAAGACTGGTGTGTGAAACGTGTGTTGG
>NZ_POQU01000073.1 GCF_002938425.1 Blastococcus atacamensis | reverse complement strand
TCAGTAGTTCGCTCAGTGTACTTTTTATCTAGTTATATTCTCATCTTCACGCTATAGTGCTCCTTGTTTTTTTGCTAGTATCCCTGGTCCACCATGCTTCGCACTATCCTCTGCCTCTGCAGCGTCAGATTGTTTTCAGGAACAGCCTGGGAACTGCCCCGGTCCGCGATCGGCCTGTGGACCGTCGAGAGCGCGATCAGCACGATCCTGCTGTGGCTGGGCATCGGCGCCTTCCTGCTGTTCGTGCCCGCGGACGCCGGCGGGCCGGTGCCGGTGCTCCGCTGGGTGCTCCCGGCGCTGGGCCTCCTCTACGCGGTCGTCGCCATCGGCATCCGCCCGCGGATCAAGCACCGGATCTACCGGTGGGAGATCACCGCCGAGGCCGCCTACACCCGCACCGGCTGGCTCACCCAGACCTGGACGCTGGTGCCGATCAGCCGCATCCAGACCGTCGACGTCACCCGCGGCGTGCTGCAGCAGATGTTCGGGCTGGCCACGGTCGCCGTCCTCACCGCGTCCAGCCAGGGCACCGTGCGCATCTGGCACCTGGAGCACCTCGTGGCCCAGCGGGTGGCCGACGACCTCGCCCGCCGGGCCGAGCTGGTCCGCGACCAGGCGACGTGACCCCGCCGCTCCTGGCGCCCGACGTGCGCCGCACCTCGTCCCGGATCGTCCTGGTGCACACCGTCACGTTCAAGCAGGCCCGGCAGCTGGTCCCGGTCCTCATCCCGATCGTGGCCGGCTTCGGCTTCGGCGGCGGGCTGACGACGGTCGCGATCCTGGCCGTCGGCATCACCGTGGTCTCGCTGGCCGCCGCCGCGCTCTCCTGGTGGCGGTTCTCCTACGCGGACGGGCCGAGCGCCGTCGTCATCACCCGGGGCCTGCTCGCCCGCTCGGTGCGCACGGTGCCCAACGACCGCATCCGGGGCGTCGAGGTCGAGGTCCCGCTGCTGCACCGCGTCTTCGGCCTGGTGCGGGTCCGCATCGACGCCGCTGCCGGCGCCGCCGGGGAGAACGAGGAGGTCGTCGTCGACGGCGTCCCCCGCGCCGAGGGCGACCGGCTGCGGGTCGCCGTCCTCACCCACCGCAGCCAGACCCCCGCGACGGGCGTCGACGAGGCGGCGCCGGAGCCCGTCGAGGAGGAGCTCTCCCGCTGGGACAACCGCTGGCTGCTCTACGCACCGCTCGTCGGCAGCTACCTCGCTCTCCCCGCCGCCGCCCTGGGCGCGCTCTCCCGCGTGCTCGACGACATCCCCGGGGATCCGCTCGAGGACGAGTTCGACATCGAGCTGCCCGCGGCCTGGGCCGTGGCTGCCGGCGCCGTCGGGGTCACACTGCTGCTCCTGGTCGCGGGATCGGTCATCGGCGCGGCCATCGTGAACTGGGGCTTCCGGCTGGTCCGGCGCGGCGGCGCGCTCGTCGCCACCCGCGGGCTCTTCACCCGCCGGCACACCGAGCTGGAGATCGACCGGGTCCGCGGGGTCAGCGTCTCCGAGGGACTCGGCATGCGCCTGGTCGGCGCCGGCCGGGCCACCGCCCTGGTCACCGGCCTGGCCGACGCCGCACGCCGCGGTCAGCTGCTGCCGCTGGGCCCGCGGGCCGAGGCGTGGTCGCTGGCCGACCTGCTGGTCGCCGACCCCGGCCCGCTCACCCCGCACCCGCCCGCGGCCCGACGACGCCGCATCGTCCGGGCCCTGGTCGGGGGACTGGCCGTCACGGCGGGCGGGCTCGTGCTCGGCATCTCCACGGGCCACTGGGAGCTCGCCGTGGCCGGTGCGGTCGGCACCGTCCTGGGTGTGCTGCTGGCCCGCAGCCTCTACGCCGCTCTCGGGCACGCCGCCGGGCCGCGCTCGTTCAGCGTCCGGCGCGGCTGGCTGGTGCGCGAGCAGGTCGTGCTCGAGCGCCGCGCGGTCATCGGCTGGCAGGTGAAGCAGTCGTGGTTCCAGCGCCGCGACGGGCTGGCCACGGTGATGGCGTGCGTGGGCGCGGGCAGCGGCGGCTACGCGGCCGTGGACATGGCCGCCGCCGAGACGCCGGCCTTCACCGCGGCCGCCTCCGCACCGTGGGCCGGCGCGCTCTCCCCTCCACGGTCCTGACGCCCGGTCGGACAACGGCACCATGGGAAGGTGAACCTTTCCTGACCCCGCGCGTGACGATCATCGGGGCGGGTAGCTGGGCTCGCGATGTCACCGCGCGGCACTCATCCGGCCAGGCCACCGGCCTGCCGTGCCGTGCCGCCCCCGCCGTCCCGGCCGAGGCCGACCCGTCCGGCCAGCGCGGCCGCCTCCACCCGGGTGGCCACGTTCAGCCGGCGCAGCAGGTGCGCCACCAGCCGCTTCGTCGTCCGCTCGGAGACGTGCAGCGTCGTGGCGATGTCCACCGTGCTGGTGCCGTCGGCGATCAGCCGCCAGAGACGCCGCTCGTCCGCGGTCAGCTGGTCGGCGATGCTCTGCTCCCCGGCCGGGGTCGCCTCGTCCAGCAGCTGCCGCAGCAGCGCCTCGGGGATCACCGACCAGCCGTCCAGCACAGCCAGCAGCGGGCGCACCAGGTGCTCGGGGTCCGCGGTCTTCGGCAGGAAGCCGGCGGCCCCGGCCCGCAGCGCCTCGATCGCCGCGTCGGCCTCCGCCAGCCCCGACAGTGCCACGACCCGCACCATCGGGTCGGCCCGCCGGATCGCCGCGATCGCCCTCGTCCCGCCCGGCGGCGGCATGTGCAGGTCCACGATCGCCACGTCCGCGTGGTGCCGCCGCACGAGCGCGGCCGCCGCCGACGCGTCGTCCGTCGTCCCCACCACCCGCACCCTGCCGCCGCTCAGCCCCGGCAGCAGCAGGGTCAGGCCCCGCGTGAACAGCTGGTGGTCGTCCACGACCACCACGTCCACCGGCGCTCCGCGTTCAGCCGTGAGCGCGCTGTCGATCTCCGACACATCTCCCCTGTCGCCGTCGTGCCCCGGCGCTGCTGACCGGATCCCCGGAAGGAGGTGCCCGTGACCCTCGCTCCTGACGTGCCGACGTCGAAGTCCAGCCACGGACTGCTCAACGATCTCGCCCGAGTGCTCCGCGCGCATCTTCCGCGCCCGCGGCGGGGCGGAACGGTCCCCCCGCCCACCACCGAGGACGCCGTCCTGCGCGCGCTCTGCCACGACATGCGCAGCCCGCTGGCCTCTCTCGAGGCGGTCCTGGGCAGCTTGGACCGGACGCCGGAGGGCGGCGCGGAACTGCTCGACCTGGCCCGGGCGCAGACGGCGCATCTCTGCTCGATGCTGCGCACCGCCGATGCGACCGCGGGTGCACCGCCCCGGGCCGGCACCCGGCTGCTCCGCGACGTGCTGCTGGCCGCCGTCGCCTCCTCCGGCCTTCCCCGGGGGAAGCTCACCGTCGAGGTGGCCGACGATGCCGGTGAGGTGCGCGTGGCCGACGCCCGGGTGGGGCGCATCCTCAGCAACCTGCTGGAGAACGCCCACCGGCACGGCGGCGGGCGTCCGGTGCTGCTGCGGGTGGGCCGGCAGCGGGGCTGGGTGGACCTGTCGCTGACCCAGGCCGGTGTTCCCACGGGCCGGGTGGTGGGCCACCTCAGCCGAACCGAGCCCCCGCTGGACCTGACCGGGCTGGGGTTGTGGTCGGTGTGCCGGCAGACCCGGGAGCTCGGCGGCCGGATCGTGTGGGCGGGCAACAGCCAGGCGTTCACGCTCACCGTGCAGCTCCCCGACAGATGACAACGTCGTCCTCCGGACGACACCGCGGCCAGGTGCCGTCCCGGCCTGTGCTGAGCGCCTCCGTCGCGCCTGCGCGGAACCCTCCGGGCCCCACTCGGCACGACAGAGCAGGTCGGCCCCTGCGGGCCAGCGGTCGGCACCGTCGGGCCATCGGGCGGGGGCATCTCCTCGGTGTCACCGCAGCAGCGGCGGCGCGACAGCACAGGAACGACCGAGCACCAGGGAGCACCGATGTTCACGCACACCCACGCTCTGCAGTACGAGGCCAAGCCCGACGGCCCTGACCCGGACTTCGCCCGCAAGATGCAGGAGGTCCTCGGCGGTCAGTGGGGCGAGATGACCGTCGCCACCCAGTACCTGCTGCAGGGCTGGAACTGCCGGCTCCCCGGCAAGTACAAGGACCTCCTCCTCGCCATCGGCACCGAGGAGCTGGCCCACGTCGAGATGATCGTGACGATGATCGACCGGCTGCTCGACCACATCCCGCTCAAGCCCGACGCCGCCGACCGCACCAAGGAGGCGGCCGCCGGGTACGGCCAGCACAACCCGCAGCACGCGATCGTCAACGGTGCCGGCGCCTCGTACATGGACTCCATGGGCAATCCCTGGACCGGCGCGTACGTGACCGCAAGCGGCAATCTGTACGCCGACTTCATGTACAACGCCACGGCCGAGATGCAGGGCCGGCTGCAGGTCGCCCGGCTCTACAACATGACCGACGACCCGGGCGTGAAGGACATGCTGCGGTTCCTCATCACCCGGGACCACTACCACCAGCAGCAGTGGCTGGCCGCGCTCGAGGAGCTCAAGGCCGACGGGCTGGAGAACGTGCCGGTGCCCGAGGCGTTCCCGTTGGAGGAGGAGGTCGGCGACCTCGGCTACGTGTTCATCGACGCCTCCGACGGCCCCGACGCCGCCGCCGGCCGCTGGGCCTCCGGCCCTTCGATCGACGGCCGCGGCACCTTCTCGGCCCGCCCGATCGAGGCCACCGCCGACGCCCCGATCCTGCCCCCGGGCGACCCGCGGCTGTTCCCGACGCCGCAGATGGAGGGTCAGTCGATGCTGCAGAAGGCCAAGGACATGCTCAAGTAGGCCCTGGCCTACCCCCCGTTTGCGCCGTCGCCGTGCCGGTGGCCGCCCCTCGCGGGTGCGGCCGCCGGCCCGGCGGGCCCACAACCGAGAAGAAGGTCCTCGCCGTGCACCCGTTCCTGCACCTGCGCCTGCCCCACCTGCCGCTCGCCGCCGTCCTGCTGTCGGTGGTCTACGCCGCCGCCATCGCCGTTGCCCTGGCCCATCCGGGCCGTCCGACGCTGGGCGGGATGGTCGTCCTCGCCGGGCTCACCGCCCGCTGGGCGCTGCGCCACCGTCAGCGCGCCGTCACCCTCGCCGCCGTGCCCGCTCCCGCCGTCCCCACCGCGGAGCCCGCCGCGGCCCCGGCGGCCGCCGCCTGAATCCGCACGTGCCGGGGGATGTCGTATCGCTGCCGGGCCCGCCGTCGACCGCGCATCCGGCTGCTCCACCGCGCACCTGACGCACCGATGGGCACCGACCTCACTCCCGGCACGCCGTCCGCACGCTCGACCGTGTGGACGGCGGCCCCCCGCGAGGTCCCGCCCCCGGGGCGACGGCCCCGCGAACGCGCGAGGCGCGCGCCCCCGAAGGGACGCGCGCCTGGCGAGATGCTGGAACTGGCCCCCGTGCAGGGTCCCGCCCCGAGCGGAGCGAGGGGCGCGGGGGTCCTTCCTCAGTGGGCGACGGCCTTCTCCGCGCCGATGCCGGTGAGGGCCCGCACCTCGAGCTCGGCGTTCTTGAGCTGGTCGGGCTTCTCCTTGGACAGCTTGCTGCCCAGCCAGCCGAGGAAGAACGACAGCGGGATGGACACCAGGCCCGGGTTGTTCAGCGGGAACCAGGAGAAGTCGACGTCCTGGAGGAGCGAGGTGCTCTTCCCGGTCGTCGCGTTCAGCGGACCACCCGAGACCACCGGCGAGAAGGCGATCAGGACCAGGCAGGCGATCAGCCCGCCGTAGATCGACCACAGCGCGCCCTGGGTGGTGAACTTCTTCCAGAACAGCGTGTAGATGATCGTGGGCAGGTTGGCCGACGCCGCGATCGCGAAGGCCAGGGCCACCAGGAACGCGATGTTCAGGCCGGCCTGCAGCGCCAGGATGCCCAGTCCGATCGAGATCGCGCCGATGACGACCGCGGTGATCCGGGCGACCTTGACCTCGCCGTTGCCGGTGACCTTCCCCTTCTTGATCACCGAGGCGTAGACGTCGTGGGCGAACGACGCCGACGCCGTGATGGTCAGGCCCGCGACCACCGCCAGGATCGTGGCGAAGGCGACGCCGGCGATGATGCCGAGCAGCACCGTGCCACCCAGTTCGAAGGCCAGCAGCGGGGCCGCCGCGTTGACCGCACCCGGGGCGCCGAGGATGCGCTCCGGGCCGACCAGCGCACCGGCGCCGTAGCCGATCACCAGGCTGAACAGGTAGAAGATGCCGATCAGCCAGATGGCCCAGACCACCGACTTCCGCGCGTCCTTGGCCGTCGGCACCGTGTAGAAGCGCATCAGCACGTGCGGCAGGCCCGCGGTGCCGAGCACCAGGGCCAGGCCGAGCGAGACGAAGTCCAGCTTGGAGACGTTCGTGGCGCCGTACTGCGCGCCGGGCTTGGTGACGTCGCGGCCCTCGACGGCCATGTCCTGCGCCCCGCCGAGCAGCGCGGACAGGTTGAAGCCGTACTTGCCGAGCACCCACAGGGTCATCACGAGCGCGCCGATGATCAGCAGCGAGGCCTTGATGATCTGCACGTAGGTGGTGCCGCGCATGCCGCCGACCAGCACGTAGAAGATCATCAGCGCGCCGACGATGGTGACGACGATGGCCTGCGCGGCCTCGCCGGTCACCCCGAGCAGCAGGGTGACCAGGCCACCGGCACCGGCCATCTGCGCCAGCAGGTAGAAGAGCGAGACGACGAGCGTCGAGATCGCCGCCGCCATGCGCACCGGCCGCTGCCGCATCCGGAAGGCCAGGACGTCGGCCATCGTGAACCGGGCGGTGTTGCGCATCAGCTCGGCGACCAGGAGCAGGGCGACCAGCCAGGCCACGAGGAAGCCGATGGAGTACAGGAAGCCGTCGTAGCCGTAGACGGCGATGGCGCCGGCGATGCCCAGGAAGGACGCGGCCGACAGGTAGTCACCGGCGATGGCCAGGCCGTTCTGGGTGCCGCTGATGTTTCGGCCGGCGGCGTAGTAGTCCGCCGCGCTCTTGTTGTTGCGGCTGGCCTTGAAGGTGATGGCCAGGGTGATGAGGACGAAGCCCCCGAAGATCGCGATGTTGATCGTGGGGTTGCCGATCGTGCTGTCGGCGGCCATCAGGTCAGGCACGGGTGGCCCCTCCGGTCGTCTCGTGGGTGCCGGTGCCGGGTGCGAAGTCGTGGCGCTCGAGCCGCTCGCGCATCTCGTCGGAGATCGGGTCGGTCCGCTTGTTCGCGTGCGCCACGTACAGGTGCGTGATCACGAACGTGGTGAGGAACTGGCCGAGGCCGAGCAGGATGCCGAGGTTGACGTTGCCGAAGACCTGGGTGGACATGAAGTCCGGCGCGTAGGTCGAGAGCAGGACGTAGAGCAGGTACCAGGCCAGGAACGCGAAGGTCATCGGGAAGGCGAAGCGGCGGAAGCGGCGCTTGAGCTCGGCGAACTCCGGGGAGTTCTGCGCCTCGAGGTACTCCTCGGGCGTCAGCGCCCGCCGGTCTGGAGGTGGGGTCACGCGGCCCTCCACAGGGGGTCGGGGTGTGGTCGGCGTCACTGTATGGGCTACCAGCCGGTACGAGGTCACGGCCGGGACAAGGTTTTGCACGATCGATCGACACGAGCAGCACCCCGGAACCGAGGTCCGGCGACGTCCTCGAGCGCCCTCGACGGGCTGGTCGCCGTGGCCCGCCTCGCCGACGTCGGGACGACGCCGCTCCCGGTGGGTGCAGAGGGACGCCTACGTCGTGGTCCGGCTGCGTGCCGCAGGGGGACGTTCGCGGCCCGGTGCCCGCACCGCCTGCTGCCGCTGGCGGCCGGCCGCGTCGAGGACGAGCGACCGGTCCACCCCGCCCACCGATGGCGGTTCGACGGCGCCGGCCGGTGCACGCAGGTGCCCTCGTCGGCCGAGCGGCTGCCGCCTGGGGTTCACTCGTCCGGCAGCGCCTCCCCGCACGCCGGGCACCGCGTCGGCGGGTCCTCGTCGGCCACCCGCCCGCAGGCCGGGCACACCCTGCGCAGCAGGCAGGCGGAATCGCCGCCCTCGTCCTCGGTCACGGCGGGTTCCTACCCTCCGCCCAGGGGAGGACGCACATCTCCCCCTGCGGGACGACGAGATTCGGCGTCGTTCCTCCTAGGGTCGTCGGCGTGGCCCGGCCCCTGGAGCGTCTGACGGAGTGGACGCGGGAGCGCCCGTTCGTCGTCGACGCCGCGCTGGCCGCCGCCGTCTGCTTGCTCACCGTGTTCCTGCCCGCCACGGGCTACACGCCCTACGAGGACGCCGCCCTCGCCGTCGGGCTGCTGCTCACGGCGCCGCTCGCCTGGCGCCGCACGGCGCCGGTGCCGGCGGCAGCCGTGGTGATCGGCGCCAGCCTGCTGGAACTCGTCGTCGTGCCGGAGTTCCTGCCGGCCAACGTCGCGGCGCTCATCACGGTCTACTCGCTCGCGGCCTACGCCCCACGGTGGGCGGGCCGGGGCGGCCTCGCCGTCGGCCTGCTCGGCGCGGTGCTGGCGGCGCTGCGCTACTACGCCCCTGTCGCCAGTGACGGCCTCATCCCGGCCACGCTGTCGATCGGGGTCGCCGTCGTCGCCGCCTGGGCGCTGTCATGCTGCTGGTCGTGACCGGGCTGATGGCAGTCGCGGTCGTGATCGCCGTCATCGGGGTGGGCAACACGCTCGCGTTGTCGGTGGTCGAGCGGCGGCAGGAGAACGGGCTGCTGAGGGCTCTCGGGCTCACCCGCGGGCAGCTGCGCGGGCTGCTGGCCTGGGAGGCGGTGCTGGTCGCCGGCGTGGCCGCGGTGCTCGGCGTCCTCCTGGGTGGCAGCTATGGGCTGATCGGGGCCGCGACGGTGCTCGGCGATGTCGGGGTGGTCGTGCTCGACGTGCCATGGCTGCAGATCGGGGCCATCGTCGTCGTCGCCACGCTGGCCGGGCTGCCGGCCTCGGTCCTGCCGGCCCGCCGGGCCGCACGCACCGCCCCGGTGGCCGCCATCGCCGCCTGACCATCGTGATCAGGTCTGCTGATCATTCCGGGTCCTGGCTCACGATCAGCGGTGAGCCAGGACCCCGAATGATCAGGTCGCCTGATCATTCCGGGTCACAGCGGCGGCACAGCCACAACTGGGACACTGGGACCCGTGCCGTCCCGAACCCTCCGCCGTGCCGCCGTCGCCACCCTCCTCGCCGGCCCGGTGGGCTTCGTGACCGCCGCCGCCTGGGGCCTCCCCCGGGCGCTGGGCGCACACCGCCGCAGGCTGCAGCGCGTGGTCGCCGGCTCCCCTCAGTTCTCCGACGGCAAGTTCCACAACCGGCTGCCGACGCCGGCGCTGTCACCGGCCAACACCCGGGACGGCCTGCTCCGGCAGTGGCACGAGGAGCGGCACGTCGGGCTGCCGGGCGGGCCCATCCCGCTGGCACACGCGGAGCTCCCGGTCGACGCCGCCGAGCTCGCCGTCACCTGGTTCGGGCACGCCAGCGCCCTGCTGGAGATCGACGGGCAGCGGGTGCTGCTCGACCCGGTCTGGGGCTACCGCGTCTCGCCGTCGCCCGTCTTCGGGCCCACCCGGCTGCACGAGCCGCCGGTGGAGCTCGACGAGCTGCCCCCGGTCGACGCCGTGCTCATCTCGCACGACCACTACGACCACCTCGACCTCCCCACGGTCCAGGCGCTGCTGCGCACGCAGACCGCACCCTGGGTGGTCCCGCTGGGCATCGGGGAGCACCTGCGCAAGTGGGGCGTGCCGGACGAGCGGATCGTGGAGCTCGACTGGGACGGCGAGCACCACATCGGCCGGCTCACGCTCACCTGCACCGAGGCGCGGCACTTCTCCGGCCGCTACTTCTACCGGGACACGACGCTGTGGGCGTCCTGGGCGGTGACCGGTCCCCGGCACCGGGTGTTCTTCGGGGGCGACACCGGCTACACGCCGGCGTTCGCCGAGATCGGTGCCCGGCTGGGCCCCTTCGACCTCACCCTGCTGCCGATCGGCGCCTACAACGACGCCTGGCACGCTATCCACATGGATCCGGAGGAGGCCGTGCGGGCGCACGGGGACCTCGGCGGCGGGATCCTGCTCCCGATCCACTGGGCGACCTTCAACCTGGCGTTCCACCGCTGGGCCGAGCCGGTGCAGCGGCTGCTGGCAGCCGCCGGACCGCGCGGCATCGAGGTCGCCGTCCCGCAGCCCGGCGAGCGGATCGACGTCCTGGACCCGCCGCCGTTGCGCGACTGGTGGACCGCGGTCGGCTCGGCTGCTCCGGAGTCCGCCCAGGACGCCGGAGTGCGCTCGTCGGTGCTGGTCCGGGCCTTCACCCGGCTGCTGTCGACGCTGCCCGGATAGCGGGCCGGCTACCGGAGCAGCTTGGACATCCGCCGGTCGGCCAGCGGCTTGCCGCCGGTCTGGCAGGTGGGGCAGTACTGCAGCGAGGTGTCGGCGAAGCTCACCTCGCGCACGGTGTCGCCGCAGACCGGGCACGGCAGGCCGGTGCGGGCGTGCACCCGCAGGCCCGAGCGCTTCTCGCCCTTCAGCGTGGCCGCCTTCTGGCCCCGCTGGCGGTCCAGCGCCTCGGTCAGCGTCGTCCGCAGCGCATCGAAGAGACGGACCAGTTCGTCGTCGTTGAGCTTGTCGGCACCCTTGAACGGCGAGAGCCGCGCGGCGTGCAGGATCTCGTCGGAGTAGGCGTTGCCGATGCCGGCGATCAGCGTCTGGTCGGTGAGCGCGCCCTTGAGCTGCCCGCTGCGCCCGGCCATCAGCCGCGCGAAGTCCTCCCGGTCGACCGCCATGGCGTCGGGGCCGAGCCGGGCGATGCCGGGCACCTCGGCCGGCGACCGCACGACGTAGATTGCGAGGCCCTTGCGGGTGCCCTGCTCGGTGAGGTCGAAGCCGGGGGCGGGCGGGTCCGTGTCCAGCGGCGCGAGGTGGACCCGCAGCGCGAGCGGCCCCTTGCCGGGCTTCGGCGGGGCGGGAGGCAGGTTGTCCCGCCAGTGCAGCCAGCCGGCCCGCGCCAGGTGGACGACGAGGTGGATGCCGGAGACGTCGAGGTCGAGGAACTTGCCGTGCCGGCCGACGCCGGTGATCTCCAACCCGCCGAGCGCGGACAGCGGCGGGTCGAAGGTCTTGATCGCCTGGACGGCGGCGAGGTCAGCACGCGCGAGGACGCGGCCGACGGCGTTCTCCTGGAGGAACGCGGCCAGCGCCTCCACCTCGGGCAACTCGGGCACCCGACCATGATCACCCCTGCGCGCGGCGAGCGCCGTCCCCGATCAGGGGACTTTCGGTACCGGAGGTCCCCGCAGGCGCGGTCCCCCGTCCGCTCCTAGTAGGTCTCAACCAGCGGACCTGGCTGCAGAAGTGCTTCCCCGCCGGCGGCTCGGGCACCTGATCTTGCTTCAGAACCGATCAGGTACATCCCCATTAGGCTCGCTGGATGCCTGCCGCGCTGCTCTGGTTCCGCCGGGACCTGCGGCTGCGGGACCACCCCGCGCAGCTGGCGGCCGCCGACGCGGCGGACGGCGACGTCGTTCCGGTGTTCGTGTTCGACGACCGGCTGTGGGGTCCCTCCGGCGATCCGCGTCGCCGCTTCCTGCTCGACTGCCTGGCCCGGCTGGACGACGACCTCGGCGGCGCCCTCGTGCTGCGGCACGGCGCCCCGGAACGCGTGCTGCCGGCGCTGGCCGGCGAGGTCGGCGCGACGTCGGTGCACGTGAGCGCGGACGCCGGCCCCTACGGACGGCAGCGGGACGAGGCGGTGGAGCGAGCGCTGGGCGACGTGCCGCTGGTGCGCACCGGTTCGCCGTACGCGGTGACGCCGGGGCGGATCACCAAGCGCGACGGGACGCCGTTCCGTGTCTACTCCCCCTTCGCCCGGGCCTGGCGGGAGCACGGCTGGCGCGCACCGGCGTCCTCCCCCGACGGCGTGCGGTGGCGGCACGGCGTCCCCTCCGAGGACCCGTCGCCCGCTCCGGGCCTGCGCGGCGTCGAGCTGCTCCCGGCCGGGGAGGCCGCGGCGCTGGCCGCGTGGGAGAGCTTCCGCGACGAACGGCTGCTCGGGTACGCCGACGGGCGCAGCGTGCCCGCCGGTCAGGGCACCAGCCGCATGTCGGCCTACCTGAAGTACGGCTGCATCCATCCGCGCACGCTGCTGGCCGACCTGGCCGCCGTCGAGCAGACCGAGTCGGTGCGCCGCTACACCGACGAGCTGGCCTGGCGGGACTTCTACGCCGATGTGCTGTGGCACCGGCCGGAATCCGCCCGCGAGTACCTCAAGCCGGAGCTGCAGGCGATGGGCTACGACAGCGGCCCCTCCGCCGAGGAGCTGGTCGCCGCGTGGAAGGCCGGCCGCACGGGCTTTCCGATCGTCGACGCCGGCATGCGCCAGTTGGTGGGCGAGGCCTACGTGCACAACCGGGTGCGGATGATCGTCGCGTCGTTCCTGGTCAAGGACCTGCACCAGGAGTGGACGCTCGGGGCGCGGTACTTCATGGAGCACCTGGTCGACGGCGACCTGGCCAGCAACAACCACGGCTGGCAGTGGGTGGCCGGAACCGGCACCGACGCCTCGCCCTACTACCGGATCTTCAACCCGATCACCCAGGGCAAGAAGTTCGACCCCGACGGCGTCTACGTGAAGCGGTGGGTCCCGGAGCTGCGTGACCTCGACCCGGCACACGTGCACGAGCCGTGGACGGCGCCCGGCGGGATCCCGGCCGGCTATCCCGCGCCGGTGGTCGACCACGCGCACGAGCGCCAGGTCGCCCTGGACCGGTACGCCCGCGCGCGGGCGGGCTGAGGATCATCCGCGCAGCCGCGGCGCGCCGCGGGCGGGATCGCGTCCGTCGACGGGTGAGGCGGCCAGCCGGCGCGCCCAGGTGACCAGTCCCGCGACGTCCACGCCGTGCGGACGACGGTCGGCGTAGGGCGCGACGTTGCCGGCGCCCCGGTCCAGCAGCGTCGTAGCGCCGGGGTCGTTCCCGCGGGCGGCGTGCGTCAGCCCGACGGCGAGCTGGGCCAGCCCGCGCCACAGCTGCCGTTCCTCCTCGGGCGCGGACTTCCAGGCGTCCTCGAGCACCTCGTGCGCGTGGAAGGGCCGCCCCGCGTCGAGGAGCGCCTGCGCCTCGGCCAGCGCCACGGCCGGTTCCCGGACGATGCCCTCGGGCGCACGGTCCTCGCCGACGGCGCCGTGCGGCAGCGGCCGGCCCAGCGCGTCGCGCGGACGCGCGTTGCGCGCCCTTCCCTCGGCGTCCCGGTCCCGGTGCTGCACCCGGCCATCCTCCCGGTGCCGCCGGGACGACGCGACCTGCATCCAGCAGGGTTCCCGCGGGCGAAGCAGGGGGTGGAAATCCGGAGCGAAGAGGACGGCACGCCATGAGTGAGCTGCTCGTCTCGCCACCGCCGCCGCCCAGTAGCGTCCTGGTCGTGCGCGACGACCCCACGGCCCCCCTCGGCGCCGTGGACCCCGACGACGCCGAGATCGGCCGCCGCTTCGCAGCAGGGGACGAGCAGGCCCTCGCGCTCGCCTACCAGCGCTGGTCCGGTCAGGTGCACGGCATGGCGGTGCGCGCCTTCGGCCCCGGCCCCGATGCCGAGGACGTCACCCAGCAGAGGCGCGGCCTCGTGCTGGTTGCCGCCGCGGCCGTCGCCGGAGCCGTGCTGGGCGCCGGGGTCACCGCCCTGGTTCGCGGGGACGACGCCACCGAGCCCGTCACCGCCGTCGCCCTCGACGCGCTCACCGACGAGCAGGCGACGGGGCGGGCCGAGGTCGTCGTGCGCGAGGACGACTCCCGCGCCCTGCAGGTCGACCTGGACGCCCCAGCCCTGGAGGACGAGTACTACGAGCTGTGGCTGATCGAGCCCGACGTCGTCGACATGGTCTCGCTCGGCGTCCTCCGGCCCGGCACGCAGACCTTCGAGCTGCCCGCCGCCCTGGACCTGGGGGAGTTCCCGCTCGTCGACGTCTCGGTCGAGCCGATCGACGGGGACCCGACCCACTCCGGGGTGTCGGTGGCACGCGGCGAACTCGACAGCTGACGCCACAACCGCGTCGCCTAGCGTTCACCCTGTGACCGCCCCGCACCAGGACCGCCTTCCCTCCGAGGAACTGGGCGCCTCCTGGCGCTCGGTCCGTCCGCGGCCGGCGGGCCGGCACCTGGACAGCGCCGCGTCCAGCCGGCAGACGCACCGCGCCCTCGAGGCGGCGGCGCACCACGCGCGCTACGAGGCCGAACTGGGCGGCTACGTCGCCGAGGCGACGGCCGACGACCTGCTCCAGCAGGGGCGCAGCATCCTCGGCGGCCTGGTCGGCATGGCGGCCGCGGACGTGGCCTTCGTGGAGTCCGCCCAGGCGGCACTGGCCGCGCTCCTCGGCGGCTGGCGCCTCCCGGCGGGGTCGCGGGTGGCCTGCCTGCCCGGGGAGTACGCGCCCAACATCGCCCAGCTCCGGGCGGTGGGCCTGCGGCCCGAGCCCTTGCCGGTCGACGGGCTCGGCCGCGCGGACCTGGACGGCGTCGCGCGACTGCTGGCCACCGATCCCCCACGTTTCGTGCTGCTGACCCACATCGGCAGCCACCGCGGACTGCTGCAGCCGGCCCGGGAGGTCGCCGCGCTGTGCCGGGAGGCCGGGGTGCCTCTCGTGCTCGACGCCGCCCAGTCCCTCGGCCACGTCGACGTCGACCTGGGCGCCGACGCCGTCTACAGCACCTCGCGCAAGTGGCTGGCAGGGCCGCGCGGCGTCGGCATGCTGTTCGTCCGCCCCGCCCTGGCCGCCGAGCTGGTGCCGGTGCTGCCCGAGCCCGAGGGCGTGCCACCGATGCGGGCGTTCGAGTCGGGCGAGGCCCACGTCGCGGGGCGCATCGGTCTCGTCGTCGCCACCGGGGAGCACCTGGCGGCGGGCCCGGACGCCGTCCGCGAACGGCTGGCCGCGCTGGGCCGGTGCACCCGCGAGCTGCTGGACGGGGTCGCGGGCTGGCGGGTGGTCGAGCCCGTCGACGAGCCCACCGCCACCACCACGCTCCTGCCGCCGGACGGCGTCGACGTCGTCGAGACCCGGAGCCGGCTGCTGACCGAGCACGGCATCGTGCTCAGCGCGATCGGCCCGGAGCGCGCCCCGGGGGAGATGACGGGCCCGGTGCTGCGTGTCTCGCCGCACCTGGACAGCACCGTGGAGGACCTGGAAGCGCTCGCCGCGGCCCTCTGAGCCGCCGTCAGCCGGTCGGCTCGTCGTCCACCTGGACGTCGAGGTCCAGCACGTCGCCGTCGACGGCGGTGACCCGGACGGTGACGCCGTACTCCTGCCCCTCCCCCTCGGGCGCGAGCACGCACCGCAGCTCGACACCCACCTCGGCGGCGGGCTCTGCGGGGCAGCGGACCTCCGACGCCACGCCCGTCCGCTCCTCGAGCATGCGCTCCGCCTCCGCCGCCACCTGGGCACCGGTCGCAGGATCGGCACCGCAGCCGGTCAGGACCAGCCCAGCGCCGACGAGGGCGATCACGGCACGGCGGGGCACCCGGTCACCGTAACGCCGACGCGCCGCCCACCACCCCGAGGGCAGTGGACGGCGCGCGGTCGTGGGAGATGGGTCAGACGGTGAACTGCCCGACCTGCTCGCGGAGTTCACCGGCGCGGCCGGCGAGCTCCTCGGCCAGCCGGCGCGACTCGTCGATGCGCCCCGCGCTGGTCTCCGACGACGAGGCGACGGCCTCGGCGCCGGTGGCGATGTCCTGGCTCCCGCGAGCGGCGGTGCCGATGCTGCGGTCGATCTCCGCGGCGGCGGCCGTCTGCTGCTCGACCGCCGCGGCAATCGTGGTCTGCAGAGCACTGATCTTGTCGACCGTCAGCCCGATCTGGCCGATCGCGCGGACCGCCTCGCCGGAGTCGGACTGGATCGCCTGGATGCGCTGCGCGACGTCCTCGGTGGCCTTCGCCGTCTCCTGGGCCAGCTCCTTGACCTCGGTCGCCACGACGGCGAACCCCTTGCCGAGTTCCCCGGCGCGGGTCGCCTCGATGGTGGCGTTGAGCGCCAGCAGGTTGGTCTGCTCGGCGATACCGGTGATGACCTTGATGACGTTGCCGATCTCCACCGAGGAGTTGCCCAGCTGCGCGAGGGTGTCGTTGGTGCTCGACACGATCCGCACGGCCTCGTCGGCGACCGATGCCGCCTGCTGCGCGGAGCTGGAGATCTCGCGGATCGAGGAGCTCCTCTCCTGGGCGCCGGTGGCCACCTGGGCCACGTTGCCCGAGACGCCGGCAGCGGTCTGCGAGACCGACTGCGCATGGGCGGCGCCGGCCCGCGAGGCGTCGACGACGTCCGCTGTGGCCCGGCTCAGGTCGTCGACGAGCGCGGTCATGGAGGCGGCCGAGGCCACCACTCCGGTGACCATCTCGCGCATCCGGTGCACACCCTGGGACAGGGCGGCCCCGAGCTGACCGAGCTCGTCCTCGGAGTCGTCCTCGAGGACATGCGACAGGTCGCCCCGGGCGAGCGCCTCGGCGACCTGACGCGCCAGCGCGATCCGGCGGCGGATGTTGCGGGCGATGGCGATGCCGAGCCCGACGGCCAGCGCGGTCCCGACGGCGAGGAGGACGAGGGTCAACAGGCGGGCGGTGTCGAAGGAGTCGGCGATCGCGGCGCGGTTCTTCTTCTCGTCGGCCACGAGCGCGTCCTTCATGTCCGACACGTCGGCCTGGAACGTCAGGTAGGCCGCCGTGGCGGCGTTGCCCAGGGTCTGCGCGTTCGGGGCGCCGGAGGCCGTCGCCGCCCGGTAGGCCGCGTCCTTCTCCGCCATGTCGGTCCAGTCCGCGGCGAGCAGATCCGCCTGGTCCTGGAGCTCGGCCGGGGTGTTCTTGCGCAGCTGCTCGATGTCGGCATCGGTGGCGGCCTTCGACTCCTGCTGGAGGCCGCTCTGGAGCTGCGCGGTCTCCATCTGCCCCTGGGAGGCACCGAGGGCGGCGACGAGGCCGTGGACGGAGTAGGCCTGGAAGTCGGCGGTGAGCTTCTGCAGGTCGGCGAGCGGGAGGACGTCACGGGCAGCGGACTCCTCCACCTGCTCGTGGATCGAGGACATCTGCCCGACGTTGATGAGGCCGAGGGCCACCATGACGGCGGCGACGCCGAGGAAAGCGGCCAGCAGCCGCGTGCGGACGCTGCGTCGTAGCGCAGCAGGGGTGAGGGACAAGACAAGCTCCGAGATCACAAGAAGGAACTCATCCTGTATCGGCACGATTCCGGCCGGATGCGACAGACGGCGCACGCCGTGCCGGCCACGGTTGCACGTCCGCCTCGACAGCCTCCATGGTCCATTACATGAGTAATGAACCCAGGGGCCTGCGAGACCCTGGTGCCCTGTGGACGGCGGCGTGAAGCTCCGCCGACGACGCCGACACCGGCGGGCTGGCAGCCCTCTACATCGTCGTCCTGGTCACCTTCGCCCAGGTTCCGACGCAGCTGCTGCCGCTCGCGATGGGCGCAGGGATCAGCCGGCGCACGTTCTTCCTCGGCACCGCTGTCTTCGCCATGGCACTGTCCGCCGCCTACGCCCTGATCCTGACCGTGCTCGCCGCGGCCGAGAACGCCACGGACGGCTGGGGGCTCTCGCTCTACTTCTGGTCACCTGGCGGGATCGTCGTCGAGAACCCGGCGCTCCTCGCCCTCATCCACTGCACCCTCCTGGTCCTGGCCGCGACCGTGGGGCTGGGCGCTGGTGCGATCTACAAGCGCTGGGGGACGACGGGCATCTACGTCGCATCCGCCGCCATCGTCGTCCTCGGGGGCGCCGGCATGGCCCTGATCGGCAGCCTCGACTCGTGGGGCACGGTGTTCGACTGGTTCGGTGCGCAGCCCGCGAGCGTGGTCGCCGTTGGCATACCGCTGGTTCTCGTCGTCCTGCTGGGGGCACTCACCCACGCCACGATCAGGCGAGCCGTCCCCTGAGCACCTGACCCCGCCCATCAGGCCCTGCTCCGTCACGTGACGGACCAGGGCCTGACCATGTGCCCGAGCCGGAGTACACGCCTCGGCATCGCGCCGTCTTCACGAGCGGGCCCGGCGGAATTCAGCGTCCAGCCTGCGGGCCATTCATCCCCTCGAGCACCGACAGTCGGAATGTCTGGACGCGGCACCCCGAGCGCCGCCGGTCGTGGCCTGCTGTGCCCATGAGGCCAACGACGGCGGTGTCATCGGGGAATGACGAAGGGCCCCAGCCTGGCGGCTGGGGCCCTTCGTGAATGGTTGTCCGGCGGCGTCCTACTCTCCCACCCCGTCTCCAGGGCAGTACCATCGGCGCTGAGAGGCTTAGCTTCCGGGTTCGGAATGTTACCGGGCGTTTCCCTCTCGCCATGGCCGCCGTAACTCTGT
>NZ_POQU01000072.1 GCF_002938425.1 Blastococcus atacamensis | reverse complement strand
TTATTTTTTGTGCTAAAGGTCTTCACCGTTATTTCCTCTTTTCTTTCCGTCTGCAGCGTCATATATGTATAAGACACGGGGTCCAGCGCGATGCCGACATGCCCGAGCCCGGCCTCCGCGTTGCCCAGGAACACGAGGTCGCCGGGCAGCACGTCGGCCGCCGCCACCGGCGTCGTCGTGGCGAACAGCTCCTCCTGCGTGCCCGGCACCGAAATCCCCGCCCGCCCGTACACCGACTGCACGAGCGAGCCGCAGTCCCACGAGTCGGGACCGGCCGTCCCCGGGGCGTAGGGCTTCCCGAGGGCGTCCATCGCCGCGCTCACCGCGGTCAGCGTCTCTCCGGGCAGCACGAGGACCGAGCTCGGCTGACCGGGGCGCTGCGCCGCGCCCGCCTGCGCGCCACCGTCAGCCGAGGCCACCGGCACCAGCCCGCCGGGCAGGCCCCGCTCGGGCGTCCGCAGCTCGGCGGCCGGGGTCGCCGCGAGACCGGCCGCCTCGAGCTGGTCGACGTAGGCCCGCCAGTTGGCCGCCGTCCGCTCGTTCACGTCGACCTGCTCCTGCTGCAGCCGCGACAGCTGCCCGTCGACGACGTCCAGCGCCTCGTCCAGCTCCGCGGTCACGGCGGCGGCCGCCGCCTCCAGCTCGGCGACGCGGGCGCTCACCTCGTCGGCCCGCGCCGCGGCCCGGTCCAGCACCGCCTGGGCCCGCTGCTGCTCGTCCAGCGCCGCCCGGCGGTGGGTCTCGGCCACCGCGATGACCTCGGCGGCGTGCGAGTCGACGGCGTCCAGGAAGCCCATGGCCGAGAGGACGTCGCCGGGGTCGCCGCTGTCGAGCAGCAGGGTGAGCCGCGTGAGCCCTCCCCCGTCCCGGTAGACGGCAGCGGCGTACCCGGCGACCGCCTGCTGGTGGACCGAGAGCTCGCCCTGCTTGGCGGCCAGGACCGCACGGGCCTCCTCGACCGCCCGCTGCGCCTCCGCGAGCTCCTCGCGCGCGGCCACGACGTCGTCCTGCTGGGCGCGCAGGCCGTCCTGGACCTCCGCCGCCCGCTTCTGCAGCCGGTCGAGGTCGCGGCTGTCGAGCACGCCGGAGGTGCCCCCGGGCTGGTCGCTCGGCGCGGCCGAGGCCGAACCCGGCGCGGCGGCCAGCGCGACCGCGAGCGCGGCCGTCGCGGCCAGCAGGACCCGGTGCACGTGCGGGGCGGAGGGGCGCGACCAGGAGCGCGCGGGCATCGGACCACCTCCACCTGTCGGACGACCGCCCCCTGCGCGACCGTCACCAGCAGGAATGTTGACCCGCTCACGCCCCGAGTGCCAGGTGGAGGCCCGCGCGCACCGGCCGGACCCCCTGGACGAGGGATGCGGCGCCCGGCGCGCGTCCCCCGGACTGTCAGCACCCCGACCTAGCGTCCGCCGCGTGCCACCCACCCTCTCCGCTCCCGGCTACCAGCAGGTCTCGATCGCCGACCTCGGTACGCACCTGTCCCAGGTGACGTTCGTCGTGGTCGACCTGGAGACCACCGGCGGGTCCCCCAAGGACAGCGCGATCACCGAGATCGGGGCGGTGAAGGTGCGCGGCGGACAGGTGCTCGGGGAGTTCCAGACGCTGGTCGACCCCGGCCACGAGATCCCGCCCTACATCAGCGTGCTCACCGGGATCACCTCGATGATGGTCGCGACCGCGCCGCGGATCGACGCCGTCCTGCCCGGCTTCCTGGAGTTCGCGCGCGGCGCGGTGCTGGTGGCCCACAACGCCCCGTTCGACCTGGGGTTCCTCAAGGCGGCCTGCGCGGAGAGCGGCATCCCGTGGCCGGGGGCGGCCTCGGTCGACACCGCGGTGCTGGCGCGGCGGCTGCTGAGCCGCGACGAGGTGCCCAACTGCAAGCTGGGCACCCTGGCGCCCTACTTCTCGGCCGCCACCTCGCCCACCCACCGCGCGCTGGACGACGCCCGGGCCACCGTCGACGTCCTGCACGGACTGTTCGAGCGGCTGGGTCCGCTCGGCGTCACCACGCTCGAGGAGCTCACCGGGCTGACCCGGCAGATCGATCCCGAGCGGCGCCGGAAGCGGCATCTGGCCGACGGCGTCCCGCACGGGCCCGGCGTCTACCTCTTCCGCGGGCCGCGCGACGAGCCGCTCTACGTCGGCACGTCCACCGACCTGCGCAGCAGGGTGCGCAGCTACTTCTCCTCCAGCGAGCAGCGCAGCCGGATCACCGAGATGGTGCGGCTGGCGCACCGGATCGACACGATCTCCTGCGCCCACGCCCTGGAGGCCGCCGTCCGCGAGCTCCGGCTGATCGCCGAGCACAAGCCCCGGTACAACCGGCGCTCCCGCTTCCCCGAGCGGGCGCTGTGGGTGCGGCTCACCGAGGAGCCCTTTCCCCGCCTCTCCGTCGTGCGGCGCGTCCGGCCCGACGCCGGGGTCTTCCTCGGCCCCTTCCCCGACCGCCGGGCCGCGGACGCCGCCGTCGCCGCCGTCCACGAGGTGCTCCCGCTGCGCCAGTGCACCGCCCGGCTCTCCCCGCGCACCCCTGTGAGCGCGTGCGTGCTCGCCGGCATGGGGCGGTGCGGCGCACCGTGCACGGGCGCGCAGTCGGTCGTCGAGTACGCCGACATCGCCGCCGTCTTCGCCGCGGCCGTCCACTCCGACCCGCGGCCGCTGATGGCGCCGCTCCTGGACCGGGTCGATCGCCTGGCCGCCGAGGAGCGGTACGAGGACGCCGCCGTGCTGCGCGACCGCATCGCGGTGCTGGTGCGCGCCGTCCGCCGCCGTCAGCGCCTGGAGTCCCTGGCCGCGGTGCCCGAGCTGGTGCTGGCCCGCCCGGACGGCACCGGTGGCTGGGAGCTCTCGGTGGTCCGGTACGGCCGGCTGGTCGCGGCCGGCACCGCGCCGAGCGGGTCGACCGTGCGAAGGGTCCTGCCGGGCCTGCTGGCGACGGCCGAGACGCTGCCGGGGATCGACGTCGCACCGACGACGTCGGTCGACGAGACAGAGCTCGTGCTGCGCTGGCTGGAGAAGCCGGGCACCCGCCTCGTGCAGCTCACCGGGACCCTCGCCAGCCCCGCGCCAGGCACCGGCGCCTACAGCGGCTTCCTGGGCCAGGTCGAGGCCGGCCGCGCCGAGCGGGACCCGTTCGCCGACGGCCGGTCGCTGGGGACCCGTGCACGGCCGGAGCGGATAGCATCCCCGGCGTGATCACCGCCATCGTCATGATCGACGCCGCCACGGACTCGATCCCCGAGGTGGCGGGCGCGATCGCCGACCTCGACGGCGTCAGCGAGGTCTACTCCACCGCCGGGGAGGTCGACCTGATCGCGGTCGTCCGGGTGCGCGAGTTCGACCAGATCGCCGAGGTCATCGCCGGCCGCATCAACAAGGTGCCCGGCGTGCTGGAGACCGAGACCCACATCGCCTTCCGGGCCTACTCCAAGCACGACCTCGAGGCCGCGTTCTCGATCGGCTTCGAGTCCACCGACTGACGGCCCCGTCCAGAGGCTCGCCGCGAGCCTGCGAGCGGTGAGGAGGACGGGGTCCTTACACGGCCTGGCTGACCTCGATCCACCGGTCGAGCAGCGCCGCCGCGCGCCCGTCGTCGACCGCCGCCGCGGCCCGCTGGATCCCAGCCGCCAGCCCGTCGTGCAGTCGCACGTCGCGCTCGTCGAAGGCGGCCAGCGCCGCGGCCGCGTTCAGCAGCACGGCGTCGCGGACCGGGCCGCGCTCGCCGTCCACGACCCGCCGGAACACGTCGGCGTTGGCCCGTGCGTCACCGCCGCGCAGCGCGTCGGGCGCGGGCGTCTCGATGCCGAGCGCGGACGGGTCGACCCGGTCGGCGACCACGCGCCCGTCCCGTACCACCCAGACCGCCGAGGTCGTGGCCGTCGTCAGCTCGTCGAGCCCGTCGTCGCCGCGGAAGACCAGGGCGCGGGTCCCGCGCGCCGCCAGGACCTCGGCGAGGACCGGGGCCATGCGCGCATCGGCGCAGCCGACCGCCGCGGCAACCGGGCGCGCCGGGTTGGTCAGCGGCCCGAGGAAGTTGAAGACGGTGCCGATGCCCATCTCGCGGCGCGGCGCGGCGGCGAAGCGCATGCCGGGGTGGAAGACCGGCGCGAAGAAGAAGCCGATCCCCGCGTCCCGCACGCACCGCGCCACGGCCGGCGCCGGCAGGTCGATGACCACGCCCAGCGCCTCCAGCACGTCGGCCGCCCCGGAGGACGACGACGCGGCGCGGTTGCCGTGCTTGGCCACCGGCGCGCCGGCCGCGGCCGTCACCACCGCAGCCATCGTGGAGATGTTCACGGTGTGGGCGCCGTCGCCGCCGGTACCGACGATGTCGACGCAGTCCACCGGCAGCTGCACGTGCGTCGCCTGCGCCAGCATCTCGGCGGCCAGCCCGGCCACCTCCTCGGGAGCCTCGCCCTTCGCGCGCAGCGCGACGGTGAGGGCCGCCACCTGCGCGGGCGTCGCCTCGCCGGTCATCACCTCCCGCATCGCCCAACGGGTGTCCTCGGCGGTCAGGTCCTGCCCCGCCAGCAGCCGGTTGAGCAGGCCGGGCCAGGTGTGGGAAGCGGAAGGCGCAGCGGACGCTCGCGTCACGGGCGCACGGCCGGACGCCGGGTGGAGCTGCGCAGCAGGTCCGCGACCACGCCGGGCGCCACGAGCGGGTCCACCGGCAGCGACAGCGTCGCCTCCGCGCGCGACCAGTGCGCCAGCCACCGGTCGGGCTGCCGCGCGATCAGCAGGCAGACGGCCGGCCGGTCGGCCACCTCGACCTCCAGCTGGCGCGTGAGCGCGATCCCGCCGGTCGGCTGCGCCTCGCCGTCGAGGACGCAGAGGTCGATGCCTCCCGCGTCGACGGCGGACACGACCTCGGCCGCCGTCGAGCACTCCACCCAGGTGAGCGGACCGACGTCGCCGGCGGGACGTCGGCCGACCGCGGTGCGGACGGCCTCCCGCACCTCGGGACGGTGGCTGTAGAGCAGCACGGTCGCCGGTGCGGCGGGGTTCTCTGCGGCACTCACCCGGCCGAGCCTAGTGCCCAGGCGCCTTCCCGCAGGCCAACACCTGCGAGTCGGTATCGAGCTGGTCACATCGACGCCACGCCGTCGCCACCCGCGGTCGTGACCGGGGCCTGCCGATGCCATGATGAGCCTCGTGACAACGGCCCCCGTGGCGAGCAGCACCTTCGACACCTCGCGGGTGCACTCCCTGACCCGACCGAACATGGTCAGCGTCGGCACGATCATCTGGCTCGCCAGCGAGCTGATGTTCTTCGCCGGCCTGTTCGCCATGTACTTCACCGCGCGAGCCCGGGCCACCGATGGGTGGCCACCGGAGCCGACCGAGCTGAACCTGCCGTACGCCACGGTCTTCACGGTCATCCTCGTGGCGTCGTCGTTCACCTGCCAGTTCGGCGTCTTCGCCGCTGAGCAGGGCAACGTCTACGGGCTCCGGCGCTGGTTCACCATCACCTTCGCGATGGGCCTGGTCTTCGTGCTCGCGCAGGCGAACGAGTACCGCGTCCTGGTGACGGAGCACGGCACGACGATCTCGTCGTCGACCTACGGCTCCGTCTTCTACCTGACAACGGGTTTCCACGCCCTCCACGTCATCGGCGGGCTCATCGCCTTCGTCTACGTGCTCATCAGATCCACGATGGGCCGTTTCACGCCGGCACAGGCGACCTCCGCGATCGTGGTCTCCTACTACTGGCACTTCGTCGACGTCGTGTGGGTCGGGCTCTTCGCCACGATCTACCTGATCCGCTAGGGAACCGGTGTCCACCACGAACCCGCACTCCGACGCCCCGACCGACGCCGCGGGCCGCCCGGCCGACCGGGCCCGCGTCCGCCGCCGGTCCAAGCAGCGCCGCCGCATCGCCAACGTGGCCGGCCTCATGGCCTCGCTGGTGCTGACCGGCTCCCTCTACTCGGTGTTCGCGCCGGCCCAGGCCGCCGACGACACCACCTCCGAGTCCGCCGCCGAGGCAGCGGGCCGCGAGCTGTACGAGCGCAGCTGCATCACCTGCCACGGCGAGAACCTCGAGGGCGAGGCGAACCGCGGCCCGTCGCTCATCGGCGTCGGCGAGGCATCCGTCTACTTCCAGGTGCACACCGGCCGCATGCCGCTCGTGCGCCAGCAGGAGCAGGCTCCCGACAAGCCGGCCGTGTTCTCCGACGAGGAGATCGACCAGCTGATGGCCTACGTCCAGGCGAACGGTGGCGGCCCCACGCTGCCCTCCGGCAACCTGCAGGACGGCGACCTGGCCGAGGGCGGCGAGCTGTTCCGGCTCAACTGCGCCTCGTGCCACAACTTCGTCGGCGAGGGCGGCGCGCTCTCCTCGGGCAAGTACGCCCCCAGTCTCGAGGACGCGACCGATCTCGAGATCTACACGGCGATGCTCACCGGACCGGAGAACATGCCGGTCTTCGGGGACAACCAGCTGACCCCCGAGGAGAAGCGCTCGATCATCAATTACGTCCAAACCGTGAAGTTCCAGGCGGACCCGGGCGGCGCCGGTGTGGGCCGCATGGGCCCGGTCGCCGAGGGCCTGGTCATCTGGGTGGTCGGCGTGACCGCGCTGATGTTCGGAATCTTCTGGATGGGGAGCAAGGCGTGAACACGCACGAAACCCGCCCCGGTTCGGCCGGCGGCTCGGACACCCCGGGACCGCTGCACGGCGGCCCGGACGAGGACTACACCCCGGAGCAGCTCGCGGCTATGAGCCGCGAGGAGCTGGACATCCTGGGCGCCCGGTACGACGGCGTGGAGATCCTCCACGTCGACCCGGGCCCGGAGCCGGGCTCCCGCCTCGAGAAGCGCGCCGTCCGCCAGGTCGGCTGGACCTTCGCCGGTGCCGGAATCTCCGCACTCCTCTTCCTGGTCGTGTATGCCGGCTCCGGCTGGTTCCTGCCCGAGTGGGCCTGGGCGGAGGAAGGCACCACCTGGAGCGCCCTCTTCACCCCGCTACTGGGCCTGTTCATGGGGCTGGCGTTCACCCTCGCCGGCGTGGGCCTGGTGCTCTACACGAAGAAGCTCCTGCCGCACGAGACCGCGGTGCAGGACAAGCACGACGGCTCGCACTTCGACCGCGTCACCACGGGCGCCACGCTCGTCGGCGGTCTGCACAACAGCGGCCTCGCCCGCCGCAAGCTGCTCACCCGCTCGCTCGGCTTCATGGGCGCCGCCTTCGGGCTCATGCTCATCGCCCCGCTCGGCGGCATGATCAAGAACCCGAACAAGGGCAACCCCCTCGGCCGCACCAACTGGGCCGAGGGAGTGCGACTCGTCCGCGACGACGGCAGCCCCATCCGCCCCGGCGACCAGCAGCCGGGCTCGCTGGAGACGGTCTTCCCGGCCGTTCCGGGCGGGAACCGGCAGTCCGACGCCGCGACCATGCTCATCCGGCTCCGCCCGGAGCAGGTCACCTCCGACCGGCCCCGCGAGGGACAGGCGGACTTCGGCTACGGCGACTACGTCGCCTACTCCAAGATCTGCACCCACGCCGGTTGCCCGGTGTCGCTGTACGAGCAGGAGACCAGCCGGATCCTCTGCCCCTGCCACCAGTCGCAGTTCGACGTGACCCAGGGCGCGAAGCCGGTCTTCGGCCCGGCCACCCGGTCGCTGCCGCAGCTGCCGATCACGGTCGACGACGAGGGCTACTTCGTCGCCCGAAGTGACTACATTGAAGCCGTAGGACCCACGTACTGGAACCGGGAGCGCATCTGATGGCAGCCACCGCCACGGCGCCGGGCGCGCCGACCTCCCGGCTGGGCAAGGCCGCGACCGAGTTCGACGACCGGCTGATCGTCGCGGGCCCGGTGCGCCGCACGCTCAACAAGGTCTTCCCGGACCACTGGTCGTTCCTGCTGGGCGAGATCGCGCTCTACTGCTTCATCCTCCTGCTGCTCTCGGGCACGTACCTGACCTTCTTCTTCGACGCCACCATGACCGAGGTCGTCTACGACGGCGAGTACGACCCGCTGCGCGGCACCGACATGTCCGCGGCCTACGCCTCCGCCCTCGACCTGTCGTTCGACGTGCGCGGCGGCCTCTTCATGCGCCAGATGCACCACTGGGCGGCGCTGCTGTTCGTGGCCGCGATCGTGGTGCACCTGCTGCGCATCTTCTTCACCGGCGCCTTCCGCCGGCCACGGGAGAGCAACTGGCTCATCGGCGTGGTCATGCTCGTGCTGTCGCTGCTCATGGGCGTCACGGGCTACACCCTCCCCGACGACCTGCTCTCGGGTACCGGCCTCCGCATCATCAGCGCGATCCTGCTGTCCATCCCCGTCATCGGGACGTGGGTGCACTTCGCGATCTTCAACGGTGACTTCGTCGGTGAGGAGATCATCGGGCGGTTCTACATCGCCCACGTGCTGATCTTCCCGGCGATCCTGCTCGCCCTGATCGCGGTGCACCTGCTCATCCTGGTGAAGCAGAAGCACACACAGTTCCCTGGTCCCGGGCGAACCGAGCACAACGTGGTCGGCAACCGGCTCTTCCCGACCTTCGCCGGCAAGGCCACCGGGCTGCTGCTCGTCGTGTTCGGGGTCTGCGCGGCCCTCGCGGGTCTCGTCCAGATCAACCCGGTATGGCTGTGGGGCCCGTACAACCCCGCCCAGGTGTCGGCCGCGTCCCAGCCCGACTGGTACATCCTGTTCCTCGACGGCTCGACCCGTATCTTCCCCGCCTGGGACATCAACCTGCCCGGTGACTACACCATCCCGGCGCTGTTCTGGCCGACGGTCGTGGTGGCCGGCGCGATGTTCACGGTGCTGGCTCTCTACCCCATGATCGAGCGAAAGTTGACGGGGGACACCGCGGCGCACCACCTGCTGCAGCGGCCCCGGGACGTCCCCGTCCGGACCTCGCTCGGGGTGATGGCGCTGACCTTCTACCTGGTGCTCGTGATCTCGGGTTCGAACGACGTCATCGCCGACAAGTTCACCATCAGCTTGAACGCCATGACCTGGTTCGGACGCATCGGCGTCATCGTGTTCCCGGCCATCGCGTACATGATCACGTACCGCATCTGCCTCGGTCTGCAGCAGCACGACCGCGAGGTGCTGGAGCACGGCATCGAGACGGGTGTCATCCGGCGTCTGCCGCACGGTGAGTTCATCGAGGTGCACCAGCCGCTCGGCCCGGTCGACGAGCACGGCCACGGTCAGCTCGCCTACGGCGGCGCTCCGGTGCCGAAGCGGATGAACCAGGTCGGTGGCGCACGCCGCGCCATCCGGGGCTTCTTCACGCCGATCGAGCAGCCGTCCGCGGTGGAGCTCGAGCAGCAGGGTGAGGGCCGCGGCCTGGCAGCCGGTGAGGCCGCACGGGAGCTCACCAGCTCCGGTCGCCCGTCCGACGGGGGCCGTCCCTCCGACGGCGGCCGCCCGCAGGACACGCGCGACTGATCGACTGCTGGACAGCAGGGCCCCGGTGGATTCCACCGGGGCCCTGCTGCATTCGGCGCCTCCGCCCAACGGGACGGCGACCGAGCCGGACCACCGGACCGGGCCACCCCCGCCCGCGGCTACCCCCGCCATCCGGGACCGGAGGAGTTACCGGCCTCTCTCAGCGCCGGTGCACACCTCCGCGAGCTGGCGGGCTCGACGCCGGTTCCGCGCCGCGGACGTGGCACAGCGCCGTCCGCCGGCTCGCACCCGCTGCAGCGGGGTCGGGCCCGATCGGCGCGCTCCTCCGCTCCCCCACGCCCCGACGGTCCCGCGGCTGCGCTGCTGTCGGCGGAGCACCGGCCAGAGGGCTCAGTGAGCCCCACATCCCGGTGGCCGCCCTACTGCTGCGGCGCGCGGCCCGACATGCCCGCGGTACCGCCTCCGGGTGCACCGGTGCGCGCCAGGGCCAGGCGCAGCCGCACGTCGGCCACGCTCGACGCGCGGCGGCTCCGCTCCACACGACGTCCGGCCGGGCGCGCGCTGAATGCGCTCCGGCGCGATGACCCGCTGCGGTGCGGGACCGTTGGCCAGTTCTCCCCGACGCCACTGCACCGCGCGCAGCCGCTGACGCCCGCCTCGGCCCCGTGATGGGACGCGGGCCGCCCCAGACGGCTGCTGCCGCACCGGTGCCCGTTCCGGCGGGCAGGCCAGGCTGTCTCGCTGCCGTCCGGCGCGGTGCCAGGGGGGCGAACGACGAGGGCCCCTCCCACCGTCGGTGGAAGAGGCCCTCGTCAGGCTTGTTCGGATCAGCTCTGCTGGGCGTTCTGCCCCGTGTAGAACTCGAAGAGCAGGCCGCCGACGGTGATCAGCAGCGCCACGCCCGCGATCAGGATCAGCCACATGTAGAAGAAGGCCAGCGCCAGACCCATCAGGCCGGCGGACAGCGCCAGGGCGAACGGCCAGTAGCTCGCCGGCGGGAAGAAGCCCAGCTCGCCCGCACCGTCGGCGATGTCGGCGTCCTTGCGGTCCTCCGGTCGCGCGTCGATGCGACGCGAGATGAACCAGAAGAAGCCACCGATCAGGCCGGTCAGGCCCCCGGACAGCGCGAGCGCCGTCGTGCCGATGGGCTCGCGGGACCACAGGCCGTAGACGATCGCGGCCACGATGCAGAACAGCGTGATGAGGTTGAAGATCAGCGCCTCGACCTTCACGGTCGTGCCTCCTCGAGCGTGGTTCCCGTGCGGGGAGCGGGAGCGTCAGTCACCAGCGGACTGCTGCTGGTCTGCGTTCTTGTTCTGAGCCAGGTCCAGCGGCGTCGTCGTGCCGGCGTCGCCGGGCTGACCGATCGACTCCAGGGCCTCGTAGGTCTCCAGCCCGGACTCACGAGCGGCCAGGTAGGCGTCGTAGTCATCGCCGGAGACCGCGCGCACCTCGAAGTTCATGTACGCGTGGTAGGTGCCGCACAGCTCGGCGCAGCGGCCGACGTAGGCACCCTCCTCCTGGACGGTGACCTCGAAGACGTTGTCGCGGCCGTTCTCGTTGCCGGGGATCACGTCGAGCTTGAAGAGGAACTCGGGGACCCAGAACGAGTGGATGACGTCGGCGGAAGCCACCTGGAACCGGATGGAGCGATCGGTGGGCACCACCAGGATCGGGATGTCGGTGCTGGTGCCGACGGTGTCGACCGGCTCGCCGTCCTGCCCCTCGGTCTCCGGGTAGACGAACTGCCAGTTCCACTTGAATGCGTTGACCTGGATGGTCTCGTCCGGGTCCGCGCTGCGGTCCATCACCTTGTTCTGCGTCACCACGGTGAAGAAGAACAGCCCGGCGATGATCAGGAACGGGATGACCGTGAGCACGATCTCCAGCGGCAGGTTGTACGCCGTCTGCCGCGGCAGCTCGTCACCCCGCTTCCGGTGACGGACGACCGAGTAGCCGATCAGGGCCCAGACGATGATGCCGACGATCAGGGCGGCGATGACCGACCCCGTCCACAGCTCACGCATGGCGGTGGCCTCTTCGGTGATCCCTTCGGGCCATCCGAAGCGCCAGAACTCATTGTTCGGCATCTCGCATCCGGTGAGGGTGAGCACCCCCAGGAGACCGAGCGCGGCCAGCCGCGCGAGCCTGCTGCCTCGAGCCACTGCTCGCTGCCTCCTCGTCCTCCGCCCGGTTCCCGGGCGGTCGTTCCAGCGGGTCCTCCACCGGTCTTCGGCGGAGTGCGTCCACGCCGATCACAGTGTGGGCCGAGACTAGCCGACCCGCCTCAGGGGCTGACCACCGGAGACGGCTGCGGCGGGTCGCGGCTCCCCGGTACCGGCCCGACTCCGGCGGGCGCCCCCGCATCCCCCGGTGCCGGCCCGCGAGCCGGGTGGGCGCCGCGGGCACGGCGGTTAGAGTCGGGTGCGTGTACACCCGGCTCCTGACCCCGAGATGGGTGCTGCTGCACCTGCTCGTGGTCGCCCTGTTCGTCGCGACGTTCTTCCTCGGGCACTGGCAGCTCACCAAGGCCGAGGACGGCGGCGGTGCGGTGAACTGGAGCTACGCGCTGCAGTGGCCGCTCTACGGCTTCATGGGCCTGTGGTTCTACGTCCGGATGGTGCGCGACGAGCTCCGCCGTGACCCCGACGCCGACTCCCCGAGCAACGCCGTCGTGCTCTACCAGCGTCCCCGCATCGACACCTCGGGCGACCCCGAGCTGGCCGCGTACAACGCCTACCTCGCCGAGCTCAACGAGCGGGCGCTGGGACAGAGGAGCAGCAGCAATGGCCGTTGAGCAGCCGACGCGCGCCGCCGGCCGCGACGTCCCCCCGGCACTGACCCGCTACCGCGTCATGGCCAACGTCGTCGGGGTGCTCCTCATCGCGCTGATCTTCGTGGCCGTGCCGCTGAACCACCTGGCGGACATCCCCGAGCCCTCCACGGTGCTGGGTACCGCGCACGGCTGGCTCTACGGCTTGTTCTTCCTGGCCACGGTGGACCTCGCCCTGCGGGCCCGGTGGACCCTCAAGGGCTTCCTGGTCACCGTCCTCGCCGGGACGGTCCCCTTCCTCTCCTTCTGGGCCGAGCGACGGGCCACCCGGAAGACCCGCGCCGGCGAGCGCGTCTGACCGTCGCGGTCCCCCGCCCCCTCACGATCCCGGAGTACCGCGCCTCATGTGTGGCCTGATCGCCTACTTCTCCACCGACGCCGACCGCGTCGACGACGGAACGGTCGACGCGGTGCGGGCCGCGCAGAACTGCGTCCGCCACCGCGGTCCCGACGAGAACGAGGCCTGGTGGGACACCCGGGCGGTGTTCGGGTTCAACCGGCTGTCCTTCATCGACATCGAGCACAGCCACCAGCCGATGCCCTACGCCGACGGCCGGTACCGGATCGTCTTCAACGGCGAGATCTACAACTACCTGGAGCTGCGTGAGGAGCTCACGGCCGCGGGCGCCACGTTCGCCACCGAGGGCGACACCGAGGCGATCGTCGCCGGCTACCACCTGTGGGGCGAGGACGTCGTCCCGAAACTGCGCGGGATGTTCGCCTTCCTGATCTGGGACACCCAGGAGAAGACGGTCTTCGGAGCCCGCGACCCGTTCGGCATCAAGCCGCTGTTCACCGCGCGGCTGGCCGACGGCGGTCTGGTCTTCAGCTCCGAGAAGAAGGCCGTCCTGGAACTGCTCGGCGGCAGCGACGCGGCGGGCGGGGTGGACGCCGCCTCGCTGCAGCACTACCTGACCCTGCAGTACGTCCCGGAGCCCGCCACGCTGCACCGGGGGATCCGCCGCATCGAGAGCGGCACCAGCTTCACCGTCGTCGACGGCGAACTGACCACCAGGCGCTACTTCCACCCGACCTTCCCGATCCGCCCGGTCGCGAAGGACGAGCAGCAGGCGCTCTACGACCGCATCGCCGACGTGCTCGACGACTCCGTGCGCATGCACATGCGGGCCGATGTGACCGTCGGGTCGTTCCTCTCCGGCGGCATCGACTCCACGGCCATCGCCGCCCTGGCCAAGCGCTACAACCCCGAGCTGCTGACCTTCACCACCGGCTTCGAGCGCCAGGGCTTCTCCGAGATCGACGTCGCCGCCGAGTCCGCGGCCGCCATCGGCGTCGAGCACATCACCAAGGTGGTGACGCCGCAGGAGTTCGCCGAGTCCATCCCGCTGGTCGTCTGGTACCTCGACGACCCGGTCGCCGACCCCGCGCTCGTGCCGCTGTACTTCATCGCCCGCGAGGCCCGGAAGCACGTGAAGGTCGTGCTCTCCGGGGAGGGCGCCGACGAGCTGTTCGGCGGCTACAACATCTACCGCGAGCCGCTGTCCCTGGCGGCCTTCGAGAAGCTCCCCCGCGGCATTCTCCGGGCGCTCGGGGCGCTGTCCACGAAGCTGCCCGACGGCATGCGCGGCAAGGACCTGCTGCGGCGCGGCTCGATCCCGCTGGAGCAGCGGTACTACGGCAACGCCCGGCTCTTCCGCGACGACGAGCTCGGTTTCCTGCGCAGCCGCGACCCCGACCTCTCGCACGTGACGGTGACCCGGGAGCTGTACGAGCGCACCCGCGCGGCCGGCTACGACGACGTCACGGCCATGCAGTACGTGGACCTGTTCACCTGGCTGCGCGGCGACATCCTGGTCAAGGCCGACAAGATGACCATGGCGAACTCGCTGGAGCTGCGGGTGCCGTTCCTCGACCCCGAGGTCTTCCGGGTGGCATCCACCATTCCGGTCGACCAGCGGGTGACCAAGGAGACGACGAAGTACGCCCTGCGCCGGGCGCTGGAGCAGATCGTGCCCGCGCACGTGCTGAACCGGCGCAAGCTCGGTTTCCCGGTGCCCACCCGGCACTGGCTGGCCGAGGACCTGCACGACTGGGCGCGGCAGGTCATCGAGGACAGCGACACCGACCAGTGGCTGGACAGGTCCCAGGTGCTGGCGATGCTCGCGGCCCACCGGGACAACCAGCGGTCCGGCTCACCTGTGGACTACTCGCGCAAGCTCTGGACCCTGCTGGTGTTCATGATCTGGCACGGCATCTTCGTCGAGGGCCGGATCCGCCCCGAGATCCCCGCGACCGTCTACCCCGTCCGGCTCTAGGGACGACGGACCGGCCGGACGCGGGCGTGGGCCGGGACGTACTCGGCGAGCGCGTCACCTCCCAGGACACCCACGGCCGACCGCAGGCGCGGCGGGAGGCCGCGCTGCTCCCGCAGTTCCACGGGTCCCCGTCCTCCGGGATGTCGGGCAGCGGAGCCAGGACCGCTCGTCGGACCCCGGCTCGTCCGACTTCCACAGGATCTGGTCGCCGCAGGTATACGTCGACCTCGCCATGTCCGGATCCTCACATCAGGACGACGGACGACGCAGCGCCCGGCTTCCCCGAGGGGAAACCGGGCGCTGCGTCGTCCGCGCCAGCTGCGTGCCGGCGGAGGGATCAGTTGAACGAGTCGCCGCAGGCGCAGGAACCCTGCGCGTTGGGGTTGTCGATCGTGAAGCCCTGCTTCTCGATGCTGTCGACGAAGTCGATCGTGGCGCCACCCAGGTACGGGCCGCTCATCCGGTCGACGATCACCTCGACGCCACCGAAGTCGTAGGTCTGGTCGCCGTCGAGGTACCGCTCGTCGAAGAAGAGCTGGTACCGCAGGCCGGAGCAACCGCCGGGCTGGACGGCGATGCGCAGCCGCAGGTCGTCGCGACCCTCCTGGTCCAGCAACGCCTTCACCTTGGCGGCGGCGGGGTCGCTGAGCACGACGCCGGTGGCCGCAGTGTCCTGCACCGTCATATTCCTGTCCTCTCCCTCCGAGGTGTCCGCGAGAGCGCACTCCGCTACGGACGAACGCCGCCGGAACGGCTCCTCTTCCCGTGCACCCACTGTACGGCTCCGGGCGCGACGTCCGGGGCTGGATTGCTCACACACGTAGACTTCCCGGCCGTGAAGCTCCGCCTGCCCGGCCGCCGCGACCCCGTTCCGACGCCCGATGCCGCCTCCGGCGACTCGGCCGAACTGACCGAGCAGATGCTCAAGGCCGGCGGCAAGGGGCGGCCGACGCCCAAGCGCAACGAGGCCCAGGGCCGGCGCCAGGGCCCGCCTCCGCCGCCGCCCACCACGCGCAAGGAGGCCTACAAGCGGATGCGCGAGCAGCAGGCGGCGCGGCGCACCGAGACCCGGCTGGGCGCGGCTCGCGGCGACGACTCCTACCTGCCCGCGCGGGACCGCGGGCCGGTGCGCAAGCTCGTGCGCGACGTCGTCGACAGCCGCCGGAACATCGGCAGCCTCTTCCTCCTCGTCGCCGCCGTCGCGCTGATCGGCACCTTCGTGCCCAGCCTGGCGGTGAAGGCCTACTCCAGCTTCGTGCTCTTCGGCTTCTTCATCGTGCTGATCATCGACTCGGTGGTGCTGGGCCGGAAGATCCGGCAGGCGGTGACCGCCCGGTTCCCCGACGACGACCACCGCATGAAGGGCCTGATCTGGTACGGCATCAGCCGCTCGACCATGATCCGCAAGTGGCGCTTCCCCAAGCCCGACGTCGGGGTCGGCGCCACGATCTGACCGAGGACGCTCCTGCCCCGGCACACGTTCGACGTCGTCCTGCTCGTGGAGACGTTCGGCGACCATCTCGGGCACGGCACCGGCACCTCGGCCAAGCAGCTTCCCCGTCCAGCTGCACCGGCTCCGTGCGGTCGGCGCCGTCGCGGGCACCAACGACGTCGTCGCGGTCCACCTCGGCCGCCGCGACCCGCCGGCGTCGCTGCTCGCGGCCCGGGCGGCGGGGCACGGCGGCCGCCTGGTGCCCGACGGCACGGGGCTCGACGCCGGGGGCCGCCGGGGCGGGGACCGCGCAGGACGCCTAACGTCGCCGCACGTGGAATTCAGACGACTCGGCCGCTCCGGCCTGACCATCTCCGAGATCGCGTACGGCAACTGGCTCACCCACGGCGGGCAGGTGGAGGAGGACGCGGCGAACGCGTGCGTCCGCGCCGCCCTGGACGCCGGGATCACCACCTTCGACACCGCTGACGTCTACGCCGGCACCCGCGCCGAGACGGTGCTCGGCGAGGCGCTCGCGGGCGTCCGCCGCGAGTCGATCGAGCTCTTCACCAAGGTCTACTGGCCGACCGGCCCCGGGCAGAACGACCGCGGGCTGGGCCGCAAGCACATCATCGAGAGCGCGCACGCCTCGCTGCGGCGGCTGCGCACCGACTACGTCGACCTGTACCAGGCACACCGCTACGACACCACGGTGCCGCTCGAGGAGACGATGACCGCCTTCGCCGACCTGGTCAGGCAGGGCAAGGCGCTCTACATCGGCGTCTCGGAGTGGAACGCCGAGCAGATCGCCGCCGGCGCCGCCCTCGCCCGCGACCTGGGCATCCAGCTGATCAGCAACCAGCCGCAGTACTCGATGCTCTGGCGGGTCATCGAGTCCGAGGTGGTCCCGACCTCGGAGCAGGAGGGCGTCTCGCAGATCGTGTGGTCGCCACTGGCCCAGGGCATCCTGACCGGCAAGTACCGGCCGGGCGAGCAGCCGCCGGCCGACAGCCGGGCCGGGCACACCGAGGCCGGCCAGTCGATGCAGCGGTTCATGCGCGACGACCTGCTGGGGCGCGTGCAGGAGCTGCGCCCGATCGCCGAGGACCTGGGGCTGTCCATGGCTCAGCTGGCACTGGCCTGGGTGCTGCAGAACCGGAACGTGGCGGCGGCGATCATCGGCGCCACCCGCCCTGAGCAGGTGCACGACAACGTGAAGGCCGCGGGCGTGACCCTCGACGCCGACGTCCTGGCCCGGATCGACGAGGTCCTGGGCGACGTCGTGGAACGCGACCCGGGCAAGACGGCCCGGGGCTTCTGAGCCCCGGGCCGCCGGCGCCGCATCGTGCCCCTCAGGCTCTACCTGAGGGTCACGATGCGGCGAGCCCCATGCCGTAGACCTTCCGGTCGCCGTCGATCAGGGTCACGGTCGCGACACCGCGGTCGAGCAGCTCCCGCCAGTTCTCCCCGAGCCACGACTCGGCGTCGCTCTGGTTGTCCGACTCCGGCACCTCGACCCCCACCGCGGCGGGCTCCAGGGTCGAGCCGGACGGGTCCTCCAAGCGCCAGTGCCAGGTCATGGGGGCAGGCTAGCCGGGCGCCGTGGCCGACGCCTGCACTGTGATCGTCCCGCCGGTTTCCGACCCGTCGGCGCGGGCATGGCACTGCATCGACCCGCCTACCGGAGGACAGATGACCGCCAGCTCCCAGCCCGCGACGGGCGCCACCCGGGCGTCGACGCCCCCGCCCGACCCGGCCACCGCCACCACCGGCGAGCTGATCGGCGCCCTCCCGGACCTGGTCAGCCGTCTCGTGCGCGACGAGGTCCGGCTCGCCCAGGCGGAGGTCACGCAGAAGGCTAAGCGGCTGGGGCTGGGCGCGGGACTGTTCGGCGGCGCCGGTCTCCTCGCCGTCCTCGGGCTCGGCGCGCTGGTGACCGCCGCGATCCTCGGGCTCGCCAACGTGATGCCGGGGTGGCTGGCCGCGATCGTCGTCGCCCTCGCCCTCTTCCTGATCGCCGGTGTGCTGGCGCTGGTCGGCAAGAAGGACGTGCAGCAGGCGGCACCGCCGCTGCCCACCGAGACCCTCGCCAGCGTCCAGGAGGACATCGCCGCCGTGAAGCGAGGGATCAGCCGATGAGCACCCGCCCGGAGGGCGCGAACGGATCCGACGGCGGCCCGACCGACGTCGACGCGATCAAGGCCGACATCGACGCCACCCGCGAGCAGCTCGGTCGCACGGTCGACGAGCTGAGCCACCGGCTGGACGTCCCCGCGCGCACCAAGGAAAGTGCGCTGCGGGCCAAGGACACCGCGGTGGAGACCTACCGCGAGAGCCCGCCGCTCATCATCGCCGGCCTGCTGGCCGTCGTCGGGGTGATCGCCGGGATCGTCGTGCTGCGGAAGAAGCGCGCTGAGCGCGCCACGAGGAGGAGGAAGCGTTGAGCAAGGGAGCCAAGTTCGCCTACCGGCCCATCGGCCTGATCGGCGGCATCCTGGCCGGATCGCTGAGCGGGATCGCCTTCAAGCAGATCTGGAAGGCGGTCGCCAACGAGGACGACGCGCCCTCGGCGCTGCAGAGCGAGTACCGCATGCGCGAGGTCGTGCTGGCCGCCGCGATCCAGGGCGCGATCTTCGCGGCCACCAAGGCCGCCATCGACCGCGCCGGCGCCCGTGGGTTCACCAAGCTGACCGGTAGCTGGCCCGGCGACTGAAACAAGGACCCCCCGCCCCCTGTCTCTTATAAAATCATGACGCTGCCGACGAACAGGCTAGGTTAAATCTAGATGGTAGTCGTATCATTAAAAAAAAAAGAAATAAATGAACTAACAGACACAAGAAAACGAAAAAGAAAGAAGTAAACAGATAAAAAATAGAAATACCAAAATAACA